>MGUS01000108.1:0-4540 GCA_001800085.1 Elusimicrobia bacterium RIFCSPLOWO2_01_FULL_60_11 | reverse complement strand
TCTGGGACTGCGTGGAGAGCGTCTGGATCCTCTGCTCCAATTCGCGCACCTTCTGGCGCATCCGTTCGCTTTCGACGTTGGACTGGAACACGCGGGTCTTCAGGTCCTGCATCTCGGTCGTTTCCTGTTCGTGGATCTTGTCCTCCAGCCTCTTGATGCGCTCGCGCACCCAGTTGGACTCGAGCTTGCCGCTCCGGTTCTGGTCCTTCAAGTCCTCCATCTCCCGCTCCATCACGGAGATCTGGGCGCTTTTTTCTTCGAGCAGCCGCTCCATCGCCTGCGCGTCCTCTTCGAATTCCCAATGGGCGCGTTCGGGCGCCTTGCCAAAGCGGATGGTGAGCGAAAAACGGTGGCTGCCGGCGGTGGACTCGATGCCGCCCAGGGGGAAGATGAAAGCGTAGTCCAGGGAGAAGTTTCCGCCCGCGTAGCCCATGCCCGTGGAGATCTCCCGGCGGTTGCGCGCTCCCCCGCCGATGCCCGCGCGCAGGGCGAAGGAGCGGAACAGCCACTTTTCCAGCCCCAAAGCCACGTTGGTATCCTTGTCCTTGCGGGAAAGCTCCGCGTCGAAGAGGAGCGTGCGCTGGCGGTAGGCGAACCCGCCGCGGATCTCGGAGGGCACTTTGTCGGAAGCGGCCAGGCCCACATTGGGCTGGTTCAGGTCCTTGACGGCGAAAGCGAAGGAGTAATTGGCGCTCGGGCGGTAGAGGACGCCGAAGTCGAAGGAGAAATTGGTGGTGTTGTAGCCCTTCTGGATGAAGAGCGGGTCCACCTGGGTGTAGATGTCGCTGCCGAAGTTCCGCTTCAAGACCTTGCCGCTGCCCCCCACGAAGAACCCGTCGGTGAGGATCTCCTTGCCGTAGGAGAAACCGATGGTGTCTTCGCGGTAAGCGCCCTCCAAGCTCAAGGAGAGCCAGCCCATGCCCAAAGTCCCGTAAGCGCCGGATTTTATGGGCTGCACAACGCCCACAAAACCGCTTCCCAGGTTGGAGTTGTCCTTCAAGCCCGCGTAAAGCTTGCCGTATCCGCCGGTGAATTCCCCCCGCCGCACTTGGGCCAGGCCCGCGGGGTTGTAATAGATGGCGTGGGCGTCGTCGGACACCGCCGTGAAGGCGCCCCCCATGCCGATGGGACGCGCTCCCGCGCCGATGCTTTCGAACGCGGCGTGCGCGGGCGTGGCTTTGAGCGCCAGGAGAAGGCCGAGAACGAGGAAGCGCAGGAAGCGGCTCATCTCGCCACCACCACGGTGCCGTTGACGAGCGAATTGCCCGCCTGCACCTGATAGATGTAAACGCCGGAACGCACGATGGACCCGTTCTTGTCGCGCCCGTCCCAGGTGAGGCGGGTGGGGTTGCTGCCGGCTCCGGTCGTGTCGGTGAGGTCGGCCACCTCGCTGCCGTTCAAGTCATAGACCTTGGCCTGGGTGACGATGTCCGCCGCGGGGTTGTCGAACAAAAGGGTGAAGACCGCGTTGCCGGGGATGGCGCTTTCGGGGACCAGGATCTTCCGGGGCGTTTCCAGAAGGACGAAGGTCTCGGCCGCCTTCACTTTCTGCGCGGATTGATAAGGGGAGGAATAGCCATAACCCGCGGAGGTCGAGAAAGCGATGTCGTAAGCGGAGTATGAGTTTTTCTTAGAGTGCGGAAGGTCGGGGGCATAGAGAGAAGTCCGGGGGTAGGTGCTTGCCAGGAACCCCGAGACCATGAGCCATTTGATGTTTTTTAGGATCAGTTTTTTAAGGGTCATTTTAGCTCTCAAATATATATACAGCAATAACAGTGCCAAATAGAAAAGCCCATTCTAATTGAATAGATGGGCTTAATTACTTGATAAATCAGCTATTTATGACTGTTGGATTTAGGGGTGTTTTTGATGGGTATTTTGTGGGGATATATGTCTACATATGTGGTGTTTTAACCACACTGTAAGGGCGGGTTTTAAACCCGCCCTTACGGATCAGGATATTATCTGGCCACGACCATGGTGCCGTTCAAGGTCTTTCCGTCGGCCTTGATCTGGTAGATGTACACACCGCTGCGGGCATAGCCGCCGGAGCGGTCCTTGCCGTTCCACTTGAGAGATATCACGCCCATCTCCCCCGCCACGATGCCCTGCTCGAAGTCCGCCACCTCCGCCCCGGTCAGGTCGAATATGCGGGCCTGGGAGATGACGCTGTCGTTGGGATTTTCCAGGAAGAGGATGATCTCGTCGTTGACGCCGTCGCCGTTGGGCGTGAAGATCTTGCGCGGGGTGATCTGGGTGATGGCGAATTCCGTCCCCCGCAGGACCTGGCGGACCTGGTAGCGGCCGAGAGGGCTGGCCGATTTGACGGAGACCACTCCGCTGTCCTCATCGACCGCTCCGCCGAATTTGACGAACTCCACCTGGTTGTGCCAGAAGACGCTGACGTCTTTGAAGGATTTGCCGGCGTAGCGGAAGGCGGGGCCGGGCTTGATATAGGGGGCTTTCAAGCCCTTGCTGAAGCGGAAATAGAGTCCCACGGTGGGCTTTGTGAAACGCATATCCTTGAACTCATTGCCGCTGGCCGCGCCGATGGACTTGATGGCGTAGGAGCCCAGCACATTGCCCTGCTCCTCGTAAGTTTCCCTTTCGACGATGATGCGGAGGTCTTCGCCGCGTCCATTGGTCCCTCCGCGCAGGACTTTGGAGTCATCCCCCATGAATACCACCCGCACGGTCTCGTCCCGGGAGACGGCGGTCATGTTGGTGACGGGCAGGGTTTCGACGCGCATCGAATCGTCCGACTCGTTGTCGGATGTGTCCACCGCGCGCACCAGGTACCAGACCGTGGGCGGGACCAGGTCGGGCGATATCCAGGAGACCGCGTCGGGGGCCACGGCGTCGCGGTAGTAGAACGGCCCTTCAAGGGCGCTGGACTTATAGATCCGGTACGAGGCCAGCTCCACGCGGGTGGAGAGCGTGATGTCCATGGTGACCGCCGACCAGTTCAAAGTGAAGGTGCCCGTCGAGCTCAAGACGCCGAACACGCCCGTGGGTTCCTGCGGGCGTCCGGCGGCGGATTTTCTGGGCCGCGCCGAGACCGTCGAGGAGAACACGCTCTCGGTGCCGCCCGCGTCCGCCGTTGTGAGCGCGTAGAAATAGGTGACGCCGTTGGTGAGGCCGGTATCTTGGAAGTAGCTCGAAGTGAGCGCCGTCAAATTCACCTTGGCGAAGGGCCCGATGTCCGCGAGCGAGCGGTAGACAAAATATCCCGCCACGGAGGGGTCCGTGGAATCGTCCCAGTCGAGGGCCACCTGCCGGTCGCCCGGCGTTGCCATCAAGCCCTGGATGGGAGAGACCGGCGCGATCGTTGAGACGGGCACCGCGCTCACCACGCTCGAGGGCGCGCTTTCCAGGACATCGCCCAGGAAGGCAGGCAGGCCTTTGTCCAGAGCCGTCACATAGAAATAATAGGTATTGTCAGAGATCAGGTCATTGAAGGCATAGAAGGTCGTTCCCGACGGGGCCGTGACCGTGGGGATGAAGATATCTTGCGGCTCTTGGCTGTCCATATAAATCCGGTAGTTGGCGACATCCGTGGCCGTGCTCGCGGTCCATGAGAGGACCAATGTCCGGCTGGAGACGGCCAGAGAAAGCCCGGTCACCACCGGCGGGGCGGCGTCCGGCACGAGGGCGTTGGCCTGCGGTCCGGTCTCCGAGAGGATATCGATGAATGAGACATTTCCGGTCACGCTGCGGCTCTTGATGGCGAAATAGAGCGTGGCGCCGGGTTCCAAGCCGGTCAATATCTCCGATTCCGACTGGGCTTGCGGCTGCGGAGGCCCGGTGGTGGTATAGGTCGTGGAAGCCATGGTCCACCAGGCCGTGGTGTCCCCGGCCAGGTCCGTGACGCTGAACGTGGCGTAGCGGACATAGTAGTTCGAGACGGGCGGTCCCACTCCCGGGAACCCGTCGGAATCCGGGGCGGTCCATTGGAGCAGGACTTCCCCTTCGTTGACGGCGCCCGAGGCGTCCAGGTCCGTGATGGGATCGGGCCTCAAGTTCACCTGCGGCCGGATCTTGACGACGAATGCCGCCGAGTCGTTGGCGGGGTTGCCGCTCGCGCGCAAGGGCGGAGCAAGACCCCAAGCGAAAAGGAACGCCAGGGACAAAAGTCCCCCCGTCCTCATCCAAGAGGCCTTTTTAAACAGATGACTCATGAGAGATGCGACTCTCAGTTTCATTTCATTCTTCTTTGCTCATTTGCACTTTCATCCGTGCTTGTCTGGTGACAGGCCGGAGCTCACCCGTTAACGCTCTAAGCGTCGTCGGACAGAGTCCTAGAACCCATCACATTACGTGACCTCCTTCGCCGTCATCCAAAACGGCGTGCGTGTCTGGTGCGAAGGCGCAGCGCGCCTGCGGAATTACGCCTTAGGCGTATTTAAACGTCTTCACACGTGTTGACTCCTTTACACAACTCTCTCCCGCTTCAGTTCGTCCGCGTTAGGGTCCCGCCCTGACGGTGAGGGTGAACTGGACTTCCTGGTCCGCGGTGATGGTGGTGTTGGGAGGCAGCCTG
>MGUS01000107.1:8330-12939 GCA_001800085.1 Elusimicrobia bacterium RIFCSPLOWO2_01_FULL_60_11 | reverse complement strand
CGTTCGCCACGTCGCCACGACGGAGCCGATCTTCCCGCTGTAGACCGGGGAGATGCCTTTCTGCACCGCGTCGGCTTCCAGGGAATGGCCGATGGCCTCATGGATCATGGTGCCCCCCGCCTGGGCTTCGAGGATGACCGGCATCTCTCCCGTGGGGGCGGGAGGCGCTTTCAGTTTCTGGACCGCGCGCCGGGCCGCCGCGAGCGCGATCGAAGCGGGGGGATACCTTTCGAACAACTCAAAACCCGTGAGAGCCCCGGCCACTTCCGTGGCTGTCTGCAGGATCCCCCCTGATTCCGCCACGACCGTGGCGGAAAAGACCATGTAGACCCTCTCCTCGACGGACGCGCGGGCCCCGTCCTTGGCGTCCACCCCCAGCAGGGATATGCGCTTGAATCTTTCCCCGTAGGTGAGGGAGACCTGGCGGATGCAGGAACCCTCCGGAATGTTCCGGGCCGCGCGGTCGGCATCGGCCAGATGCCGGACTTTATCCTCCAAAGAGATCGAGAAAGGGTCGATGCGTATGGCGTGGCGCGACGTTTGGACGGAATTAGACGGGGCCCGCGCCGTCCGCTTTTTCAACCCTTCCGAGAGCCCTTTGGCCAGCTCTGCCGCCGGCCCGAAATCCAGCCCGTCGGCATGGCCGAACCGCGTCTCTTCGCCTTCCAGGTAGCGCAGGGCCAGGCCCGACGACTCCCCGCTCTCCACTTCGTCCACCTTGCCGTCCTCGAAAGATATCATCCTGCCGCGGGATTCCTCGGCGTAAAGTTCGGCGTAGTCGCCGAAACCGAGCAGGGGAACGGCGGCATCCCAGTTCATGCGGCCTGCGCGGGAAAATCGACGGTGAACGTGCTGCCCTGGCCGATCCTGGACTCCACGGACACCTTCCCCCCGTGCATCTCCACCATTCTTTTCACGAGGGCCAGTCCCAGGCCCGCGCCTTCGACCTGCCCCGTGAACGACTCCTCGATCTGATAGAATTTCTGGAAGATCTTGCCCAATTCCTCCCCCGGGATGCCGACGCCGTTGTCCTTGACGGAAAGATAGACCCGGGCGCCTATGCTGCGCCCCGTGACCTCCACCCTTTTTTCCGCGCTCTTATTGAACTTGATGGCGTTCTCGATCAAGCCCTTCATCACTTCCCTGAATTTGTCATAGTCCACATGGACGGGCGGGAGACCCGCGACGGAAGGGTCCAGGACGACCTTGGCCTTCTGGTCCCCGATATAGGTGGTCATAGCGGTGACGATGTCGCCGATGAGCCGGGTCACTTCGTAAGGTTTGGTCTCGAGCTTCAAGTCCTGGGCTTCCACCATGGAGAAAGAGATGAGCTTTTCCACCAGGAGCTTCAAGTGCATCCCCTGCTCGTGGATGGCCGTGAGCGCTTTCTTGAAAAAGGGCTGGGCGGCGAGCACCTCTTCCTCCTCCAGGAGCATCGGGGTGTATCCGGTGATGGCCACGAGCGGGGTCTTGAGCTTGTGGGACATGAGCGAGAGGAAATCCCTTTTGATCTTCTCTTCTTTTTTCTCAGCGGTCACGTCCCGGAAGACGATCAGGTAGCCGGTGCGCACCCCCCGGTCCGACTGGATGCGCTTGACCAGGCCGGAGAGGTTCAGCGTTTTCCCGCTCGTGCGGGTCGCTTCGAATGAGACCTGGGAATCGAGAGAATCCTTCAGCAGGTCCACGGCAGGGACTGTCTGAAAGGGTTTGAGCACGTCCAGAAGGTTGGCCGAGGTATAATCCTTATCGGGGATGTCGAGTATGTTGAGAGCGGCCGGGTTGGCCAGGACGAGGAAACCTTTGGCGTTGACGAAAACAGCCCCTTCCGTCATCTGGGTGAATATGGTCTCCACCTTCTCCTTCTCTTCCCGCACGGACGAGAAGAGCCGCGCGTTCTGGATGGCCACGGCGGTCTGGGACGCGAAGGCCTCCAGAAGCTCCCGATCGTCCTCGCTGAAACCCTTTTCCCCCTTGCGGTTGATGGCCTGGACCACGCCCATCAGCTTCTTCTGATAGTTCATGGGCACGCAGAGGATGGAGCGGGTCACGAACTTGGTCTTCTGGTCCCCTTTCTTGGTCCAGCGCGGATCTTTGGATGGGTCGTTGACGATGAGCGGCTTGTTCTCCTGGGCCACCCAGCCCGCGATGCCTTCCCCCATCTTGAGGCGGATGGTCTTCAACTCCTTGCCGGCTTCGCCGAGCGCGATGTCAAAGACGAGCTCGTTCGTTTTCTCATCCAGCAGGAGCAGGGACCCGGTCTCGGCTTCCACGACCTGGGCCGCCAGCTGAAGGACGACCTTCAGCAGCTGGTCGATATCCAGCGTGGAGGCCAGGATGCGGTTGGCGTTCAAGAGGGGCTGGATCTTTTGGAGCTCAGTAGTCGTAGACGACCCCCATGAGATAGCTGAAGGTCTCGTAGTTGTAGCGGTAGGTCTGCTCGTATTTCATGTTGGACCTGGCCCAGCCGAAATTTCCCAGTGCCTGGACGCGGAAATTCTTGTTCACGGGGTAGGTGACCCCGAGGTTCAGGTAATACTCGTTCGAGTGGATCTTCTCGGCGCCGTAGTCCCCCACGCTGTTCTGGGTCGGCCGGCTGTCGTAATTGCGGCGCGCGTAGGTGAGCCCGCCCGAAAGCACCCAGGGCGCTTGACCCAGCAGGAAACTGCTGTTGGTCCCGATGTTGAATTCTTTGTAGGCATAGTAGTTGTCGTTGAAGCGGGTCTTGCCCGCGTCGTAATTGCTCTGATTGGAGGTGAGGATGCTCGCGCCGGCTTTAAAATCCTGAAGAAGCTTGAACCTTTCGGAGAAGAGGAAGGGAAGCATCAAGTTGACCGTTCCGATCTGGTTCTTATCCCGGCGGAGGTCGGCGGAAAGGTCGCCGCTCGCCAGCACGACCTTCTGCTGGGTGAAGTTGCGGAACGTGTAATAGTAGGTGAGATCGTACTTGGCCGATTGCCCACGGAAGGGGAACACCGAGCGCCAGGAAAGGTAAGGCGCGTGATTCCGGGTGTTCAAGGTCTTGGAACCCGCGTTCTCGCGGCCCAGGTCGCTCTGGGACTCCAGGGAGTTGTAGTTCCTGAAATCGATCCAGAAATAATCGTAGCCGAAGCGGATGGCGGAATCCTTGGAAAACGTCCGTTCGGCCTCGGCGTTGAGCGACGGCTTCTCGAAATCAAAAAGACCCTTGCCCCAGGTCTCGTCCTTGGTCTCCTTCAAGAGCTGGAGCCGGTAGCCGCCCCCGCCTTTGAACTGCCAGGCCTCGTTGGCTTTGTAGACGGCCTTCACGTTCGCCGAATGGTCCTGCGTCTGCTGGAACAGGGTCCCTCCCCCCACCAGGTCCTGGACGCTCTTGGTGCCACGCCAGGAAGCGTTGAGCGTGGGGATGACCGACCATTGGTCGTTCAACTCCATCGCCGGAGCGAAGAGGACGCCGGCGTTCCCGGAAAGCTCGGACTCCTGGTTCTGGAAAAAGTACTGGCCGCCGAGGAGGCGGGCGTTGAAGACATAGGACGTCTCCAGGGCGTGCAGCGGAGAGAGCGCGGAAAGCGCGGCAAGGACCATCGTGGATTTTTTCAAGCGTGCCTCCTTTAAACTTTGCCTTCGATCTTCTTTTTGACCTTGCGCGACGCGGAGTCCAGCAGGCGGTTGACCGCGGCCAGGTAGGCCTTGGCGCTGGCCTCGATGATGTCCGTGGACGTTCCGCGCCCCAGCATCTTCACGCCCTGATGGTCCACGCGGACCGTCACTTCCCCCAGGGCGTCCTTGCCGCTGGAGATGGCCCGAAGCGAATAGTCCTCCAGCTTGGGCCTCAACCCCGTGATCTTGTCCACGGCCTTGGTGGTGGCGTCCACCGGGCCGTCCCCGCAGGCGGCTTCCTGGAACACCTTGTCGCCTTTTTTGAGGCGCACGGTGGCCGTGGGGATGGTGCCGGTGCCGGAGGTGATGTTCAGATATTCCAGGACGTACGTCTCCCGCGCCCCGCTCTTGCCCTCGGTGAGGAGAGCGGCCAGGTCGTCGTCAAAAACGTACTTCTTCTTGTCCGCCAGGGTCTTGAACTTGCCGAAGATGGCGTCCAGTTCTTTGAGGGAAAGGTCGAAGCCCAGGTGTTTCAAGCGGCTGTTCAGGCCGTTGCGCCCCGAGCGCGCGGTCAGGAGGAGCGCGCTCTCCTCGATGCCCACGTCGGCGGGGTCCATGATCTCATAGGTCGTGCGGTTCTTGATCATGCCGTCCTGGTGGATGCCCGACGAATGGGCGAACGCGTTGGCCCCCACCACCGCCTTGTTGGGCTGCACCACCATGCCCGTGATCTGGCTCACCAGCCGGCTCGCGCGGTAGATCTCCCTCGTGTCGATGCCCGTGGAGGCCTTGAACAGGTCCTTGCGGGTCCTCAAAGTCATGACGACCTCTTCCATGGCGGCGTTGCCCGCCCGCTCGCCCAGGCCGTTCACCGTGCACTCCACCTGGCGGGCGCCGTTCATGACCGCGGCCAGACTGTTGGAAACGGCCAGTCCCAGGTCGTTGTGGCAATGAACCGAGACGACGGCTTTCCGGATGTTGGGGACCTTCTCGTAAAGCCGCTGGATCAGGGAGCCGAATTCGTAGGGCACGG
>MGUS01000107.1:4999-8282 GCA_001800085.1 Elusimicrobia bacterium RIFCSPLOWO2_01_FULL_60_11 | reverse complement strand
CCTGGCACAAGTAGTCAAAATCGGAGCGCACGGCGTCCTCCGCGGAGAACTCCACGTTCTCGGTGTATTTGCGCGCGTGCTTCACCATCTCCACGGCGCGCTCCAAGATCATCGCGCGCGTGGATTTGAATTTATGCAGGATGTGGATGTCGGAGGTGGCGATGAAGGTGTGGATGCGCGGGAACCTGGCCCCCTTGACCGCGTTCCAGCAGGCGTCGATGTCGGTCTTGACGCAGCGCGAGAGGCCGCAGATCTGCGGGGTGAAAACGCCCTTCCGGCCGCGCCCGACGGTCTCGGCGATGCGCTTGACCGCCTGGAAATCCCCGGGCGAGGAAACGGGGAACCCCGCCTCGATGACGTCGACTTTCAGGCGCGCGAGCTGCTGGGCCACTTCGAATTTCTCGGAAGCGTCCATGCTGCAGCCCGGCGACTGCTCGCCGTCCCGCAAGGTGGTGTCGAAGATGATGACTTTATCCATAGATCTCTTTTCCCGCGCGGCGCACTTTATACAAGCGCCACAGATACTCCAAAAATCCCGAAAGGACATAGCCCGAGAACAGGATGAAGATCGTGTTCTGGGGATAGACATAGATCATGAGGCACCCCATGACGATGATCAGGAACGCCCGGGCCGAACGGGGCTTGAAAAGGTTCATGCGCTTGAACGTCGAATACCGGAAACCCGATACCATCAAAATAGAAAGGACCAGCACGATCCCGGGAAGCAGGTGGAACAGCAGGGGCACCTGCTTCATGAGGATCTTCAAGGTGCGGACGTTCTTCTCCTCCGCCCAGATGTCGTAGAGGATGATGAATGAGGCCAAGATCCCCCCCGCCGCGGGACTGGGCAGCCCCACAAAATAGGGGGAAGATTCCTCGCCCTCGAGCGACTTCAGGTTGAACCGGGCCAGGCGCACGGCCGCGCAGAGCACGTAGAGAAAACTGATGGCCAGCCCGATGCGGCCGTGGTCTTTCAAGACCAGCAGGTACACCAGGAGCGCCGGGGCGATGCCGAAGGAGACCCAGTCGGCGAAGGAATCGAACTCCACCCCGAACTTGCTCGCGGTCTTCGTCCAGCGCGCCACGCGCCCGTCCAGCATATCCACGAACACGGAGGCGATGGTGCACCAGGCCGCGAGGGCCCACTGCTCTTTGATGCTCGCGGTCATGGCGAAAAAGCCCAGGGCCATGTTGACCGCTGTGATCAGGCTGGGCAGAAGGATGATCCCGGTCATTTCTTGCTCATCGCCAGCAAACTCACTCCGCTGACCACCCGCTCTCCGGGGGCCACGCAGACCTCCATGTCCATGGGGAGGTAGACATCCACCTGGGAACCGAACCGGATCAGCCCGAGCTTCTGCCCCGTCCGCAGTTCCTGCCCCAAGCGGACATGGCAGACGATCCGGCGGGCGATCAAGCCCGCGATCTGTTTGACGACCACCTTCATGCGCTCATTCTCTATCAAGATCGAGTTGCTCTCATTCTCGTGGGCGGCGCGGGGATCGCGCGCGTCCAGGAATCTGCCTTTCTTATATTCGATCCTGGCCACTTTTCCCGCAATGGGCGAATGTTGGACATGGACATCGAAGATCGAAAGAAAGATGCGGACCACCTTCACCCTGCCGCCGGTCATGGGGTGCGTCTCTTCCGTCACTTCCATGATCCTGCCGTCCCCGGGCGCTATGACGGCCCTCGGGTCCTGGACCGGGTGCCTTTCCGGGTCCCGGAAAAAGAAAAGGCAGAACATGGTCAAGACGAGCGACACCCCCCCCGCCGCATAGCCCGCGGGGTGCCGGGTGGCAAAAAAGACGACCGCGGCCGTGCCCAGACCGGCGATAAAAGGATACCCTTCCGAGGCGATTCGCACCGGTTTTATATATTACAAAATTTGCGCGGGGTTTATTTGAGGGTGATTGCGGTGCCGCCGGCTTTTTCGATCTTGGCCTTGGCGCTGGCCGAGAAGGCCTGGGCCGATACCTTGAGCGCCTTTTTAAGCGCGCCCTGGCCCAGGATCTTAAGGGGCAGGTCTCTTTTCATGACGCCCTCGGAGACGAGGACTTCAGGGTTGACTTCGGAGTCGGCTTTGAACAGGGTCTCCAGGTCCTGGACGTTGAAAACCTGGTATCTTGTCGGAAAAGGAGGCGTGAAGCCCCGCTTGGGGATGCGGCGGAGGAGCGGCATCTGGCCGCCCTCGAAACCGATCATCTTGCTGTCGCCCCGGCGGGAACGCTGGCCTTTCATGCCGCGCGTGGCGTGGCGTCCATGGCCCGACCCTACGCCGCGGCCGACGATCTTCTTGCGGTGATGGGAGCCCGGAGCGGGCTGAAGCGTTGCCAGATCCACGTTATACCTCCGCCAGTTCCTTGCCGCGCAGCTTGGCCACGGCCTCTTTGGAACGCATCGTCTCCAGACCCTTCATGGTGGCGTAGACCACGTTGAAAGCGTTGGAGGAACCCAGCGACTTGGTGAGGATGTCTTTGACTCCCACCGCTTCCAGGACGGCCCGCACGGAGCCGCCGGCCACGACACCGGTGCCGGGGGCCGCGGGTTTCATGAATATCCTGCCCGCGCCGAATACCGCCGTGATCTCATGAGGGATGGTGGAGCCCACCAGGGGCACGGAGATCAGGTTCTTCTTGGCGCGGTTGACGGCCTTGGCGATGGCGGACTGGATCTCCCGGGCCTTGCCGGTGGAGACCCCCACATGGCCCTGGCCGTCGCCGACCACCACGAGGCAGTTGAAAGAAAAACGCTTGCCGCCCTTGACCACTTTGGCCACGCGGTTGATGGTGATGACTTTTTCCGAAAGAGTGAACTGCGCGGGGTCGAGTCTCATTAGAATTCCAGCCCTTTGGCCCGCGCGCCTTCGGCGACGGCCTTGACGACTCCGTGATAGATGCGTCCGCCGCGGTCAAAGACGACTTTCTTGACGTTGGCCTTCAAGGCCGCTTCGGCGATCGCTTCGCCGGCCTTCTTGGCGCCGGCCACATTGCCCCCGCCGAGCACCGCGGCCAGGGTGTGGGACTTGACGTCGTCGATCACCTGGACGTAGACGTGCTTCAAGCTGCGGTGGACGGTCAAGCGCGGGCGCTCGGAAGTCCCGTAGATCTTGCTCCGGACGCGCATCTTCCTGAAGTGCAATCTTTGCAAAGGGGAAACGGACATTATTTCTTGGCTCCTCCGGCGGCGGCTCCGGCTCCTGCGGCGCCCGCCGCCTTGCCTGCTTTTCTCACGACTCTTTCTCCCACATAGCGGACGCCCTTGCCCTTGTACGGTTCCGGCG
>MGUS01000107.1:3514-4797 GCA_001800085.1 Elusimicrobia bacterium RIFCSPLOWO2_01_FULL_60_11 | reverse complement strand
TTTCCAGGGCTCCACCACGCCCTGGATCATGTTGGCGATGAGCGTGCGCGTCAGCCCATGGAGACCGGGAGCGTTGGGGTTCTCCTTGTCCTTCTGGGACAGGACGATCTGGTCCTTGCCGATCTCCACCGCGATGGCGTCGCTGAGGATGCGCGTCAAGGTGCCCTGGGGACCCTTCACCTCGAGGACGGAATCCTTGAGGGTGACGGTCACTTTCGCGGGCACTGCGATGGGTTTCTTTCCGACTCTACTCATAAATTCACCAGACGTGGCAGAGGATCTCACCGCCGCATTTGGCGGCGCGGGCCTTCTTGTTGGACATGAGGCCCTTGGAAGTGGAAAGGATGGCCACGCCCATGCCGCCGTCCACATGCTTGACCGTGTTCCACTGCTCGTAAACCCGGAGTCCCGGCCGGGACACGCGCTTGATGCCGGAGATCACGGGGACTTTCTCTTCCGTATATTTCAGCTGGACCCGGAGGAACGGCACGCGGTTCTCTTCCATCATGCGGTAGCCCGCGATGTAGCCTTCATCCTTCAAGACCTTGGCCAGGTTGACCTTCATCTTGGAGAAGGGGACGTCGGTCTTCTCATGGCCCTTGGCCGAGGCGTTGCGGATGGAAGTCAGGAAATTCGCTATGGGATCCATGTCACCAGCTCGACTTGGTGATGCCGGGGATCTCGCCTTTCAGGGCGAGGTTGCGGAAACAGATGCGGCAGAGGCCGAAATCGCGGTAGAACCCGCGCGGGCGCCCGCACTGGGAGCAGCGGTTGCGGAACCGCGTGGCGAATTTCTGCGGCTTCTTCATTTTGGCCATCCAGGCTATCGTTGCCATATCGTCCTTTCTTAGTTTTCCTTGTCCTTGTTTTCTACTTTTCTTTTCTTGAACGGGAATCCCAGCGATTCGAGGAGAGCGCGGGCCTCTTCGTCTTTTCTCGTCGTGGTGCAGACCGTGATGTTCAAGCCCCGCATCTTCTCCGACTTCTCCAGGTCGATCTCCAGGAACATGTGCTGTTCCGTGAGCCCCAGGTTGTAATTGCCGTTGCCGTCGAACCCTTTGGGCTCCACCCCGCGGAAGTCGCGGATGCGGGGGATGGCCGCGCTGATCAGGCGGTCTAAAAATTCATACATGCGGTCGCCGCGGAGCGTGACCTTGAGGCCGATGGGCATGCCCGCGCGGAGCTTGAAATTGGAGATGGATTTCTTGGCGCGCGTCACGACGGGTTTCTGCCCCGTGATGGCCGCGATCTCCTCGGAGGCCGAATCCACGACCTTGATGTTG
>MGUS01000107.1:0-3506 GCA_001800085.1 Elusimicrobia bacterium RIFCSPLOWO2_01_FULL_60_11 | reverse complement strand
TCAGGTCGGGCACGACCGTCTCCCGGTAAAAGGATTTGAGACGGGGCATCGTTCTTTCTGCGGTCTTGGCGGTCATGGCTATTCGATCATCTCCCCGCAATTGCGGCAGACCCTCACTTTTTCTCCGTCCTTCAGGAACTGGATCTTGGGGCTGGTGGCCGAATCGCACTTGCCGCACACCAGCATCAGTTTGGACTGGTGCATGGGCATCTCTTTTTCGATGATGCCGCCTTTCTCGTTCTGCTTGGGTTTCTGATGGCGTTTGACCAGGTTGGTCTTGGCCACGATGAACATCTCATCGCTCGCGCGGTCCAGGATCTCGCCGCGCTTGCCTTTGTCGCGTCCCGCCAGAACCAAAACCTTATCTTTCTTTTTTAACCACATATCAAACCACTTCCGGCGCCAGCGATATGATCTTCAAAAAATTCCTCTCGCGCAGTTCGCGGGCCACGGGCCCGAAGATGCGGGTGCCTTTGGGTTCGCCTTCGTCCGTGATGAGGCAGGCGGCGTTGTCGTCGAACTTGACGAAGGAGCCGTCCGCGCGGTGGCGTTCCTTGACCGTGCGCACGATGACGGCCTTGACCACGTCGCCTTTCTTGACGGCGGCGTTGGGGATGGCGTCCTGGACGGAGGCCACGATGATGTCCCCCAAGGACGCGTAGCGGTGCCGGGTGCCGCCTAATATGCGGAAGCAGCGGATCTTTCTCGCTCCGGAATTGTCCGCCACCCTCAAAATGCTCCTTTCCTGGATCACTTCAGGATCTCCACCACTCTCCAGCGCTTCAGGCGCGAGAGGGGCCGGCAGGCCTCGATGCGCACTTTGTCGCCGGTCTTGGATTCGTTCTTCTCGTCGTGCGCGTAGAACTTGCTGCGGAGCTTCATGGTCTTGCCGTAAAGCGGGTGCTGCACCAGGCGGTTCACCACCACCGCGCGGGTCTTCAACATCTTGTCACTCGTCACGACTCCCACCATTTCCTTACGCACGTTCGGCTCCTTGTAAACTCTTTTCACGGATCCAGGTGAGAAGGCGCGCCCGGTGCTTGCGCAGGTGCGTGATCTCGTGGCCGTTCTTCAAAGGCGCCATGGAATTGGCGAACTTGAGCTTGAAAAGCTTGTCCTCGGTCTCTTTCAGCTGCGCCTGAAGCTCCTTTTCCGGAAGCTGGCGGATGGCCGCGCGGTCCTGGCTCTTGAGTTTCAAGCGCAAACCTCCTTGTAAAATCCTCGTAAGGATTTTGCGCAGTGCCCTTCATTGAATCTGAAAGGAATTGGAAATGGGCGCATCAATAGGCCTCTCTCTGCAAAAACCGCGTCCGGATGGGCAGCTTGTGAGAGGCCAGGACCATGGCTTCTTTGGCCAGCTCCACCGGCATGCCTTCCAACTCGAACAGGATGCGGCCGGGCTTGACCACGGCCACCCAGAATTCGGGCGCGCCTTTGCCTTTCCCCATGCGGGTCTCGGCGGGCTTTTTGGAGATGGGCTTGTCCGGGAATATGCGGATCCAGAGCTTGCCGCCCTTCTTGATGAAGCGGGTCAAAGCGATGCGGCAGGCCTCGATCTGGCGCGCCGTGATCCAGGACGACTGCAGGGCCTCCAGGCCGTATTCGCCGAAGGACACCCGGTTGCCGCCCTTGGAGATGCCTTTCAAGCGGCCTCTCTGGGATTTCCTGTATTTGACTCTTGTGGGCATCAACATAAGATCTATCCCTTGATCTCCGGGATCTCTTCCGGAGTGTCTTCGATGGGCAGGATGGGTTCGATCACGATCTTGCCTTCATCGGCGGCCTTGGCCAGGTCGTCGATCTTTTCCTTCTCCAGCAGCTTGGCGGCTTCGTCGAGCATCTCGCGCTCGGTCTTCTTATAGAGCTCTTTCTTGAAGATCCACACTTTGCAGCCGATCTTGCCCATCTTCGTCATGGCTTCGGTGAATCCGTAGTCGATCTCGGCGCGGAAGGTCTGGAGCGGGATGCGGCCTTCCCTCATCCATTCCCGGCGGGCGATCTCGTTGCCCCCCAGGCGCCCGCTCACCATCACCTTGATGCCCTGGGCGCCGCCCTGGAGCGTGCGCTCGATGGATTTCTTCATGGCGCGGCGGTAGCTGATGTTCTTCTCGAGCTGAAAAGCGATGCCTTCGGAGACGAGCTGGGCGTCCAGTTCGGGGCGCTGGATCTCAAGGACGGAGACGTTGACGGAACCCTTGAGCCCCGTGATCTCCTCGATCTCCTTGATGATGTTCTCGATGTCCTGGCCCTTCTTGCCGATGACGATGCCGGGCCGGGCCGTGTAGACGTTGACCCGGAGATATTTTCCCGCGCGCTCGATGACGATCCTGGCCACGGCGGCCAGCTTCAAGCGCTCTTTCAAATACTTGCGGATCATCTGGTCTTCCTCGAGAAGGACGGGGAAATCCTTCTTGGAGAACCACTTGGAATCCCACTCCGCGATGTAGCCGAGGCGGATGCCCTTGGGGTGGACTTTCTGGCCCATCTTTATTTTCTCCCGTCCGCCGCGCGGCGGACAGTCGCCTTGCTGGCGACGTCGGAGACCACCACCGTCAGGTGGCAGGTCTTGCGTTTATATTGGGAACCGCGCCCCATGGCGTGGGCCCGCATGCGTTTCATGACCGGCCCGTTTCCGACCCAGGCCTCGGAGATGATGAGCTTGGGGTTCTGGGCCGTGGGGTCCCCCGCGTTGGCCGCGGCGCTCTTGATGGTCTTGCCCACCATGGTGGTGCAGCTCTTCTGCACGAAGCGCAGCATGTTGAGCGCTTCGGGAACGGGCTTCTTTCTCACCAGGGAAAGCACTTGGTTCACTTTCCTTGGGGCGAAGCGCACGAATTTCTCTTTGGCTAAGGCGTGCATAAATTTAGGTCAAGGACGTCGCTTCTTTGGTGTGGGCCGCGCCGTGGCCCTTGAAAAATCTTGTCGGGGAGAACTCTCCCAGCTTGTGGCCCACCATCTGGTCCGTGATGTAGACGGGCACGAATTTCCTGCCGTTGTGGACGGCCAGGGTATGGCCCACGAAATCCGGGGAGATCACCGAACCCCGGGCCCAGGTCTTGATGGCCTTCTTGTCCTGCGCGTCGTTCATCTTCACGATCTTCTTGTGAAGCTTCTCGTCGATGTAAGGTCCTTTTTTAGTCGAGCGTCCCATGTTAAGAAGGTGCCTCCGAGCCGGAAGCGGCTTTCTGGCGCCTTTGGATGATGAGCCAGTCCCACACTTTCTTGGACCTTGTCTTATAGCCTTTCGCGGGCTGGTTCCAGGGCGAACGGGGGTGGTTGGCCCCTTTGGATTTTCCCCGGCCGCCGCCGTGAGGGTGGTCCACCGAATTCATGGCGGTCCCCCGCACCGTGGGGCGCACGCCCATGTGGCGGGAGCGTCCCGCGTTCCCTAAAGTGACGTTCTCGTGGTCCAAGTTGCCCACCTGGCCGATGGTGGCTCTGCTGGAAATGGGGATGAGGCGGACTTCGCCCGAGGGCATCTTGAGCGTGGCGTAAGCGCCTTCTTT
>MGUS01000106.1:6392-8140 GCA_001800085.1 Elusimicrobia bacterium RIFCSPLOWO2_01_FULL_60_11 | reverse complement strand
CAAGGCCGCGGGCTGCAAATACGTCATCATCGGCCATTCCGAGCGGCGCCAGTATTTCGGGGAAACGGACGAGACCGTGAACAAAAAAGTGACCGCAGCTCTCAAGGCGGGGCTGCTGCCCATCGTCTGCGTGGGAGAGACGCTGGCCGAACGCGAGGCGGACGCCCACTTCAAAGTCGTGGAGCGACAGGCACGGAACGGGATCCCCAAGCTTTCCAAAGAAGAATATCTGAAGACCGTCGTGGCCTATGAGCCCGTCTGGGCCATCGGGACAGGCAAGACGGCCACGCCCGCCCAGGCGCAGGAGATGCACCAGTTCATCCGCAAGACGCTCTCGGATGTTTTCGGCGGCGACTTGGCGCAGAAAACAAGGATTTTATACGGCGGCTCGGTCAAGCCCGACAACATCGACACGCTCATGGCCCAGCAAGACATCGACGGGGGCCTGGTGGGCGGAGCCAGTCTGAAGGCGGCGGATTTCGCCCGCATCGTCAAATACGTTGCAAAGTAACCGGGCCTCATGTCCCAGGATCTAGCCGGGGAGGTGGCGGAGAAGCTCAAAAAGAGAATGGACCGGGAATCTAAGCCTATCATCGTCAACATCTCCAACCGTCACTGGCACTGCACCCAGGAGACCTTCGAAAAGCTTTTCGGGGCCGGGGCCAGGCCCACCAACATCCGAGACCTCATCCAGCCCGGGCAGTACGCCTGTCGCGAGACCGTGACTTTAAAAGGCCCCAAGGGCGAGATCAAAAAGGCCCGCCTCATCGGACCCTTCCGCCCCTATAATCAGATCGAACTTTCCCGCACCGACTGCGTGGCTTTGGGCATCGACGCTCCCCTGCGGGATTCGGGCAACGTCAAGGGCTCGGCTCCCATCACCCTGATCGGCTCCGCCGGGGAAGCGCGCCTGAGCGAAGGCGCCATCGTCCAGATGCGCCACATCCATTTTCATCCGAAAGAGGCCGAGGCCTACGGGGTCAAGAGCATGGAGTACGTCAAGATACGGGTGGGCAAGCCCCCGAGGGACGGGGTGCTTTCCGTCCTCTGCCGGGTGCGGGAGGACATGAAGCTGGAATGCCACCTGGACACCGACGAAGGCAACGCTTTGGGGATCAAGAACGGCGATTTGGGAACCATGTTGTGAAGGAGGTCTGAATGGAAGGATTGGGAATGATCGAGACAAGAGGGTTGGTGTCGCTCATCGAAGCAGGCGACGCGGCGGTCAAGGCTGCCAATGTGAAGCTCGTGGGCTGGGAGAAGATCGGTTCCGGCCTTGTGAGCGTCATGTTCCGCGGTGAAGTGGCCGCCTGCCGCGCGGCTTGTGACGCGGGCGCGGCGGCGGCCCAGAAAGTGGGCGAGCTGGTGGCGGTGCACGTCATTCCCCAGCCGCACCCGGACCTGGAAGGCAAACTGCCCATCTCTCTGCCTGAGACCATGAACCGCGGCAAGAGATAACATGCTCTTCGCCCGAGTCGTCGGCAACGTCGTCTGCACGCGCAAGGATGAGAAACTGGTGGGGACCAAGCTTCTTCTGGTCCAGCCTGTGGACCTCTCCGGCGCTGCCAAGGGCACGCCGCTCGTGGCGGTGGACGCGGTGGGTTCCGGCGAAGGCGAATTCGTGCTGATCGTCCAGGGCTCTTCCGCGCGCCAGACGCGCCAGACGGAGGGCAACCCGGTGGACTGCACCATATTCGCCGTCGTGGACTATGTGGACAAGGACGGCAAGGTCCTCTTCTCCAAGAGCG
>MGUS01000106.1:1852-6378 GCA_001800085.1 Elusimicrobia bacterium RIFCSPLOWO2_01_FULL_60_11 | reverse complement strand
CTCCCGTCCGTCATATTTCCGACGGTGGACGAGGCGGTGATTGCGGCGCAAAAGGCCCAGGAATCCTACAAGCATCTGGGACTTGAAGCGCGCAGGAAGATCATCGAAGCCCTGCGCGCGGCGGGCCGGGACAACGCGGAGCGCCTGGCCAAGATGGCCCACAAGGAAACGGGCCTCGGCCGCTGGGAAGATAAAGTCAAAAAGAACATCCTCGTCTCGGACAAGACGCCCGGCGTCGAAGACCTCCAGCCCGTCAAGGCCTACACGGGGGACCTGGGGCTCACGCTGGTCGAGCACGCGCCTTTCGGAGTGGTCGCCGCCGTGACTCCATCCACGAACCCCACCGCCACCGTCATCAACAATTCCATCTCGATCTTGTCCGCCGGCAACGCCGTCATTTTCGCGCCGCACCCCGCCGCCAAGGACTGCTGCCGGGAAACGATGAAGATCCTGGAACAGGCCGCGCGGGACGCCGGCGGTCCGCCCGATCTGATCTCATCTTTTGAGCCGGCGTCCCAGGAAAACACGGTCGCTCTGTTGAGACATTCCGGCATCGACGTCGCCCTCGTGACCGGCGGGCCGGCCATCGTCAAGATCGCCGTATCCGCAGGCATGCCCCGAAAGACCATCTGCGCGGGCCCCGGCAACCCGCCCGTCATCGTGGACGAGACCGCGGATTTCGCCATGGCCGCGCGCGGCGTGGTGGACGGAGCTTCGTTCGACAACTGCGTCCTCTGCACGGGAGAAAAAGAGGTCATCGTCACGGAGGCCGCGGCAAGCGGATTTTTGTCGGAACTCAGAAAAGAACCCCGCGCCTTCGAGCTCTCGCGCGAGCAGATGGACAAGCTCGCTGAAAAAGTCTTCAAGTTCGACGGCAAAGACCCCGTTCTCAACCGCGAGTTGGTAGGAAAGGACGCCGCCGTCATCGCCCGCGCCCTGGGGGTCGAAGTTCCCGGTTCCGTCCGCGTCCTCTGGGGAGAAGTCCCCGACACCCACGCGTTCGTGCGCGTCGAACAGCTCATGCCCGTCCTTCCCGTTTCCCGCGCCGCCGGCATCGACCGCGCCATCGCTCTGGCCAAGGAGGTGGAAGGCGGCAACCACCACACGGCCTCCATCTATTCCATGCACGTGGGCAACATCACCAAAGCCGCGCGCGAGCTGGCCTGCTCCATTTTCGTCAAGAACGGCCCCAATTTCATGGGCCTGGGCGTGGGCGAAGGTTTCGCCTCCATGTCCATCGGCACCCCCACCGGGGACGGGCTCACCAAGCCGACTCATTTCAGCCGCCCGCTCCACTGTTCCATGGTGGGGTATCTAAGGATCGTTTAGGAGAAAAATCATGGGCCAAGCCATCGGATTCATCGAACTCTCATCCATCGCCAAGGGCATCGAGGCGGCGGACGCCATGATGAAGATGGCGGAGGTGGAGCTCCTTCACACCCAGGCCATCCCCCGGGGGAAATTCACCATTCTGATCGGAGGCGCGCAGGCGGAAGTGGAGCAGTCGCTCCAGGCCGGCGTCGACTGCGCAAGCCAGTGGCTCATGGACCACTTCATCATCCAGAACGTGCATGAGCAGGTCCTGCCCGCCCTGCGGGGGCGCCAGAAAGTGGATGACCTGGAAGCCGTGGGTGTCATCGAGACCAAGGACGCCACCGCGGCGGTCTTTGCCGCGGACGCGGCCGTGAAAAAGGCGCAGGTGACCCTGATCGAGGTCTTTCCCGGCAAGGGCGCGGGCGGCAAGGGCTATGTGACCTTGACGGGGGAGGTGGGCGCCGTGCGCTCGGCCATCGCCGCGGGCATCGAGAGCATCAAGAAAGAGTCCGCCCTTGTTTCCTGGGTGGTCATTCCCTACGCCCACAAATCGCTCCTGAAGGTCTTGTCCCAATAGATGAAGATCGCGGTGGGGGCCGACCACGGCGGCTTTGAGAGAAAGGCGGCCATCATCGGAACTCTCCGGAAACTCGGGCACGCGGTGACGGACATGGGGACCGATTCGGACGAATCCGTCGATTATCCGGACTACGCCGCGAAAGTGGCCGGCGCCGTTTCCCGGGGCAGAGCCGAGCGCGGGGTCCTCATCTGCGGCACGGGCATCGGCATGAGCATCGCGGCCAACAAATTTCCCAAGGTGAGGGCGGCGGTCGTCTGGAACGTCAAGACCGCTTCTCTCGCCGCCGAGCACAACAAGGCCAACGTCCTCTGCCTTTCCGGACGGTTTTTAAAGCCGGCCCTCATCCCGAAAATGCTCGGGGCCTGGCTCGCCACCCCCTTCGGAGGGAGCCGCCACGAAAGGCGCGTGAAGAAGATCGCCAAGCTGGAGGCGCAAGCTTGCAGGCGGGGCTAGTCATCGGGCGGGTGACCGCCTCTCGCAAGGTGGGGAGTCTGGAGGGCATGAAACTGCTCCTTCTCCAGCCGACGAACTGGGAAAAGGAGCCGAGCGGGGACCCCATCGTCGCCGCGGACTGCGTGGGAGCGGGCGCGGGTGAATTCGTTTTCTGGGTCGCCGCAAGAGAGGCGGCCTTCGCCCTGGGCGGGAAGAACCTTACGGACACGCCGCCCGTGGACGCGGCCATCCTCGGCATCATCGATGGGGTCAATCTCCAGCCGTGGACCCAGGACATCGAGCCGAAGCGGTGAAGAGATCATGAAGGTCGCGCGCGTGGTGGGGAACGTCTGGGCGACACGCAAGCATCCGGGCTTGGAGGGGGCCAAGCTCCTTTTGGTGCGGCCCATGGACGCGGAGTCCGGAAAACCCCAGGGAGAGATCTCAATGGCGGTGGACCGCAGTTTCGGCGCCGGCCCGGGCGACACGGTCTTGCTTATGGACGAAGGTTCATCTGCCCGCCAGATCTTGAAGGACCCCGCGGCGCCGGTGCGTCTGGTGATTTGCGGCATCGTGGATTCGGTCACCCTCCAAGGCAGGGATGCCAAATATCACTAGCTGCTGCGAGCCCTGTGGTGCCGCGGCCCGGTCGCTGGCCTCCAGGATCGATCACACTTGTCTCAAACCGGAAGCGACCGAAGCGGACATCCGGCAGCTCTGCGCCGAAGCCCGCCGCCACGGCTTTGCCGCCGTCTGCGTGAACCCGGTCTATGTCCGGTTGGCCCGCGAATGCCTCTCCGGCAGCCGGGTCAAGGTCTGCTCTGTCGTCGGGTTCCCGTTCGGCGCCCAGCCGTCCGCGTCCAAGGCCTTCGAGGCCAGGCGGGCCGTCCGGGACGGGGCCGACGAGATCGACATGGTCATCCATGTCGGGGCCTTGAAGTCGAAAGCTTATGAGAGCGTGCGGAAAGACATCCGCGAAGTCCGGGAAGCGGCCGAAGGAAAGATTTTAAAGGTCATCGTGGAGGCCGCGCTCCTCACAAAGGAGGAGCTCGTCCGGGCCAGCATCTACGCCAGGGACGCGGGAGCTGATTTTGTGAAAACAGGGACGGGGTTCGCCCCCCGCGGGGTTTCCTTGGAGGACGTGCGCATCATCCGGGAAACGGTGGGGCCGCATATCAAGATCAAAGCGGCCGGAGGCATCAAGAGCCGGTCCCAAGCGGAAGGACTCATCGCGGCCGGGGCGGACCGGCTGGGAGCTTCATCTTCCGTCGATATCGTCGCACATGGAGGTGGTGGAGAACATGGCTGAATCAAAAGACGCAGTCGGGATGATCGAAACACGCGGGCTTGTGGGCATGCTCGAGGCCTCGGACGCGATGGCCAAGGCGGCCAAGGTGCGCCTGCTGGGCTATGACAAAACGGGCTCGGGGCTGGTCACCACGCTCTGCCGGGGAGAAGTGGGCGCGGTGAAGGCCGCCATCGAGGCGGGCGCCGCCGCCGCGCAGAAAGTCGGAGAGCTGGTGAGCGTTCACATCATTCCCCGCCCTCACGATGACCTTGAGAAATACCTCAAGAAGGTGGAGAGCGCGTTCAGCTGATGCTCTCGCCCGATGACTGGGCGGATGTCCTGTGGGAGGGCTTGAAAAAGCCGCGCAGGTCAGCCCGTTTATTCCTGTCCGAATATGAGATCAAGCGCATGATCACTCCGGATAAGATCCTGCGCGTGCCGGGGAACGCCATCTTGAGCCCCCTGGCCTTGGACTGGCTTCTGCTCAAAGGCGTCCAAGTCGTGCGGGAGGCCTGAGACCTTCACCCATGAAAGTCAACGAGCTGCTGCAGCAGATGATCAAGTCGGGCATCTCCGACATCCATTTCAAGGCGGGGTCCCCCCCGCTCCTGCGCGTCCATGGGGAGCTTTCCGTCACGGATTTTGACGCCATGACCGCCGCGGCACTCGAGGAGATGGCGGCCTCGCTCATGAACGATGAGCAGAAGGCGAGATTCAAGAAAGAACGGGAGCTGGACCTCTCCTACGCGGTGGACGGCTTGAGCCGTTTCCGCGTCAATGTCTACCGCCAGAGAGGCACCGTGGCCTTGACGCTGCGCGTGGTGCCGCTCAAGGTGAAGGCATTCGACCAGCTCAATCTGCCCAACGAGGCCTTGAAAAAGCTCGCTTCGGAACAACGGGGACTGATCCTAG
>MGUS01000106.1:976-1842 GCA_001800085.1 Elusimicrobia bacterium RIFCSPLOWO2_01_FULL_60_11 | reverse complement strand
CGAATTCTATCACACGGACAAGAAGTCCTCCATCGTCCAGAGGGAAGTGGGCCCCGACACCGATTCCTTTAAGAACGCCTTGAGATTCGCCTTGCGGCAGGACCCGGACGTCATCGTCATCGGCGAGATGAGGGACCCCGACGCCATTTCCGCGGCCATCACCGCGGCGGAGACGGGGCACCTCGTGGTCTCCACGCTCCACACCATGGACGCCGTGAGCACCGTCGACCGCATCGTGGACGTCTACCCGCCGCATCAGCAGGCGCAGGTGCGCGGCCAGGTGAGCCGCGTCTTGAAGGGCGTCATCGCCCAGCGCCTCCTGCCTTCGGCGGACGGCAAGATGCTCTGGCCGGCCACGGAAGTGCTGATCGGTTCCTCCCTGGTGCGCAAGCTCATACTCGACGGCAAGCCCCAGGACGTCGTCAAGGCGATGGAGCAGGGCGAGTACTATAAGATGCACACCTTCGACCAGGACCTGATCCGCCTGGTCCAGGAAAAGAAGATCTCGATGGAAGAGGCCGTCGCCAACGCGACCAATCCGGAGGACTTGACGCTCAAGGCGCGCGGCATCGGCAGCCTGGGATGATCGAGAAGTGGGAACTCGCCCACTTTCCTTTTGACAAGGACCCGCTCCGGCACAAGGCCCGGGTGCGGGGCTCCGAAGAAGACCTGAAGGACCTCATCTCGAAGCTTCCGGCGGAATGCGGCAAGCCCTTTGTCACGCTTTCCCAGGACTACGACTGGGCCTTCTACATCTATAAGCTGGACGCGCCCCTGCGCCTGAAGGCGGAGGAGGTCCTGAAAAGCTTCTCCCCCAACGGCTCCGTGGTGGAATCCTCCGCCCTGCAGGTCGAAAAGGAGCTTCC
>MGUS01000106.1:191-964 GCA_001800085.1 Elusimicrobia bacterium RIFCSPLOWO2_01_FULL_60_11 | reverse complement strand
CTCCGCGCCAAGTCGAGCCCGGAGAATCCGCCTTCGCCTCGCTCAACCCGAGCTACTCGTTCGCCTCCTTCATCGTGGGACCCAGCAGCCGCTTCACGCACGCCGCGGCCCAGGCCGTGGCGGAGAACCCGGGAAAGATCTATAACCCCTTCTTCATCCATGGCGGCGTGGGGCTGGGCAAGACGCACCTCATGCAGGCCATCGGGAACCTGATCCTCTCCAAGAACCCCCAGGCGCGCGTGGCCTTCGTCTCCACTGAAAAATTCACCAGCCTGGTGATCGACGCCATCCGCCAAGGCGCCACTCCCCTGCTCCGGGAGCAGTTCCGCAGCCTGGACGTGCTCATGATCGACGACATCCAATTCCTCGCCAATTCGGAATCCACCCAGGAAGAGTTCTTCCATATCTTCAACAATCTTCATCAGCTGAGCAAGCAGATCGTGATCACTTCCGACCGGCCGCCCAAGCAGATCTCCACCCTCGAAGACCGTCTCCGTTCGCGGTTCGAATGGGGGCTCATCACGGACTTGAAGCCCCCCAACCTGGAGACGCGGGCGGCCATCTTGAAGAGCAAGGCGGACCAGATCAACCTGCAGCTCACGAACGAACAGCTCATGTATGTGGCGGAAAAATTCAAATCGAACATCCGGGAACTGGAGGGCGCTGTCAAGAAGATCTACGCGTCCGCGAGTCTCATGAACGCCAAGGTGGACCTGGCCCTCATCAAGAGCTTGCTCGATGAGGATGCCGCCGGGGCGAAAACCCCCGCCCCG
>MGUS01000106.1:0-172 GCA_001800085.1 Elusimicrobia bacterium RIFCSPLOWO2_01_FULL_60_11 | reverse complement strand
TCCCCGAGCCCCCCAAGGCGGAAAAGAAGCAGGGGAAAAAGGAAGAGAAGAAGGACGAAGAGCTTCAGGGCATCATGAAGCGCTTGAACGAGGTGATCGCTTCGGCGCCGCCTCCCGCGGCAGCGCCGGAACCTGCTCCTTCCCCGCCCCCTCCACCCCCCGCGCCGAAAGC
>MGUS01000105.1:14555-14710 GCA_001800085.1 Elusimicrobia bacterium RIFCSPLOWO2_01_FULL_60_11 | reverse complement strand
TCCACGATGCCCGCCACTTCCTCCCCGAATTCGGCTTTGAGCTCCTCGCGCGTCACCTTCGTGTCCTCGATGACGTCGTGCAGGAGTCCCGCTTCGAGCGTCACCAGGTCCATGTGGAGCCCGCTCAAAATTTTCGCGACGGCAAGGGGATGCGT
>MGUS01000105.1:14290-14458 GCA_001800085.1 Elusimicrobia bacterium RIFCSPLOWO2_01_FULL_60_11 | reverse complement strand
TAAGAGGCGGCTTTTTGGGCCATCTCCCCGAATGCCGCTTCGAGATCGTGGGCCAAATTATTTTTGGGCGGGGCTGGAAGCCGAGGCGTAGGGGCGGATGGGCATGCGTCCGGCCAGGTACGCCAGCCGTCCGGCCTGGATGCCCAGGTTCATGGCGCGGGCCATGAC
>MGUS01000105.1:13859-14277 GCA_001800085.1 Elusimicrobia bacterium RIFCSPLOWO2_01_FULL_60_11 | reverse complement strand
GCCTCGGCCGCGTGCGAGGCGGTGCCCACGCCCGCGTCCAAGATGAGCGGGACGGATTTGGCGGTGTCGCGGATGAAGCGGATGTTCAAGGGGTTCAAGATCCCCTGCCCGGTCCCGATGGGCGCGGCGAGAGGCATGACCGCGGCGGCTCCCGCTTCTTCGAGTTTGCGGGCCATGATGGGGTCGTCGTTGGTGTAGGCCAGGACTTTGAATCCTTCTTTCTCCAAGATCTTGGTCCCTTCCAGGAGCGCTTCGGTGTCGGGGAGCAGGGTCTTCACGTCCGCGATGATCTCCAGCTTGATCAAGCTTGTGTTCACGAGCTCGCGGGCCAATCGCGCGCAGCGGAGCGCATCCGCCAGGTTGTAGCACCCCGCGGTGTTGGGGAGGATGTCCATGCCTTTGGGCAGGTACTGCCAGA
>MGUS01000105.1:13633-13845 GCA_001800085.1 Elusimicrobia bacterium RIFCSPLOWO2_01_FULL_60_11 | reverse complement strand
GTCGAGCGTCTTGTATTTTCCCGTGCCCGTGATGAGCCGCGAGCCATACGTTTTCCCCGCAATCACCAGCGGCTTGTCTTTCACTTCTGATGCCATTTCTGTAATCATTATTTATCCTCTATCATCATCTGCTGAATTCGATTTCAATGCTGATATTTTGACCATCGTTTTCCGATTTCTTCATAAACTTCCTTCCGGTTGGCGATCATCCA
>MGUS01000105.1:10443-13560 GCA_001800085.1 Elusimicrobia bacterium RIFCSPLOWO2_01_FULL_60_11 | reverse complement strand
AGCGATCGCCTAAGGCGTTCCCCATAATGCTGCGGGGCGGTTCCAAGCCGGGATTCAACGGCTTTCTTGATGCGCGTTTGGATGTTCCTGGGAATCCTATCCAGGTCGGAGTGGACTTCCGGCCTGAACTCAATCTGAAAATTCACCCGCTATTTTATCTTTCTTTTACGCCAAAAATCCTTGCTGGCAATGGAAGGCGCCTTGTTTCTCATCCGCGTAATTACCCTGGCTTCCAAAACCTCATCCTCAAAAAGCTCCAGGGCTTCCAAAAGCAGGTCCCGGGCCTTTTGGGAGAGAGAAACCCCGTCCCTCTTAGCCAGTCGCTCCACGGCTTTGAAGATGGGCGGCTCCACAATGGCTGAAATTCTAGGCAGAATACTGGGCATTTCATTCACCTCCCTAAAGATGCTTTAAGTGTAGCACAAGTAGCACACCTAGTCAAGAGGGCGGTGCCGTCCCCTTATCCCCCTCCTATCATCTGCAAAATCTCGATCTCGTCGCCTTCCGAGATCTTCGTGCCGGCATATTGCGCGCGCTTGACGATGCGCTGGTTCAGCTCGCAGGCCACTTTGAGCGGCTCGATCTTCATTTGGGCAAGGAGGTCCGAAAGCGACATCCCCTCATCCACCTCGGATGGCTTTCCGTTCAGCTTGATGGCCACTTTCCCTTTTACCACCGGATTCCCCCCAATACCAGGCCCGCCGCGAAGGAGCCCAGGCAGTAGACGTCCCGCACCTTGTGGATGCGGGGCAATATGTCGGAGGCGCCCACGTAGAAAAAGATCCCCGCGATGAAGCCGAAGAGCCAGCCCATGGCGGAGCTGGAAACAGAGGCCGTGAACGGCCAGAAGACCGCCACGCCCAGAGGCGTGGCCAGGGCCAGGAGGCCCACGATCGCGAGGCATTTGTTCCTCTCATAATGGGCGGCCGTGAGCAGGCCGGTCATGGTGAGCCCGTCGGTGAATTTGTGCACCAATATGGCCACGGTGACGGCTTCTCCGATCGCGGTCCCGCTCCGGAAAGCCACCGCGATGGCCAGGCCGTCGATGAGGGAGTGGAGCGTGAGCGCGCCGAACGCGGTCCAGCCCACGATGTGGATGGGGCACTCCTCCGCGAACTCCGAACAGCTGTGGATCATGGTGAACCCTTCGACGATGAATATCAACAGGAACGCGGTGAGCACGCCCAGGCCGGAAAGGTGGGGATCCAGGGAGCTGGCTTCGGGCAGGATATGGATGAAGGAGACCCCGAGGAGCACGCCGGAAGCGAAAGCGAGGATGCGCCAGATGTTGGACTTGGCCCACTCGTGGCGGACGAGGAGCACCGAGGCGCCCAGGAGGGTGGCGCCGAAAGCCATGAAGGACCAGAGATAGACGCTCATGTCCTAATGCACCTGGAGCTGGTAGAGCGTCTTGTAGCGGCCGTTGGATTCGAGCAGATGGTCATGCGTGCCTTCCTCGATCACCCGCCCGTTCTCGATGACGAGGATGCGGTCCGCGCGGCGCACGGTGGAGAGCCGGTGGGCCACCACCAGCACGGTGCGTTTTTCCATCAGGCGCTCCAGAGCGTTCTGCACGAGCCGTTCGGACTCCGTGTCCAGCGAGGATGTCGCCTCATCCAGGATGAGGATGGGCGGATTCCTTAATACAGCGCGCGCGATGCTTAGGCGCTGGCGCTGGCCGCCGGAAAGCTTGATGCCCCGCTCCCCGATCATCGTGTCGTAGCCGTGCGGGAGCGTCATGATGAAATCATGGGCGTTGGCGATCTTGGCGGCGTCCTCGATCTCATTCCTGGAAGCGGCCTGGTCCGGGTCGGTGATCTCGGCCTTGCCGTAGGCGATGTTGTAGGCCACCGTGTCGTTGAAAAGGATGACGTCCTGCGTGACGATGGCGATCTGCCTGCGCAGTGACTCCATCGTGACGTCGCGGACGTCCGTTCCGTCGATCAGGATGGCCCCGCCCGTCACGTCCATGAGGCGTGGCAGAAGGTGCGTGATGGTGGTCTTTCCCGCGCCGGAAGCGCCCACCAGGGCGATCACTTCCCCTGAACGGATGGTGATGTTGATGCGGTCCAAGACCGCCGGCCCCGTGCCGTACGAAAAATCCACGTCCTTGAATTCCACGCCGCGCTTGAAAGGCGGGAGGGAGCGGGCCAGCGGCCGGTCCTGGGTGGAGGGCTTCTCATCCAAGACCTCGAAGATGCGCTCGGCGCAGGCGGTCCCCTGCTGGATGGTGGCGTTCACGCTCGTGAAGTCCTTGACCGGTTTGTAGGCCGAGATGCTCGCGAAAAGAAAGGCCGCGAAGCTCCCCACGCTCCAGTGGCCGGTGATGACGTAGTTCCCCCCCACCCAGAGAAGGAAACCCGCGGCGATGGAGCCCAGGAATTCCATGACGGGAGCGCCTAATATGTTGGCCCTCACCCAGCGCATGTGGGCGGAATAGTAATCCCTGTTGTCCCGCCGGAAGCGCTCGATCTCGTCCCTTTCCTTGCCGAATATCTTGGTCACCACGTGCCCGCCGATGCCTTCATGGAGCGAGGCGAAAAGGTCAGCCATCTCCACGTTGATGTCCCGCCCCGCGCGGCGGAGTTTCTTGCCGAGGATGGCGACGGGGACCGCGGCGATGGGCAGAAGGACCAGGGTGATGAGGGCGAATTTCCAGTTCAGGTAAAGGATGGTGCCGATGAGGAAGATCAGCGTGAGGCCGTCGCGGATGATCTGGATGGGGACCTGGACCATGGCGAGCTGGAGAGTGGTGGTGTCGTTGGTCACGCGGCTCATCAGCTTGCCCGTGCTGGTGCGGTGGTAGAAATCCAGTGAGAGGCCCTGGAGGTGTTCATAGAGGCGCTGGCGGATGTCGCGCACGATGGCATGGCCGATGTAGCTCATCATGTAGTTCTGGATGTAGGTGAAAACGCCCTTGATGAGGTAGACGGCGGGGAAGGCGAGCGTGATGTAGAGGAGCATCTTCCGGTCTTTGGCGATGAGGACGTCGTCCATCACGAAACGGACCAGCCACACCGGGGTCGCGGTGAGGGTGGCCACCCCGACCATGCAGACGCTGGCTTCGATGAAGCGCGTCAGGTAGGGTCTCAAGAACTGAAAGAGCCGCTTGTGAAT
>MGUS01000105.1:9007-10426 GCA_001800085.1 Elusimicrobia bacterium RIFCSPLOWO2_01_FULL_60_11 | reverse complement strand
CATAAGCCCCGGCGTTGCCGAGCGCCTGCCTCAATCTTATCAGTTCGCTCCGGGTGCGTTCAAGGAGAGAGGGGTCCGAAAGATATAGGGAAGCGGCGCGGACGATATCGGCTTTGCTTGCCCGGTGCTGGATCAGCTCGGGGACGACTTCGCGTCCACTTAAGATATTGGCCATCGCGACATAGGGCACCTGGATGAGGAGACGCGCGACCCAGTAGGTCAGCCAGGACGCTTTATAGATCACCACCATCGGGATGCCCAATAGGGCGTTCTCCAGAGTGGCCGTGCCCGAGGCGGTCAAGCATAGGGTCAGGCCCTGGCGCTCTTTGTAGTCCCCCTCGCGGATGAGCTTGACGGAAGAACCTTCAAGGTATTTTTGATAGAGGGGATCGGGAAGCGCGTCCACCGCGAAAAGAAGTCCTTCGATGTTCCCGAAATCCTTCTTGAGCGCCTCGAAGCATTCGAGCATGAGCGGCAGGTGGCGGGAGATCTCTTTCATGCGCGAACCGGGCATGATCCCCACCCGGATCTTTCCATCCGGGCCGGCCTTGGCCTGGCCCGCCCCCAATCGTTCGATCGTGTCCAGGATGGGGTGCCCCACGAACTCCACGGGGACCCCGTGGCTCTGATAAAGATCCTTCTCGAAGGGGAATATCACGAGCATCTTGGTGACGCATTCCTTGAGCCGGCGGATCCTCCATCTCCGGCTGGCCCAGACCTGGGGACTCACGAAGTAAAAGACGGGAATCCCCTCTTTTTTCGCTTTGGAGGCAATGTGGATGTTGAACCCGTAGTAGTCGATGAGCACCACCGCGTCCACTTCCTTTTTTTTCAGGATCGGATAGATGGTCTTGAGAAGGATGTCTTTGAGCTTGAAGAACTGCTTGAAGGGCTGGGAGAACCCCGAGATGTCCATCTCCACCATGTCTTTGAGGAAATGGTCCGCCACGCTTTTCAAGCGCACGCCGCCCAGGGCCGTGACAGACAGGTCCGGAAGGGTCTTGCGGAGAGCTCTCACCAGGGATTCGCCGTGCTGGTCCGCTGAATAATCGCCTGCGGATATGAGTATGCGCTTCAAGGGGTTTCGTGGAGGTGGAGCTGCTCCAATATCTCCTTGCCGAGCTCGAGGGCGTCCCGTCCGTGCTCGCCGGTGACCTGGGGCTGCTTGCCCCCTTCGATGCATTCCAGAAAATTCTTGAGCTCGAGCTTCAACGGCTCCTCTTCCTTGAGTTTAGGGCGGAGGATCTCGATGTCCTTGAAGCTGCTCACCTGGACCTTTTTCTTGCGGTAGATCTTCAAGTCCTTGCGGGCGTAATCGACGGAAACATAGGCGTCGGGCTGGAATATCCTGATCTTCCGGTACTTTTCAATCGAGATGCGCGAGGCGGAAAGGTCCACGATGCAGCCGTTGTCGAAGCG
>MGUS01000105.1:5558-8994 GCA_001800085.1 Elusimicrobia bacterium RIFCSPLOWO2_01_FULL_60_11 | reverse complement strand
GCGATGTCCTCATGCTGGGTCAGCACCTTGGCTCCGAAGGCCTCTAGGGACTTCACTTTGCCCCCCACCAGGTAGAGGACGATGTCGAGGTCGTGAATCATGAGGTCGAGGACCACGCCGATGTGGGAAGTGCGCGGGTCGTAGGGCCCGAGGCGGTTGACTTCGATGAACTTGGGGTCTTTGACATATTTTCGGGCTTCGATGACGGCGGGGTTGAAGCGCTCCACGTGCCCCACCTGCAGGATGAGGTTCCTTTCCTGCGCGATTTTTATCAATTCTTCGGCCTGCTCGACATCTTCGGTAAAAGGTTTTTCGATGAGGCAGTGGATGTTGTTCTCCAGGCAGTCCTTGCCGATCTGGTAATGAAGCGGAGTGGGCACGGCGATGACGGCGGCCTGGATGTGGCCGAAGAGGTCTTTGTAGTAGGTGTAGGGGGTCGTTTTAGCGGTCTTGGCCACCTGCTGCGCCCGCTTCTCATCCATGTCGGCCACGCCTTTCAACTTGGAGCCCTCCAATTCGTGAAGGATGCGCGCATGGTGCTGGCCCAAATGTCCCACTCCGATGACGGCGGTCTCGATCATCCGGTTATCCTATTAACCTTATACATAAGCGATTAATCTCTTGCGATTGTTTTGAGCAGGTCCTTTTCAGACCGTATGCCCAGTTTTTTCGCGTGGAGCGTGAAGTTGTTCCTGACTTCTTCGAGCTCTCTGACTTTTAACAGCTTGCAGAATTCTTCAAAACGCATGATCTGCTGATTGGGACATTCCACATCAAATTCAGAGTAGCTTTTACACCAAATGATAACCAAAGAAATTCTTTTTCTAAATTCTAATATTTTCCCCACAAAATTCCTATATTTCCTGTCTTCAGGAATCGCTAATAAATAGGTGTAATGCTCTTTCTTAGGTCGCAACCTTTTGCATATGTCACCAATCACTGAAAAGAAAGTTCGATCTTTTGTATTTGAAGCAAATTCATCACCCGCATTGTTTGCGTTGCCCTTGATCTCGATTATATATTTTGGAATTTTATTTCTTATAATATCCGCTCCATGTTTACCTTTTCTGATTTCCGGAGGAATCCCAAGATTTAGAAGAGCCTTCCTAATTCCCAATTCCAGCTTTCCTTCTTTTAATAGAAATATCATTGTTCCGTCCAAATTAGCCGTCATGCCCGTGAAAACGGGCATCCATCAGACGGGATAGATTCCCGCTTGCGCGGGAATGACGACATGTAAGCAACAAGTTATTCGAGGATTTGGGAGGAAATGAGATCACCGCGGTTTTTCCCAGGCGAGCACGCAGATGCCCGCCGCGTCCGCCGCCTCCAGCATCTCGTCCTTTTCAAGCATCAGGGTCTTTCCGGCCTCCACGGCCAGGACGCGGGCCTTGCACGCGATCATGACGTTCATCGTGTGCATCCCGACCACGGGCACGTCGAAGCGCATGTCCTGGTCGGGTTTGGAGCTTTTGACCACGATGACGCCTTCGCCCCCGAGGGCCGCGCCCCGCTTGATGCATTCGTCGGTCCCTTCCATGGCCTCCAGGGCCACCGCCGCGCGCTTTTTCACCACCACGGTCTGGCCCAGGTCCAGGGCGGAGAGCCCCTGGGCCATGCGGATTCCGAATTCGACGTTCTTCTGCTCGGACTCCGTGGTCTTGGATCTTGTCAGAAAGCCCGCTTTGGGCAGGAGGTGGGAAAGGAACATGGTGGAAGGCAGGAGCCGGATGCCGTCGCCTTCCAGTTCCTTGGCCACGGCAAGCAGGACGGAATCCGCCCGGCGGTCCTTGAGTTTCAAGAGCAGCTGGGCCGTGCGGAGATCGGGGATGATGTCGGAGAATATCTTGATGTGCTCGAGGCGGCCCGCCATGGCCACTTCCTTAACGTTCTCTTTCTTCAAGGCCTGGATGATGGAATCCAATTTTCCAACGGAGATCGTGTGCACCGCCTTGGCGTAGGGGGCCAGGTCCTCGTCGACCTCTTCTTTGAGCGCGATCACCACAAGCTCGCGGCCGTTGCGGCGCGTCTCCTGGGCGAAGATGAGCGGGAACTTGCCCTTGCCGGCAATGAGTCCGAGGGGTGAAGCGGCGTTCACCAGGTTTGGGAGGCGCTGGTCTCGGCTTTGAGCTTGGGGCGGCAGACCCCGCGTCCAGAGGACGATATGAATTGGAGGAATTCCCCCACTTCGGGCGAGGTGAGTTTTTCGGAGCGGGCCTGGCGTGTGAGCTGGCGGAGAGTCCCTTTGGAGAAGAAGATCTTCTTGTAGACGCGCTTCAAGGCCTCGATGGATTTTTTGGAGACGTGGCGGCGGTTCAGTCCCTCGATGTTCAAGCCCACGATACGCGCGCGGTCGCCCCAGACGGTGCAGAAGGGCGGGACGTCCATGGGCACCATGGCCCCGGCCCCCACCATGGCCATCTTGCCTATCTTGACGAATTGGTGGATGCCCGAAAGCCCGCCCACCACCGTGCCCATGCCGATGGTGACATGGCCGGCCACGGCCACGCTGTTGGCCAGGATGACTTCGTCCCCGATCACGCAGTCGTGCGCCACGTGGGAATAGGCCATGAGCAGGCAGCTCTTGCCGATGCGGGTCTCTCCCCGCGCGGAGGTGCCGCGGTTCAAAGTGGCGCATTCGCGGACGATGGTGCCGTCGCCGACGACGATGCGCGTTTTTTCCCCGCGGTATTTCAGGTCCTGCGGGGCGGTGCCGATGAAAGCGTGGGAAAATATCCTGCAGGAAGCGCCGATGTCGGCGTATTCGATGACGCAGTGGGCCCCGATCTGGGTGAGCGCCCCGATGCGGCAGTCGGGCCCGATCACCGTATAAGGGCCTACCTGGGCGGACTCGTGGATGCGCGCCGTCGGGTGGACGATGGCCGTGGAGTGGATCAGATTCCCTTCGGAAAGAGAGAGCAGGGAGTCCATCACTTGTCCACGAGGGCGAATGTGAATTCCGTTTCCGCCGCCAGTTCGGTCCCCACGCGGGCTTCGCCCCGGACCTTGCCGGCGCGCCCCCCCGCCTTCAAGACGTCGATGTGGAGCTCCAGGACGTCTCCGGGGACGACGGGGCGCCTGAATTTGGTCTCATTGATCCCCATGAAGAAGGCGAGCTTGCTGGCGTATTCGGGGCGGGAAAGGAAGAGAGCGCAGGCCGTCTGGGCCAGGGCTTCCACGATGAGCACGCCCGGCATGATGGGATGGCCCGGGAAATGCCCCGGGAAGAACCACTCGTTCATGGAGACGCATTTGATGCCCACGGCCTTTTTGGATTCTTCGATGACAAGAACGCGGTCGATGAGCAGGAAAGGGTGCCGGTGGGGGATGGCTTTCTGGATGTCTTCGATCATCATCGTGCGGACGGGGGCGAGTTCCATGGGTTCCTTTTTAAGCGGCGGCCACCAAGCGGCCGGATTTGGCGAGTTCCTTGACG
>MGUS01000105.1:0-5506 GCA_001800085.1 Elusimicrobia bacterium RIFCSPLOWO2_01_FULL_60_11 | reverse complement strand
CGAATTCGTCGGGGAAACGCAGGGTTTTTTCCTTGTTGTAGATGCGGTCGGCGCCCACCACGACGGCGTTGTCCAAACTGCCGCCGCGGGCCAGTCCCTTGCGCTTCAAGGCCTCCACTTCATAGTCGAAGCAGAAGGTGCGGGCCGGAGCGATCTCTTTCTGGTAGGATTCCGGGTCCACGAAGAACGTCCTTTCCTGGTTGCCGATCATGGGGTGGTCGTAGACGAGCTGGCAGGCGATGGTGAGGCCTTCCCCCGGCTCCAGGGAAAGTTCGGTCTCGTTCTGCTTGTAAGAGATCTTCTCCTTCAAGGAGAGGAAATTCTTCGGGCGGTCCTGCTCGACGATGCCGGCCTTCAAGAGCGTCTCCACGAAAATCTTGGCGGAGCCGTCGGCCACGGGCGGTTCGTTGGCGTCCAATTCCACCGTGACGTTGTCGATGCCCAGGGCAAAGAGCGCGGAGAGCACGTGCTCCACGGTGTGGACCTGGGCGTTCCCCGCCCCGAGCGAGGTGCCGCGGATGACGCCGACGACGTTGTCGATGGAGGCCGGGATCCTCGGGGAACCGGGCAGGTCGGTGCGGACGAACACCACGCCGGCATCGGCCGGCGCCGGGACGAATCTCATGGAGGCGATGCCTCCCGTGTGGAGGCCGATGCCTTTGAAGACCGCTTCATGCTTGAGGGTTCTCTGGTTCATGATGGTTTTTTTCCGTCGAAATTCAAAATCTTCTTGATCTTCCTGAACTCTTCGTAGATCTTGGGGAGTTTGCCGATGATGACCTGGATCCTGCGCTCTTCGGCAATGGGACGCGCCGGGCTTCCGAACACGATGGCGCCTTCCGCGACGTCGTTGGGGATCCCGGATTGGGCGGCGGCGATGGCGCGGTCGCCGATCTTGACGTGGCCCACCACGCCCACTTGTCCCGCCAGAGTGACATAATCGCCCAGGGTGGATGAGCCCGCCACGCCGGCCTGCGAGACCAGGATGCACCCCTGGCCCGTCGTCACATTATGCGCAATCTGGACCAGATTGTCAACTTTAGTGCCCTTTCCTACGACGGTGGCGCCCAAAGTGGCCCGGTCGATGGCCGCGTTGGCCCCGATCTCGACGTCGTCCTCCAAAATGACGTTCCCGATCTGCGGGATCTTGTGATGCACCCCCCCCTCCGTGGCGTAGCCGAAGCCGTCCGAGCCGATGACCGCGCCCGAATGGAGGATGACCCTGTTGCCCGCCCGGCAGTCCTCCCGGACGACCACCTGGGGATAGAACTTACAATCATGGCCTATGACGGCCCGGGCGCCCACGTAACATTGGGCCGAGATCTGGGTGCGGTCCCCGATCGAAGCGCCGGCCTCGATCACGGAATGGGCCCCCACGGAAACCCCCGCCCCGAGCTTGGCCTTCGGAGAGATGACGGCGGTGGGGTGGATGCCGGACGGGGCTTCTTCCCTCTCCTTGGCGATCAACGCCAGGATCTTGGCGAAAGCGAGCTGGGGATTGTCCACAAAGACCGCGGTCTTGGAATAGGCCGTGCCCTTTTTAAGGAGCAGGACCCCCGCCTGGGTCGTCGAGAGGGATTTGAGGTGTTTCAGGTCGTTAAGGAAAGAGACGTCTTTCGATGTGGCGTTCTCCAGAGGGGCCGCGCCGGAGACGGAGACGTTCCCGTCCCCGGAGAGATCGCCTCCCACCAGGGCGGCGATTTCCTTGGCGGTCAGCTTCATCTATCGTTTCCGATCCGGGGGGCGTTCAGTTTCTGGATCAGCTGCTCCGTGATGTCGATGGCGGATTCCCCGTAGAGGATGTCGGACTTGTCCAGGACGATGGAATAACCCTGCCGGCTGGAGATGTCCTCCAGAGTGCGGTAGATGCGCGCCATCACCGTCATGTTCTTCCCCTCTTCCATGTTGCGGATCTCCTGTTCCGCCAGGCCGATGAAGACCTCCAGGTCGGACTCTTTTTTGGAAAGCTGGGCCTCTTTCTCCATGAGAGAAGGCCCCGGCGACGGGATGCCCGGGAGGATCTGGGGCGAACTCGGCGCGAAAGTGCTGTAGGCGACCTTGTTCGGATCTTGGACGGGGGACGTGGACTCGGCCGGCGGGCTGAAAAGGAATTTAAGAGGGCTGCCTTCCGGCAGGGTGAGCGATGTGAGAGCGGTGGCCAGGGACGGTTCTTCGTTCCGTTCGGGTGTTTCCACCGCGGCTTTGGGGGCGGTGGAAGGCATGACCGCGCCCATCTGTTTTCTAAGGAACCCGATCTCGGCCTTGAGCGTTGATATCTCCTCTTTCTTGCCTGTGATGTCCGCCTGCTTTTCCGCGATGATCTGGTTCAACTCCACCCGCGCCTTCTCCGTCTCGGGGAAGGTCTCGAAGACCTTATGCATGTCGACATAGGCCAGAACGGCGGCCTTGCCGAAACCTTCCAAAGGGATCTCCATGGCCGCAAGGCGGGCGGCGGAGGCGAGGATGAAACAGGAATACAGGATTTTTCTTCTCATGAATGGCCTCATAGATGATAGATTTTTACTTCCGTCTTGGCAAGTTCTGAATTTGGGCTTCGATGCGGGCGGGGAAGACATGGTGTTCCAAGGCATTCAAGATCCGGGACGCTTCATCCGATTCGCCGTTGTCTTGCAGTTTCCGGCACATCGCGGCATAGTGCTGAGGGAATTCGTAGACATCCTCATCGGTGAACTCCATCTTGGGAAGCGGCGCGCCGTCCGGTGGCAGGATGCTGAACCACTGGTATCCTCCCGAAGGAACGCTGAATCTCTGGACCGTGTAGTCCCCCATAAACCTGGAAATTTTTATAAGTTCGGACCGCTCCACGGGGATGCCGTGCCGGTACGGCTCGTCCACCATGTCTCCGCCGGCCCAATAGTTCCACCCCCGGGGTTCCGCGAGGATGTGGCGGATGCCCAGTCCCCAGAGGATGTCCCTCAACTCTTTCTCATCCTTGGCCTTCTCGGCGAAAAAGTAGACCGGCTGCGGGCCCCAGCTCATGGCGGAGTAATTCCGCCTCCGGATGCCGTAGGAGCGCATCCCGCCCATGAAAAGGACAACATCCTCTTTTTGAGTGTGGCGGTCGACCAGCTCATGGACCCACTCGATCTCATCGATGGACGCGAACTCCTTCAAGTCGGTCTGCAGCGTGCGGACATAGTGCCAGACGGGCGCCCCCGTGATGAAGGCCGTGAGGATCAGGAGAAGGTAAATTTTGTTGGCGTAAAAGAGCCATTTCAGGATGAGGGCTGTGACGACGGCCGCGGCGGTCCCGAAACGGAGCCGGACCGAGCTTTTTATGACAGCGTGCAACCCGAGCCCGAAGCTGATCATGCAGAAAAAGAGAAGGGGCCCCAGCTGGTGGATGGGTTTGAGCGCGAACATCATCGTGAATAGCCAGCTCGCGAGCACGAGGACCGTGACCTTGCGGACCGCGGGACCGTGTCGCGGGCTCAGGCAGGCGAGCCCTGCCAGGCACAGGATGGCCGAGGGCCCCCACCAGTAGGGGGCGTGCGAGAACGGCCCGGCGGGGAAGAAGCGCGTGAAATTTTCCGCATATTGGAGAAGACCGGGCCAACCCAGGGACATCAGGCGGAATTCCGTCATGAAATGATGGTGCCAGGGGTAGATGTAATCGGTTCCGGCGAGCGAATTGAAGAACGGATAGAAGGGATTTTTGAAGAGCACCACGTTCCTCACGAGCCAGTGGCCCGCCGCCGCGGCAAAACCCAGGGAAAAAATTCCCAGGGAAACGGCCCGGGGTCTCATGAACAGAGCGATGCCGAGCGCCGTGACCGCGATGGACGGCATGGCGCTCATCTTCATCCCGTAGGCCGCTCCGGCGAAGAAACCGGCAAGGAAGATCCATCTTCGCGCGGAGATCCCCCCCTTTTCGGATTTTTCGAGAGAAAAAATCAGGGCCCACCACTGCATCATCAAGAACAGGCCGACCTGCAGGTCGTTCTTGATGTGGACCGCCAGGAATGTGGACAGCGGCGTGGAAAGAAAAAGGCCGACGGCGATGAGCGCCGCGGTCCGGCTTGCTGCGCGGGAGAGGAAACCGTAGACGAAGACGAGCAGGACGGCCCAGAACCCCCACATCTGGAGGAACGCGGCTTCTTTGGACCCCGCCAGGAGGGCCCATGTCGACAAGAGCTCCTGGTTCTGGGCGAAATAGGAGTAGAGGTTGAAGATGTTGGGTTGGAACCGTCCCAGGGCGGCATATCCCGATGGAAGGGCCATGTTGAACGAGAGCGTGTCCCAATAGGTCTGGGGCGCGACCATCAGGACCGCGGTGCCGAGGACCCAGAGGATGATGAGGGACTCCGCCGCAAATCGCAATTTCGGACGTAATGACGGCAGGTGGACCTTAGGGATTTGAAAGGCGGCCCAGAGAAGGCCGGCCGATATCATCGCGACGGCGATCTTTGGGTTGAAAAAGCCGGCGGTGCCCAGGAAGAACCAGAGGGTCGAGCAAGCCCAGGAGCCGATGAGCCAGCTGCAGGCGAATCCTTCAAGGGGCGAAAAAGGCTGCGCCGCAGGACCGCCGGGCGATATCTTGGAGAGGAGCCACCTGCCGCCCGCAAGAAAACATCCGCTCATGCCCGCGAATGCGAGGATCCCCCAAAGAGCGGCGGCGTAATGACCCTTAAGATGAAGGAGGAGTTTTAAGTTGTAAAGGACGGCTGCGGGAGTGATGAGTTCTAAAACAGGTTTCCCAGAGTGAAGTGGATTTGGCTCAAGTCCTCCCCCGGGCGGTGGTTCAAGCCATAGCCCCAATCCAGTCGGATGGGGAAGACCGGCGTGGTGATGCGCAGGCCGAAGCCCACGGCGGATTTCAAGAAGCGCTCGTTGTCGAATTCATTGCGGCTCTGCCCGGTCTGCGTGAGGATGTCCTTGGAACTCCTCCAGGCGCCGCCCACGTCGGCGAAGAGCACGAGCTGGAGGATGCGCCTCTTGTTCTCCACGTAGAGCGGGATCTTGTATTCGGCGTTCATCACCGTGAAAGCGCGGCCGCCGTCGATGGGGCCGATCTCCCCGCGGGACTGGTAACCCCGCACGGAATCCGCCCCGCCCACGAAGAACCTCTCGAAGATGGGCACCGTTTCCGAGGGCGAGTATTCCTGCACCCCGCCGAAGCGCCCGTTGACCGAAAAGACGTAAGGGTAGTTGCCGATCTTGAACGTGGTCCAATACCAGCTGGTGCTGAATATGGATTTTACGAAATTGACGTCCCCCTGGAGCACCGGCCCGCCGGTCACGTCCACCGAGATCGAATTGCGGCTGCCGCGGGCGGCGTCGAAATAATAGTCCCGCGTGTCCCGGGCTAGTTCCGTGCCGAAAGAGGAAGTGATCTGGGTCTCCTGCTTGATCTGCGTGAGGAACTGTTCCCGGACGTTGGAGATCTGGACGTTGGCGTAGGAGTAATTGAACAGGAGCGACCAGATGTCCGAGAACCTGGGCCCGATGCGCAGACCCGCGCCGCTGCGGGTCTCGGTGTAGTCCG
>MGUS01000104.1:4758-7126 GCA_001800085.1 Elusimicrobia bacterium RIFCSPLOWO2_01_FULL_60_11 | reverse complement strand
GGGTGGGCAAAGGACAGGTTGCTGTAAGTCACAAGGCCCTGGGTGTAAAGGTCCTCATGGCTGAACTCGACGACGCGGAGTTTGAGCGTGCTCAAGGCCGCGGGGTTCCAATAGACCGATGTGGCGTCGTTGGTGCCCGCCGTGAAGGCCTGGCCCAGGGCCACGGCCCGGGCCCCCACGGGCCGCGATTCAAAAGCCCCCCGCGCCGGGAGGCAGAGGCCCAGGACAAAAGCCGCCGCGAGCGGCCAGGATGTCCGCTTCACCGCAGGACCGCCACGATGTTGGTCTCCTTGTCCTTGTTGCCCGAGCCCGTCGCGTCCGCTTTCAGCTGGAAGAAGTAAAGACCGTTCCTGATGCGGACGTTGCCCGAATCCTTGCCGTCCCAGGCGAACGAACCCGCCCCCGCGGGGATGGCGTCGGCGGGGCTGAACTCCTTGACCACTTGCCCGTCCTGCCCGTAGATGCGCAGGCGCACCTTGCAGGGTTCCTTGAGGGTATAGGAGAAAGTGACCGTGTCCTTGACGCCGTCATCGTTGGGCGAGAAGGGGTTGTTGTCCGTTGAAATGGACTGGATCAGCCGGTCCGTAGCGCCTTGCGTCAGTTTGGGAGAGGCGACCGCCTCGAATTGGTCCACGGCGAGGATGCCCTTTCCCCCGTCCGACTTGAGCATTGTGAACCGCATCTCCTTCAACTTCCTCAGGTCGAGCGAACTGTCCCCGCTCACCTGGGAGAATTCCTTTAAAGGAAGGACCAGGGTCTTCCAGGTCCCCGCGGTGGAGGCAAAACCCGTGAGCGCGCGCTTGTAGTGGGTGCCGTCCTTATCCAGCACGTGGAATTCAAAGGTGTTCAAGGCGGCCACCCCGCTCGTGAGCGCGCCCGAGGTCTTGTATTTGAAACGGATGGCATCCGCGAGGGAGGCGTTCACGTAGAATTTTCTCACCATCGTCGCGTAAGTCCCGTCCGACAAGCTGTAGGTCATGCGCAGGGCCCGCCCGCTGACCCCGTCGGCCACGCCGGAAAAGGACGCGAAGGACGAAACGTCGTAAGCCGCTTCCCAGGTCGTGAGGGCGGGGCTGACCGGCTCTTCCATGGCGTCGATGGTCTTGAAGTCCCCGGAACTCGCGGCTGGAGCGGTGAAGCGGATGTCGTCGAGCCAGAGGTTGCCGCTTCCCACGCTGATGCTCGGCGCGAAGGCCATGACAAATGCCGTGACATACGAAAAACCGGTCAGCCCCGCCGCGCCGGAAGTGACGATCTGGTCGAAATTATTGAAGGGGATGGTGAATTTCTGCCAACTCTTGGATATTCCGCCGATGTTGATGACCTGGTACTGGCTGGTCGCCGACCCGAACGTGAGGCGGAAGGCCTCGTTGTCGTTGGAGGCCTTGGCATAGAATTCCAGCTGCGTGGCGGGCGTCAAGTTGGCGCCGTTGGGACTGTTGAAATATCCCGCGTTGTCCACGCCGGCCGTGGTCCCGGCGTTGTAAGTGATCTTCAAGGCCGTGGTCCCGACCGCGGCGTTGCCGGCGGACGTGTCATAGACGGCGGAAATAGAAGCGTTCACGTCCTGGGTAAAAACGTCGGGACCCGCGCCGAATTGATTGACGCTCCCCGTGCCGCCTTCAAAACCGTCCAGCAGGATGGACACGCCGGTGCTGGCTTGCGTGCGGAAGAGTCCGATGCCGTCGATGTCGAGCGCGCCCGAGCCGCCGCCCGTCTTCTCCACCGCGATCTCGAGCTGCGTGACGCGGAAAAGGTCGAACTTGCCGTTGCCCAGGGCCGAGAGGGTGAAGGCGGAGAGCGGGATGGAAACGGAAGCCCATGCGTCATTGTTGGTCAGGCCGTTCACCACCTTGAAAAGCTGGTCCCCGTCGATGTCGGTCAGGCGCACGCGCACGGCATTGCTGGAACCCGAACCCCGCGCGTAGAAACGGAGGGCCACGTCGGAGCGGGCAAGCTCCCCCATATTGAAACGGGAAAAATTCTTGGTGAGCTGGGAATAGGAATCGGTGGTGGCGAAGTTGTAATTGAGTTGGACGGCCTGGCCGGTATCTCCAGGCACGGTGAGGGCGATGTTATCCGTGGAGGCGGAATTGTCCGGTTCAGCCGTATAGCCCAGGTTGATGTCTTCGTCATCGATGAGGGCCGCCCGGGCATATGAGGCCAGGATCCCCGCCAACAACAACCCCGGCAGAAGAGTCCGTCGAAGGATCTTAGGCCACGCGCTCAATGCTTCTGGGTCTTTTGCGGCGCCGGCTCCGCCGCGGAGAACATGACATCCCGGGAGAAGACGGCTTCTTTCCCGAGCGCGGCATCCTGCCCCCCGCTGCTCACTCCCAGGTGAAGCTCAAAAGATTGGACTCCGGAA
>MGUS01000104.1:0-4739 GCA_001800085.1 Elusimicrobia bacterium RIFCSPLOWO2_01_FULL_60_11 | reverse complement strand
CTGAGAAGCTCCTGCAGATTGTAGCTCGCGGGTCCCGACGACTGGCTGTCCGGCTGGATCTTGACGGGCGCTTTCAGGGAGCCGCCGATGGCTTCCATGTACCAGTACCCGTTGACTTTGGAGGGGAAGGCCTTCAAGACCGGCGTCTTGTCCAGGTTCACGGTCACCGTCCGGTAAGAACTCCCGTAACCCTTCAGCTTGGATGTGCCGCTCAATGTGACGGCGCCGGCGCTGTTCTTTGCGGACGCTCCGCAGGGCGTGCCGTCCGGCCAGGCGTCCTTCCAGAGGCCGGTGGAGAGGGACCCTTCGATGACCCCGTCCACTTTGGACACGAAGCGCAGGTCCTTGAACGAGACCGATTTGCCCAGGTTGGGTTCATCCTTGCCGCTGCTGATGCCCAGCTGGATGTCCAGCGTCTGCTTGCCCGAGAGGCCCGTGGCCGCGCGGAGGTTGTAGACCTGCTTGCCGGTGGTCTTGGTGTCCTGCTGGACGCGCACGAAACCTTCTTTCAAGCTGGAGTTGCGCACGACGATATACCAGAAGCCGGTCACCGACTGCACGTCCACGACCAGGTAGGGCGTGCGCTCGAAATCCACTTCGATGTCCTTATAGACGCTGCCGTAGCTTTTCACGAAGGAGATGCCGGACACATTGAGCATGCCGTTGGCGGAGCCGACGCTGGCCTCCGTCATGGTGCCGTCGGGCCAGGCGTCCTTCCAGCCGGACAGGAATTCTTTATCGACGGCGAGAGGGGCGGATTGGACTGCGGGGACTGAGGGGGTACCGGGCGCGGGAGCGGCAAAGGCGGATGAAGCGAGTAAGATCAAGGCCGGAAGCTGCAGGGGCTTTCGCATGGTGTCTCCTCCTCTAATTGTGTGGTGCGGTTATTCTACAAAAACAATCAAGCGTTTTCCATGGGAGTTTCAGGGAGCCAGGTTCACTTTCCGTTCCGCGACGCGGACGGTCCGTTTGCCTCCTTCCTTGAATTCCGCCCTGGCGCGGACCCAGATCCCCCGCCCGTCCAGATGAAAAGCCGTGGGAATGGTTAAGGTGAACGGGAAACGGCCCGTCCCGCCTTTAAGGACTTTTTCAATCGTTGATTCTAAACCGGCAGCCGGGGCGTCCGGGGCCGGCGGCCCGTTATCGGAGGCGATCTTCCATGCGGATATTTTGACGGTCAGGTCTTTGAGTTCCCGCCCCGCCGGGGCGAAGACCCAGACCCGGCCGCGCAGGGTCCTCCGGTCTTTCGCGGAATCCCAGGAAACATGCACCGAAACGTGCGCCTCGCCGCCGTCTTCGGCATAGCGGAGGACATAGCCATCGGGTTCCCCGGCCGCGTCATAAAGGATGGAGAGGCGGTCGGGGCCCACGGAAACAGGCGCGGGCGCTTCGGCGCCGTTGGCCGCGCGATAGGCGCGGATGCGGCTGTCTTTCGTCCAGTCCATCGGCCGCGCCAAGGTGAGCCAGGTCGTCTTGGCGTCGGGTTGGATGACTTCGATCCTTTGGGGATTGGATCTGACGATGAGATAGTGGCCGGCTTCCAGATCCTCCCCGTTCAAGCGGGAAAAGTACCCGGCAAGGATATTGTCGCCCGTCTCATCGGCCCCGCGGGACTGGGCCAGGAACCCCGAAGGAGGCAGAAGATGGCCTCCCACGGCGAGCGGGTCCTTCAAAGAATGGTTGACGATGACGTCGACGTCGCCGAACCGGCTCCAGGTTGAGCGCTCGTTCAAGCGGAGGAACCCCTTCATGTCCTCGCCGAGTATCCGGGGCATCAGATGCTTGTGGAACAGCCCAGCCAGGACGATCCACTTCCTTTCCAGGTTCTGCCGGATGTAGGTGCGGCTCACGGTGAGGCCGAAACCGTAGGCCAGGTTCCAGGCCAGCTTGGCCTCGGTGTTGGCGACGACGTCTTCCGAAAGATTATGCTGATAGAAATTGACCTTGGAATGGGCCATGAACGCGGAGACGGGATAGATCTCCCAGTTCCCCACCCCCCAAAGCTTGTCGTATTCCGCGAATCCCGGATAGGACAGAGAAGTCATGCCGCAAAATCCTGTTTCATAAGGAATCAGCCGGTCGAAACCGCCCTCGGTCATGAGGGGGACCGCCGCGCTGTCCCGCGCGGCCTGGTCGATCAGGCCCTGGGTATAGGCAAGTTCCCGCCCCGCCTCGTCCGTGTAGAGCCAGCGGCGGGCGCCGATCTGGTCGTGGAAGAGGAGATCCATCGGGACCGTCTGCGTGAACTCTTTCAAGGTCTGAAGATTCCTTTCGATGACCTGCGGGTCGAAGGGGTCGACCACCACGCCGGGGTTCTCATTGTACTTTTCCCTCAACAGGGAATGGTCGGGGTTGCGGGCGGCGATCTTTTCCTCGGAGAGCCGCTTCACCGTGGGGCCGTCGTTCCACCAGGTCGGGTTGGTGTAGGGCATGACCAGCAGCCCCAGGGCCCGCGCCTTGGCCGTGAGCGCCTTGAACTCGTCCATCGTGCCGTAGTCCGGATCGGGCGGCAGGTAATCCGGGTAGTTCCGGTCGAATCCTCCCGGCCAGAACGAGGTCAAGTGGAGGATGGCCGGGACCGGAAGTTCCTTCAACAGCCGGATGACGGAAGGGATGTCGATGTTCACCGACTGGTCCACCCGGATGAACGGCGATCTCTGCAGGCGGGCATAGGCCTCGGGCTTCAGTTTCTTTGAGAGCGGAGAGAATGCGGCGAGCCCGCTGTCCTGGGCATAGGCCCGGGCCGTCTCGTAAACGCTGCCTCCGGCCGTGAGATAGACCTTGGGGCTCCTCCAGAATCTTCCTTTTTCAACGCGCACCGGCATGCGGTGGGTGTAGGACCCTTGCTCCCCGGCGCCGGAGGCTCCGATCTCAAGGGACGCCGGCTGGAACGCGCCCTTGGGCTGAGTCATGTAAGAGGTGAGAGAACCTGATCTCGTCCCGATCCAGGCATAATCGGCGAAAGAAGACGGGTAGGGGTCCGACCACTGCTTGTTGGAGCGGAAGAACCCGGGCTTGAAGGCCACGCCGATCAACCGGGGAAGGACCACCCGGTCCAGGCGCGCCGTTGAAAAAAGCAGTCCCTGCGGGAAGAGGACGGAAAGGAACACCGCGTCCGACAGGTTCTCGGCCTCGATCTCCATGGAGATCTTCTCGGAAGCGTCGAAACCCATGCGGACGGTCACGCGCGAGGAGGCCGTGGCGCCCTTGTATTCCAGGGCCAGGCCGCTGGCGGCGGCGTCCCATTTCCAGGTGAAATCCTGGGCGCGGCTCTCGATGACCTTCCTGCCGGAAGTGTCGATCTTCCACAAGCAGCCGTCCGCGCTGCCCGTGATGACCGGGGCCGTGGAGGCGCCCTGGGTGAAAGAAAGGAGCGCCCCGTTCTCTTTGCTCAAGACCACCCTGTAGAACGCGTTCTTGACCGTCAAAGCGTTCTTCGTCTCGGAAAATTCCACCTTCGCCCCGGCCGCGGGACGCTTGTAAGCATGGCCGTTCAGGAACAGCTCATCGTATTCCTCGCCCATGGACCGGAGAAGGCCGTCATCCCGGCTCTCCATGTCCCATGGCCCGGCAGAGATGTCCGCGGACGGCTTCTCCGTGTCTGCCGGAACGGCCAGGGGAACGGCAGGAGGAGCGGTCAAGACCTTGTAGACCTTGGGAACGTCCGCCTGGATCTTCTGCCTGAACTTCAGGTCGGCTTTTCTCAGGATCTTCTGCGAGGCGGGCACGTCCGCAGGGGAGACCACCGAGATCTCCTTGATCACGACCGTCTCATCCAGGCATGTGGGCTTTTCCTCGTTGGTGGACACCCCCACCTGCAGGCGCACGGACTGCGTGCCGGTGATCCCCGCGATCTCCTTCAAGTCGTAATAGAAAACGCCCGTCAGGTTGCTGTCCGGCTGGAGGCGCACGAAGCCCTTGTCCAGATTGGGGTGGTTCAAGATGAGGTACCAATGGTGCGACGCGGATTCCGCTTCGAATTTCAAGACCGGGGACTTGCTGAAATCCAGGCTGAAGGTGCGGTGCATGAAACCGTAGCTTTGGCTGGGGCGGTTGCCCCGGAGCGTGACGGATTTGGGAGAGGGGACCATGTCCACGCCGGAAGGCGAACGGTCGTCGTTCTGGTTCTTCCAGCCCGAAAGGTTGCGGTTGGAAGGTCCGTAAAGCTGAAGAGAGCCGGGCGCGCCTTCGTCGGCGGACAAGATCTGGAACCGGCGGATGACAAGGGACTGCTTCAAGTTGCCGCCCGTGCTGTCTTCGGTGGAGACGCCGAGCTGGACCTCGGAAAAGGACTGCTTGCCCGTGAGCCCGAGGGCCAGGCGCAGGTCGTACTGGACCCGGCCCGTCTGGTCGGTGTCCGGCTGGACCTTGATGTAGCCGTTGGGCAGCTGGTCTCCCCGGAAGACCAGATACCAATGGTGGGAAGCGGATTCCACCTCGATCTCCATGAGCGGGGTCTTGTCCAGGTCGATATCGAGGGGGCGGTAGACGCAGCCGTAGGACTGGTTCGCCAGGTTGCCGGTCACGACCAATTTTTTGTTCTCTGTTCTGGCGGAGGCGCCGGAAGGAAGCTCGCCCCAGGAACTTTTCCATTCAGAGACCGAAGCGTGGGCCGGGTCGAAGATCAATATTGATTTGGCCGCGCACGGGGTCAGCGCGAAAGCGTGGGCCAGGGCCAGGACCAGAACGGAAGCCCGCGTCTTCATGGGATTCAACGCCGGGTCGGGTGCTTCATCACA
>MGUS01000103.1:4780-5910 GCA_001800085.1 Elusimicrobia bacterium RIFCSPLOWO2_01_FULL_60_11 | reverse complement strand
TTTTGGGACACCTGAATTCTAACTGAAATATCCTTTTTTGTCCTCAACTTTATGTAACATTCTTGTAACAAAATGAGTACCCGCGCGCACGCGCGTACGGGGTGAGCGAGCCCTCCCGACGGAGCGAGCCGAACCCTTACGCGTACGAGAAACCTTGGGGTCAGGTACGGACCTGGTACTGACCTGACCCCACTAAAAACACAATTGACAGGCATTTGAATTGGATGTAAACTCAACCCTGTCGACATGAAAAAATTCATCCTGTCCGGCTGCCTCCTGCTCTTCACCGCCTCTACGGCTCTGGCGGGCGAGATCATCGTCACCTTCATCAAAGGCACCGTTGAGGTCTACCGTCAGAGCCCCGGCGCCTGGGAAAAAGCCAGGCCGGGGATGGTCCTAAAAACCGGGGACAAGATCCGCACCGGACGCCGCAGCCAGACCAATACCCTTTCCAAAGAAGGCCACCGCCTCACCATCAAGGAAAAGACCCTCCTGGAGATCACCCAACTGGGGCCCACAGATTGGGAGTTCGACCAGAAGGTGGGCAGAACGCGGTTCTATGTGGCCAAGCTTGGGACCGGGCAGGGCTTGAGGGTGCATACTCCCACGGCCCTCTGCGCCGTGCGAGGCACCGAATTTCAAGTCACGGTCTTGGATGACTTGTCCACGATACTGGACGTCTTCAACGGAACGGTGAATTTCGGCGACACGCGGGGCGCCATACCGCAAGTGCCCGTGGCCGAGAACCAGAGAAGCGCTGTGGAGCAGGGCGCCGCCGCCCCCAAGCCGCCCGAAGCCATCCCCCCAAAGGACATCCAAAGGGCCCGCGACGAGAGGATGCGTTTCGACAAGGAAGACAAGAAATTTAGGGATGAGCGCAAACCCGAAGAGCAGGGAAAACTCCCGCCGCCCACGCAGGACAAGGCGGAGTTCCGCAAGGAAGTTCAAAGAGAGGTCTCGCGGGACATGGCGCGCGAGGGCATCGAATCCGACGCGGCCTTCCAGCAGAAGGCGGCCACTTATCAGGAAGCCAAGACCCTGGTGGACGCGTTCGGCAAATTGGTGCGCCTGGAAGAATACGTCACCCGCCCCACGCCCGAATCTTTCAAATACGTCGCCTTGAACCACCG
>MGUS01000103.1:0-4751 GCA_001800085.1 Elusimicrobia bacterium RIFCSPLOWO2_01_FULL_60_11 | reverse complement strand
GCGGGGAACCTCTGGTCCTCCGTCGGGGACAGGAAGCCCGATTTCTTCGCCGTCAAGCAGCGTCTCTTTTCCACCAACCAGAAAGACACCTATGAGCAGGTCAACCTGGACGGCGACTCCAAGCCGGTCACTTTCCAGCAGCCCATATTCGGGGACCAGGGCCAGTTCTTGGGCGTCACAAGCCAGAAGGGGGACATGACGGTGTTCGACCACCGCTACGAGTTCCTGAACGGCAACCCGGGCGCGAGCGAGCGTCTCTGGAAGGAGGCCAATTACCGCCCGTCGGACAACGGCCTGCTGGCCGGCACCGATGTGCGCGGCATGATGTGGCACATGCGCCCCGCCCTGGTCGAAAAATACGATCCCGCGGCGGACGCGGTCTCCGAATCCTATTGGATCGACGTCTTCGTGACCAACGCGGGAGCGGGGCTCACCGCCACCGGCAAGCTCGATTTCGTGGCGCACGAACCCGACCCCAACCCCTTCCTGGCGCACTTCACCGAGACCCACAACTACATCAATTTCGTGGACGCCAACGGCAACGGCCGCCTGGACAACGGGGAACGCTTCAAGGACATGAACGGCAACGGCGCCTACGACATCGGCGAACCTTTTGAAGACGTGGTCCAGGTGGGGTTGAACGGCGCGGCGGACAGGGTCACGCGCGCCCGCGATAACGGCGACGGAAGATTCTTCTCCGACTTGAACAGGAACGGGCTGGAGGACGACGGCACCCTGGGCATCGACCCGCTCTCGGTGAGCCGCAAGCCCTGGGCCTGGCTCAAGAACGAGACCTTCATGGTCAACGACCTGGGCCAGATATTGGACCTCCGAGCCATCGGCCAGAACACGGGCAGTTCCGATTCCATCGCCCAGACCTTCGAGCAGGTCAATTTTGAGAGGACTTGGCAAAGCTCCGAATTCGCGGACAAGATCGACGTGATGGCCACGCCCAGGATATTGCTCAAGTCAGGGTTCCTTAAGACCCAAGTGAAGGGAAATGAACCGGTCGATCAAAGATAAGAGGTTTTTTCTTTTCCTTCTGACCTGCGCATTATCCTGCGCGGGCGCGCGCGCCGTCGAGATCGAACCGGTCGTCAACGTCTCGCTTTTGGGCGGGCAGTTCTTCTTCGAAGGGGAGCGCACTTCATTTTCCGGCAACGGCGACTGGCTGGGCGCGGCGGGCATGAAGTTCAACGACCGGTTCTCCCTGATCCCCACCGTGACCGGCAAATACCGCCGCGTGCGCGAAGTCCAGGAGCTCATCGGGGGCGGTTTCCTGACGCAGGAGACCCTGGAGAACCAGGCGCTTATAAAAGGAATCTACACGCTCTCTGACCGCTGGAAGGCCAAACTCAAAGGGACATTCAAGAACCAGATGCTTGTGGAAAGCGAGTCCGAAAAGCTGGGCAAGGGACTCTATGACAACAACAAGCTGGGGTTCGGGCTGGAATTCGAACGGACCGGGACCGTCATGAAATCCATGCGTTTCGGGTTGGATCCGTACGCGGTGCGCTTCATCCACTACACCTACCTGGCATCGGGCTCCTCTTTCGGCTCGGAGATCGAATCCGGCGTCAACACGCTCGACTTCAACGCTTACGACGGCAGCTGGGGCGCCGACTGGGCTTTGGGCGGCAAGACCACGCTGTCCGCCAACACCCTGGCCTCCTACCGCCCCTATCCCGACCAGAAGCGCGTGACATCGTCCGGCGGCTACCTGCCGCAGAACCGGAGCGATTGGTACGGCGAAGCGGGCATGTCCCTTCTCCAGGCCCTGCCGGACATTTCATCGGCCCGCCTCCAATGGTTGTCCGGGCTGGACATCTCCTACGCGGCCCTTGTCTCCGACCAGCACAACTACGATGCCCCCCGCACCCGCTTCAACCCCGGATACTACGACTACGCCGAAACCCACCTGGCCCCCAAGCTGGCGGGGCGGTTCTTCGGCGACCTGGACTGGGCTCTGGTCTACGACTATTGCGTGAGGAACTACAACCACCGGCCCATCCAGGACACCGACGGCACCTATGGCGCGGACAAGATCGTCCTCACCACGCACTCCATATCCTATTCCTTAAAGTATCCCCTGGGCATGGGAATTGCGGTCGTGGCCCAGGGCGTCTACCGCCAATCCAAATCCAACATGGCCTACGAGAAGACCTACCGCTACAACTACACGGCGCAGCATTATTTCGCCGGCGTATCTTGGGAATATTAGGTAATGTCGGAATTTGCTCCTTGGCCGTCGGGAAATCTGACGGAAACCTCTCCGTGGTTTCCCTCACGCCTTCGGCGCGAGCCTCTCTTCCAAAACGACGGCCTGCAGATCAAATTCCGACATTGCCTAATATTTTAAGGTATTGAAACCATATTCAAAAACCGGCATCTAACCAATTATGGAACAGCAGCCCCCCAAAGCCCTCGAGAAATTCGGCCGTGACCTGACCCAGATCGCCCAGAGCGGGCGCCTGGACCCCGTCATCGGCAGGGACGCCGAGATACGGCGCCTCATCCAGGTCCTGGCACGGCGCACCAAGAACAACCCGGTCTTGATCGGAGAACCCGGCGTGGGCAAGACCGCCATCGTCGAAGGCCTGGCCCAGCGCATCGTCTCGGGCGACGTGCCCGAATCCTTGAAGAAACGCAGGGTCGTGACGCTGGACATGGGCGCGCTCATCGCGGGCGCCAAGTTCCACGGCGAGTTCGAGGAGCGCATGAAGGCCGTCTTGAAGGAAGTGTCCGAATCCGCCGGCGAGATCATCCTTTTCATCGACGAGATGCACACCCTCATCAGCGCCGGCGCCGCCCCCGGCATGACTTCGGCGCCCGACCTTTTGAAACCCATGCTGGCGCGGGGCGAGCTCCACTGCATCGGGGCCACCACGCTCGACGAATACCGCAAGCACATCGAAAAAGACGCCGCTTTGGAGAGGCGCTTCCAGCCCATTTCAGTGAACGAGCCCTCCGTTCCCGACACGATCTCGATCTTGAGAGGGCTCAAAGAAAAATACGAGCTCCACCACGGCGTGCGCATCAAGGACAGCGCGCTCGTTGCCGCGGCCAACCTTTCCTCCCGCTACATCACGGACAGGTTCCTGCCGGACAAAGCCATCGACCTGGTGGACGAGGCCGCGAGCGGCCTGCGCATGGCCATCGATTCCATGCCTCCTGAACTGGACGAGACCAGCCGCAAGGTCCAGCAGCTGGAGATCGAACGCACGGCCCTCACCAAGGAAACGGACGCCGCTTCCGCGGAGCGCATCCGCAAGATCGAGAGCGAGCTGGAGATCCTAAGGGTCAAGATGTCCTCCCTGAAGAAGCAGTGGGAGGAGGAAAAATCCGTCATCCAGAAGATCCGCTCCGTCAAAGAGAAAATCGAGACATTGAAGCTTGCCGAAAAGAAGGCCGAACGTGTCGGCGACCTGGGAAAAGTGGCGGAGATACGCTATGGGACGCTTCCCTCCCTTCAAAAGGACCTCGCGGCCGCCAACCTTGACGTGGAGAAGATCCAGAAAGAAGGCAAGATGCTCAAGGAAGAGGTGGGAGAGGAGGACATCGCCGGCGTCGTCTCCCGCTGGACGGGGGTGCCCGTCACGCGCATGCTCGAAGGCGAAATGACCAAGCTCTCCAAGATGGAAGAACGGCTCCATGAGCGCGTGGTGGGACAGGACGAGGCCGTGGGAGCCGTCGCCAACGCGGTGCGGCGCGCGCGTTCCGGCATCGCGGACCCCAACCGCCCCATCGGAAGCTTCATATTCCTGGGCCCGACCGGCGTGGGCAAGACGGAACTGGCCAAGGCCGTGGCGGAATTCCTCTTTGACGACGAAAAGAACATGGTCCGCATCGACATGTCCGAATACATGGAAAAACACGCGGTGGCGCGCCTCATCGGCGCCCCGCCCGGCTATGTGGGCTTTGAGGAAGGCGGCCAGCTCACCGAAGCGGTGAGGAAGCGCCCTTACTGCGTCATCCTTTTCGACGAGATCGAGAAAGCGCACCCGGAGGTGTTCAACATCCTCCTTCAGATCCTCGACGACGGCCGCCTGACCGACGGCCAGGGCCGCACGGTCAATTTCAGGAACACCCTCATCGTGATGACCTCCAACGTGGGCTCCAACTGGATCTCGGAGACCTCGGACTATTCCGACATGAAGAAGCGCGTGATGGAGGCGCTGGAAGCCAATTTCCGGCCGGAGTTCTTGAACCGCGTGGACGAGATCCTCATATTCCGCCGCCTGGCCGCCGACCAGATGAACGCCATCGTGGAAAAGAATCTCAGGAGCCTGACCGCCCGCCTGGCCGAGAAGAACATCACCTTGAAACTCTCGGAGAGCGCGGAACGATTTTTAGTGAAGGAAGGTTTCGACCCGGCCTACGGGGCCAGGCCCTTGAAGCGTGCCATTCAGGAACATGTGGCGGACCCACTGGCCCAGCGCATCATCCAGGGGGAGGTCCAGGAAGGGGACTCCGTGGAAGTGACGTCCAAACGGACGGAAGGGGCCGAATCCCTTGTTTTTAAGAGATTAAAACCGGCCGCCTCGGGCGGGGCGGAAAAATGACCGTGTCCTGCCTGAAACGCCGGTCGTCCGTTTTCGGATAATCCAAAGTATAGTGCAGCCCGCGGGATTCCTTGCGGGAGAGCGCCGAGCGGATGACAAGTTCCGCCACCAGCGCCAGGTTCCTCAATTCGATCAAGTCCGAAGTCACGATGAAATCCCAGTAATAGTCGCGTATCTCCTGCTGCAATA
>MGUS01000102.1:17066-19878 GCA_001800085.1 Elusimicrobia bacterium RIFCSPLOWO2_01_FULL_60_11 | reverse complement strand
TTCTAAAAGACCGCTCCACGGCCTCCGACCTGGCCATGGCGCCGTTCAAAGGCGAAAACCTATCGAGCCCGTGGGTGCTGGGGTTCGCGGCTCTGGGGGTCGGGCTCAATTATCTGGGCGCGCGGCTGGACAAAGCGGACCGGGACTTTTGGGATGTGCGCGAGGCGCGGATTCAGGGGGATGCCTTCAGGCCCAGGACGGCGCTGGGCGTTTACGGCGCCTTCTGGGTGCCTATCAGCTTGGGCGCGGCGGTGAGCGAAGAGTCCATTTTCCGCGGGATGATCCAGACCGGCTGGGAAGACAGGTGGGGAAAGACCCGGGGCCTCGTGGCCACTTCCGCGCTCTTTGGAATCGCTCACTACGACGGAAGCGGGCCCGCGGCGGGGAACGCGGCCTTCGCGGTTCTGGCCGGGATGTATCTGGGCTGGCGGGTCCAGGCCAAGGACTACCGCCTCTCCCAAGCCGTGGCGGGCCACTTCTGGTTCGATGTTGCAGCCGGCCTCACTCTCTTTCTTGCCGACCCGGACAGCAACCCCCTGGGCGCCAAGGTTGAATTCAACTTCTAAGAAAGGTAAAATATAGGAGTTCCTTAATATACATGCGCCAATCCATGGAGACCGTGGTCTCCGTCTCCCCTAAGGACCCGAAGAACTCCGCCAGGCGGAAGGATGTGCACCCTTCCTGCCTGGGGGTCTCCTCCCTCTATAGGCTCGAAGGTTCTCTCTCCAAATCCCAGATCGACAAGATCGCGCGGGAACTCCTCTGCGATCCCGTCGTGGAATCTTTCAGGCTCAACGACATCCCCACTTCTCCCGGCCAGGTCTTCGTCGACGTGTGGTATAAGCCGGGCGTGATGGACCCCGCGGGAGCGAGCGTTCTGAAAGCCGTGCGCGACCTGGGCATCCCGTCGTTGGCCCGGGCATCCTGCGGGGCGCGCTATGTCTTCGACCGGGAAGTCCCGGACTCCGTCTCCAGAGAACTTTTGAATCCCCTCATCCAGGAACGCAAGGTGCGCCGGGCATGATCGCGGCGGTTGCGCGGATCAAGGCCGAGCCGGTCCCCATCCTGGGCTTGAGCGATGAAGGGCTCCTCCGCTGTTCCAAGGAACGCCTGCTCTCCATGTCCCTGGAGGAGATGAAAGCGGTCCAGAGATACTTCCGCGAGGCCGGGCGCGAACCCACCGACGTGGAGCTGGAGACCCTGGCCCAGACCTGGTCCGAGCACTGCAAGCACAAGACCTTCAAAGGCATCATCGACTACACCGAGCGCCGCGCCGACGGGGTCACCCACAAGATCTACGACGACCTCTTGAAGCAGACCATCGTCAAGGCGACGAAAGACCTGGACAGGAAATTCTGCCTTTCCGTTTTTGAGGACAACGCGGGTATCATCGAATTCGACCGCGCCTGGGGGATCGCTTTCAAAGTGGAGACGCACAACCACCCTTCGGCCCTCGAGCCCTACGGCGGGGCGGGCACCGGCATCGGAGGCGTCATCCGCGACATCCTGGGCGTGGGCCTGGGCGCCAAGCCCATCTTGAACACGGACGCCTTCTGCGTGGGGGAATTCGGCCAGGACCTCTCGCGGGATTCCGGCATGCTGCGCCCCGAGCGGGTCCTTTCCGGCGTGATCGCGGGTGTGCGGGACTACGGCAACCGCATGGGGATCCCCACGGTGAACGGCGCGGTGCTCTTTCACAAGGGCTACACGGCCAATCCTATCGTTTTCTGCGGAACGGCGGGGCTGATCCCCAAAGACAAGATCTTGAAGAATGTTTCTCCCGGGGATTTGATCGTGGCCGTGGGCGGGCGCACGGGGCGGGACGGCATCCACGGAGCGACTTTTTCATCCCTGGCCCTGGAGGCGGGGATCTCGGCCAGCGTGGTGCAGATCGGCAACGCCATCACGGAAAAGAAGGCGGCCGACGCGATCTTACGGGCGCGGGACCTGGGCCTCTACAACGCCATCACCGACTGCGGGGCCGGCGGTTTCTCCAGCGCGGTGGGGGAGATGGCCGCCGACTGCGGGGCCAAAGTCCGCCTGGAGAAAGCGCCCTTGAAATATCCCGGGCTCCTGCCCTGGGAGATCTGGGTGTCGGAATCCCAGGAAAGGATGGTGCTCTCCGTCCCCGGGAAGAATCTGAAGGAACTTCAGGAGATCTGCGCGGTCGAGGACGCCGAATGCTCTGTCATCGGGGAATTCGCGGCCACGGGGCGTCTCGAGGTCTTTCATGACGGCGAGAGGGTCTGTGACCTGGACCTGGGGGTCCTGCACGACGGCATCCCCCGCAAACATTTGACGGCGGTCTGGTCCGAGAAACGCGCGGAGGAAGACGCGCCGGGACCCGTTCATCCGGGCGATCTGACCGCGACCCTCAAAAAACTCCTCGCTCACCCCGACATCGGGTCCAAGAAGTGGGTGGTGAAGCAGTACGACCACGAAGTCCAGGGCGGGAGCGTCATCAAACCTTTTTCCGGCCCCGGTCAAAAGGGCCCGAGCGACGCCGCGGTCTGCCTCCCGGTCCTGGGTTCCTGGAAAGGCGTGGGGGTCTCCTCCGGCATCAACCCCCTCTTCGGCGAGATCGACCCTTACTGGATGGCGGCCAACGCCATCGACGAGGCGCTCCGCAACCTCTCGGCCGTGGGCGGCGATGTGGAACACGCGGCCATCCTGGACAATTTCTGCTGGGGGAACGTTCTCGATGAAGAAGTCCTGGGCGCTCTGGTGCGCTGCTCCCAGGGTTGCCACGATTTCGCCAAGGCGTACGGGACGCCGTTCATTTCCGGCAAGGACAGCTTGAACAACACCTGGA
>MGUS01000102.1:15951-16999 GCA_001800085.1 Elusimicrobia bacterium RIFCSPLOWO2_01_FULL_60_11 | reverse complement strand
GCTGCTCATCTCCGCCGTGGGCGTCATCGAGGACGCCCGTAAATGCCTGACCCCGGACCTTAAAAAGCCCGGCAACCTACTCGCCCTCCTGGGCGAGACCAAGAACGAGATGGGCGGCTCCCACTGGAACGCGGTGTCGGGTTCGACGGGCGGGCAAGTCCCGAAAGTGGACGCCGCAGTTTCCCTGGACTGCATGAAGAAGCTCCATCAGGCCGCGCGCAAAGGGCTGCTCCGCTCCTGCCACGACCTCTCCGAAGGCGGCTTGGCCGTGGCCCTGGCCGAGATGGCCATGGGAGGCGGTCTGGGCGCTTCCATAAAAATCCCGGAAAAATTCACGCCCGCTGTCGAGTTGTTCGGCGAATCCGCGAGTCGCTGGGTCATCGAGTTCGAACCCTCCAAGATTTCACGGATCAAAAAGATCTTCTCCGGACTTCCGTTCACCCTGCTGGGCAAGGTGCAGAAAGCCAAGAAGCTGGAGATCGGGGGAAAGAAGAAGAGGGTCTCCATCGGACTCGCGGACATCGAAAAATCCTGGAGCTCTTTTTCGGACCGCCAATGACGAAAGCCCTTGTGCTCCGCACCGCCGGCACCAACTGCGACCAGGAGACGCTGCACGCGCTCAAGCTCTGCGGCGCAAGAGCGGACCTGCGCCATCTGAGCGAGATTTTAAAGAGCCCCAAGGAGATCTTGGACTATTCCATCCTCGTCATCCCCGGAGGGTTCTCCTACGGGGATGACGTCGCGGCCGGGAAGATCCTGGCCAACGAGTTCCGTTTCAAGCTCAAGCGCGAACTCGCTCAGTTCGTGGCGGAAAAGCGCCTCGTGATCGGCATCTGCAACGGGTTCCAGGTGCTGGTCAAGACCGGGCTCCTCCCGGGGGATGAGGCCGGTGGTTTCACGCAGAATTCGACTTTGACTCAGAACGATTCCGGACGCTTTCAGTGCGAGTGGGTGGGGATGAAGACCGAGAAATCCAGGGCGGCATGGCTCTCCGCCCTGCCGAAGGCCTTCGACCTGCCCATCGCTCACGGGGAAGGACGGTTCGTGG
>MGUS01000102.1:15229-15918 GCA_001800085.1 Elusimicrobia bacterium RIFCSPLOWO2_01_FULL_60_11 | reverse complement strand
CTCGAGCCGCGCCATCGCCGGCATCTGCAACCTGGCCGGGAACGTCGTGGGCCTCATGCCCCACCCGGAGCGCTATGTGTCCCATTTTCAGCACCCGGCATGGACGAGTAGATCAGAGGCGGTCAAGACGCCCGGATACCTATTTTGGCAAGGAGCCGTCAGATATGCTCGAAGCATCGCTTAAAGAAGAGTGCGGCGTCAGCGGGGTCTTCGGACACCGGGACGCGGCGCACCTGGTCTACCTGGGGCTCACTTCGCTCCAGCACCGGGGCCAGGAATCCGCCGGCATCGTCTCCTTCAACGGCCGCATGAACCGCCATGTGGGGATGGGCCTCGTCTTCGACGTGTTCAAGAAGGAGCATTTCCAGACGCTCCGGGGCCACACGGCCATCGGACATGTCCGCTATTCCACCCACGGCAGTTCCGTCATCAAGAACGCCCAGCCCCTGCTGGTCTCCACGCCTTACGGCCAGGTGGCCGTGGGCCACAACGGGAATTTCACCAACGCCGAGGCCCTCAAGAAAAAACTCGAAGGAGGCGGGGCGATCTACCAGACCACGACGGATACGGAGATCATCCTCCACCTGATCGCGCGCTCCAAGAAGAAGAACCTGCCCGAGGCCATCCTCCATTCCCTTAAAAAAGTGGAGGGGGCTTATTCCCTGCTTTTCTTGTCCGACCGCGATTCG
>MGUS01000102.1:11448-15217 GCA_001800085.1 Elusimicrobia bacterium RIFCSPLOWO2_01_FULL_60_11 | reverse complement strand
GGGCGCCTGGGGAATTCCTGGGTGGTGGCTTCCGAGACCTGCGCCTTCGACCTGATCGGGGCCAAGACGGAACGGGAGATCGAGCCGGGCGAGATGATCATCATCGAGAACAACCAGAACTACCGGAGCGTGCGGCTGGCGGAAAAGCCCGCCCACACCTCGATGTGCGTCTTTGAGTTCATCTATTTCGCCCGTCCCGATTCCAAGATATTCGGCAAGAGCGTCTATGAAGTGAGGCGGGAGCTGGGCCGGCAGCTGGCCCGCGAAGCGCCGCCGCCTCCCGATACCGACTGCGTGATCGCGGTGCCCGATTCCTCCGTGGTGGCCGCCTTGGGCTACAGCGACCAGTCGAGAGTCCCCTTCGAAGTGGGCTTCATCCGCAGCCACTACGTGGGCCGCACCTTCATCGAACCCTCCAAGCCCATGCGGGACTTCCGCGCCCGCATCAAATACAACCCCATCCGCGAGAACTTGAAAGGCAAGACCGTGGTCCTGATCGACGACAGCATCGTGCGGGGCACCACCTCCCGCAAGCTCATCTGCATGCTCCGCGACGTCGGCGTCAAGCAGATCCACATGAGGATATCTTCGCCTCCCATCGTAGGATCCTGCTACTACGGCATCGACACGCCTACTAAGGAGGAGCTCATCGCCTCCTCCCACTCGGTCAAAGAGATCCAGGATTTCATCGGGGTGGATTCCCTGCGTTACTTGAGCATCGAAGGGACCCTCAAGGCCGCCAAGGGCAGCACCAGCCAATATTGCGTCAGCTGTTTTTCCGGGAAGTATCCGACGCGCATCCACCAGGAACACGCGGGGAAGAAGGACTGACCATGAAGCAGGTCCTGAGCCCCAAGGAATTCAAGACGGTCCTGGAAAAGATCGCGGGCGATTTTTACATGGAGAATGAGTCCGTCTGCCGCCATGGCGCCGATCGGCTCGGCATCGTGGGCATCCAGACCCGCGGAGTGCACGTGGCGGGGCGCATCGCGGAGATCTTAAAGAAGAAGCACAAGTCGGCGGCCAGCGTGGGGTCGCTGGACATCACGCTCTACCGCGACGACGTGAGCGAGATCGGCAGCCAGCCGCTTGTCAAGGAGACCGACATCCCCTTCCCCGTGGAGGGCAAGACCATCCTGCTCGTGGACGACGTCCTCTACACCGGCCGCACCATCCGCGCCGCACTGGACGCCCTGCTGGAGCTCGGCCGGCCCAGGAAAGTCCTCCTGGCCTGCGTGGTGGACCGCGAAGGCCGCGAACTGCCCATCCGCGCCGATTACCTGGGACTGAACATGAAGGTGAAGGCCGGGGAGAAAATCCAGCTCAAGGTCAAGGAAGTGGACGGCAAGGACGGCATCTGGATCGTCCAATGAACCTCAAAAGAAAAGACCTCCTCGACATCGAGTCCCTTTCCAAAGAGGAGATCGAGCTCATCTTGGAGACCGCCCGCCCCTTCAAGAAACTCTTCACCCAGTCCATCAAGCGGGTCCCGACCCTTCGGGGCAAGACCGTGGCCCTCCTTTTCTATGAACCTTCCACCCGCACGCGGATCTCCTTCGAAGTGGCGGCCAAGCGCCTTTCCGCCGACACGGTGGACCTGGCCGTGGGCAACAGTTCGGTGCAGAAGGGCGAGAGTTTGATCGACACCGGCAGGACCCTGGAAGCCATGAAGGTGGATTTCGTGGTCATCCGCCACCCGGAGAACGGGGCGGCCAAGCTCTTGTCGGACAAGCTCAAAGTCCATATCGTGAATGCCGGGGACGGCACGCACGAGCACCCCACGCAGGGGTTATTGGACCTCTTCACTCTCAAAGAAAAGCGGAAGGACCTGAAAGGGATGAGGGTCGTGATCCTGGGCGACATCGCCCATTCCCGCGTGGCCCGCTCCAACGCCTGGGGCCTGATCAAGATGGGGGCCAAAGTCACCCTCTGCGGACCGCCGGCCCTGATGCCTGCGGAACTGGGAAAGATGTTCGGCAAGGCCGTGCACATCGAACACGACCTGGCCAAGGCCGTGCGTTCGGCGGACGCCATCAACGTGCTGCGCATCCAAAAAGAGAGGATGATGGACGGGCTCATCCCGTCATTCCCCGTCTACACCGAACAGTACGGCTTAACACCCAAGATATTGAAGCTCGCCAAAAAGGACTGCCTGGTCCTGCACCCGGGCCCCATGAACCGGGGCATCGAGATCGCTTCCGAAGTGGCCGACGGCCCGCGTTCGGTCATCCTGGAACAGGTCACCAACGGCATCGCGGTGCGCATGGCCGTCCTCTACCTTCTGGCGGGGTCGAAATAGATCCATGGACCTTCTGATCGCGGGGGGACGGGTGATCGACCCGGCCAACGGGCGGGACGGGCTCTTTGACGTTTTAGTCGGGAAGGGCAGGATCTTCGCGGTGGGAAAATCCCTCCGAGCCCCGAAGGGAACGGAAACCATTCCCGCGGCGGGCAAGTGGGTGCTGCCGGGCCTTGTGGACGCGCATGTCCACCTGCGCGAGCCGGGCGGGGAAGGATCCGAAACGATCGAGTCGGGCACGCGCGCCGCGGCCGCCGGCGGAGTGACCACCGTCCTGGCGATGGCCAACACGAAACCGCCCGTCGACACGCCCCGAAAGGTCCGGTGGGCCCTGAAACGCATCCGGGCAACGGCGCTGGTGCGGGTCTATCCGGTGGGAGCGGTCACGAAAAATCTGGAAGGCAGGGAATTGACGGACATCCGGGGGCTGGCGCGCGCGGGCTGCGCCGCCGTTTCCGATGACGGGCGCGAGGTCATGGATTCGGGTCTCTTGCGGCAAGCTCTGATCAGGGCCAAGGCGGCGGGGGTTCCCTTGATCGACCACTGCGAGGACGAGAACCTTTCCAAAGAGGACATCCCGCCGGAATCCGAAGTCATCATGGTGGCGAGGGCCATCTACCTTTCCCGCCTGACCGGGGCGAGGATCCACTTGGCCCACATGTCCACACAAGACTCCGTGGACCTCATCCGGCGCGCCAAGAAGGACAAGATCAAAGTGACGGCCGAGACCTGCCCCCATTATCTTTGTCTCACGGACGACGCGGTCCGCCGCCACGGCACCCATGCCAAGATGAAACCCCCCTTGAGGAGCCGCGATGACCAAGAAGCGCTGCGCGAAGGCCTCGCCGACGGTACCCTCGACACCATCAGCACGGACCACGCGCCGCACGACGCCGCCTCCAAGCAGAGGGAATTCTCAAAAGCGCCCTTCGGCATCATCGGCCTGGAAACGAGTTTTTCCATCGTCCACGAGGAGTTGATCGCGAAGAAGGTATTGTCCCCGACGGAGGCGGTGCGGAAGATGACGCAGAATCCCGCGGAGAATTTCGGCCTGGACGCGGGGACGCTCTCCAAAGGCGCTCCCGCCGACTTCGCCATATTCGACCCCGGCCTGGAATGGACGGCGGAGCGGTTCGAGTCCAAAAGCGCCAACTCGCCCTTTTTGGGGAGGAAGTTCCGGGGGAAGATGGTCTGCACCGTGGTGGGGGGGCGCATCGTGATGAGATGATCTATCCATCCCTGATCCGTCCCTTTCTCTACACCTTGGAGCCGGAGCGGGCGCACCGCACGGTCTTTGAATTTTTGAAGCTCATCCAGCATGTCCCCATCTTGAAAAAGGTCCTGGAGCGGCGCTATTGCTTCGAGCATCCGTCGCTGGAGCTGGACCTCTTCGGCTGCCATTTCAAGAATCCCCTGGGCGTGGCGGCCGGGTTCGACAAGAACTGCGAGATCTTCGACGTCCTGCCCTCC
>MGUS01000102.1:11168-11430 GCA_001800085.1 Elusimicrobia bacterium RIFCSPLOWO2_01_FULL_60_11 | reverse complement strand
CCCTCATCAACCGCCTGGGTTTCAACAACCGCGGGGCCGATTGGGTGGAAGAGCGCCTGAAGCGGGTCCGCGCGCCGGAAGTGCCGCTCGGCATCAACATCGGGAAAAGCCGCGTGACGGAGCTTGACCGGGCCTCGGAGGACTACAGCGTCACTTTCGAAAAACTTTTTCCATATGGGGATTATTTCGTGGTCAATGTGAGCTCGCCCAACACCCCGGGGCTCCGGGAACTTGAAAAGAACCTGACGCCTCTGCTGGAGAC
>MGUS01000102.1:5262-11155 GCA_001800085.1 Elusimicrobia bacterium RIFCSPLOWO2_01_FULL_60_11 | reverse complement strand
AACCTGGAGATGGCGGCCAGGCTGGGGACCCGGCCGCGCCCTCTGTTCGTGAAAGTATCGCCCGACCTTTCCCCGGACGAACTGGCGGAAGCCGTAGCAAGCTGCTTGAAGAACCAGGTGACCGGCATCATCGCCACCAACACCACGCTCTCGCGCGACAACCTCCGCGTCCCCGCCCCCCAGGAAGGGGGGTTGAGCGGCAAGCCGCTCCGGAGGAGATCGACCGCGGTCTTGAAGGACATCTACAAGCAGGCCAAGGACCGGCTCATCCTCATCGGCGTGGGCGGGGTCTTCTCGGCCCAGGACGCCTACGAAAAGATCCTCTCCGGCGCGTCCTTGGTGCAGCTCTACACGGGCTGGGTCTACGGCGGGCCTTCGACGGTCCCTCACATCAACGAAGGCCTGGCCGAACTTCTGACGAAGGACGGATTCAAGAATGTCAAAGAGGCGGTGGGACAAGGTGCCTGAAGACAGATTGATACTGGCCCTGGACGTCGAGCCCGAGGACGCGAGGGATTCCATCCGCGAACTGGCCCCTCACATCGGCATCTTCAAGATCGGCGGGCGCCTCTTCACCGCGCTCGGTCCCCAGGTCGTGGAATGGGTCCATGAGGCGGGCCGCAAAGTGTTCCTGGACCTCAAATTCCACGACATTCCCGCCACCACGGCGGGTTCCGTCCGCTACGCCGCGCGCCTCAAGGTGTGGGGGCTCACGGTGCACGCTTCCGGAGGATTTGCTATGATGAAAGAAGCCCAGGCCGCGGCAAGAGAAGAAGCGCGGAAACTGGGAACATCCAAACCCATTATCTTCGGCGTGACCGTCCTGACGAGTTTTTCCAAGTCCGATCTCTCCTCGGTCGGGGTCAGCGGGTCGACGGAGAGCCAGGTGAGACGTCTGGCCGCCCTGGCCCGGAAAGCGGGTTTGGACGGCATCGTGGCATCCGGGCAGGAGATCGGGACGGTACGCAAGGCCGCGGGTCCCAGGATGCTCATCGGCGTGCCCGGGATCCGGCCGGATGAAGGAAAGAAGAAGGACGATCAGAAGAGGATCATGACGCCTGAAAAAGCCGCGGCCTTGGGGGCCGATTACCTGATCGTGGGCAGGCCCATCCTGGAAGCGCATGACAGGGTGCGGATCATTTCAAATATCAAGAGGGCATTCCGATGATGTCAGAACACGAGATCAAGAATATCTTCAAAGAAAAGCAGGCGCTCCTGGAAGGGCATTTTCAGCTCACTTCCGGGCGTCACTCGGACAGCTACATCCAGTGCGCCCTGGTGCTCCAATATCCGGATGTCTCCGAGCGCCTGGGCGAGGCGCTTGTGGCCCGGGTCAAAGAGGAGAACGCCGGGGTCCCCGTCCGGCTTTCCGCCGTCTGCGCCCCGGCCATCGGCGGCATCATCCTGGGCCATGTGGTCGCGCGGGCACTCGGCGTGCGCGCCATATTCGCCGAGCGCGATCCCGGCGACGGCATGTTGAAGCTCCGGCGCGGCTTCGAGATCAGGCCCGGGGAGACCATACTCGCGGTGGAGGACGTCATCACCACGGGCGGGTCCCTGAAAGAGATCGTCCAGATCGTGCAGGCCGCGGGCGCAAAGATCGCGGGCGTGGCCGCGGTCGCCGAGCGGAGCGCTTCGCCCATCAATTTCGGCACCACCAAGACCGTTCTTCTCAAACTTCCCTTGAAGGACTACTCGCCCCAGGACTGCCCGCTCTGTAAAGAAGGGACGCCCGCGGTCAAGCCCGGGAGCCGGATCAAGTAGGGAACGGTCGCGACCGTTCCCTACAATAACCATATGAACCTCACCTACCAGGAAGCCGGCGTCGACATCGATGCCGGCAACGAACTGGTCCGGCGCATCAAGCGCATGACCGCCGGCTCCAAGGCCAAGGCCTCGGCCATCGGCGGATTCTCCGGCCTCTTCCCCATGCCCAAGTCCGCGGGCCAGAGTTTTCTCTCCGGCTGCTGCGACGGCGTGGGCACAAAACTCAAGATCGCTTTCCTCCTTGACAAGCATGACACGGTGGGCATCGACCTCGTGGCCATGAACGTGAACGACTTGATCTGCGTGGGGGCTAAACCTCTTTTCTTCCTGGATTACTTCGCCTGCGGTAGTCTGGACGTGGGCACCGCCGAGAAAGTCATCCAAGGCATATTCAACGGCTGCGAGGAGGCGGGCGCGGCACTCCTCGGCGGAGAGACGGCGGAGATGCCGGGATTCTACAAGGACGGCGAGTACGACCTGGCCGGTTTTGCCGTGGGTTGGGCGCCGAAAAAATCCGTGCTGGACGGAAAAAAGGTCAAGGCGGGGGATGTTCTCCTGGGCCTGCCCTCCAGCGGTTTCCATTCCAACGGCTATTCCCTGGTGCGGAAGGTCTTTTCCGAACCTGAGATCCGCGCCTTGGGCTCCGAGCTCATCGCGCCCACCAAGATCTATGTGAAACCCGTGCTTGCGGCGCTCTCCAAACCCTCCCTCAAAGGGGCCATCAAGTCCATCGCCCACATAACGGGCGGGGGATGGTACGAGAACATCCCGAGGGTCCTGCCGCGGGGATTCGGCGTCCGGGTGCGCAAGGGCAGCTGGCCTGTCCCGGACATCTTCAGGAAACTCCAGGTCAAGGGAAGCGTGGCCGAGAAGGAGATGTACCGCACATTCAACATGGGCATCGGCCTGGTGATGGTGGCGGACAAGGCCAAGGCGGACCGCGTGAAAAAAGAATTCGCCGAGTGCCACATTTTAGGAGAGATAGAAAAAGGCATGGAAGGAGTCGTCGTCCAATGATCGCGCGCTACACCCGCCCCGAGATGGCCGGCATCTGGACCGAAAAGAACCGCTTCGAGGTGATGCTGGAGGTGGAGGTCCTGGCCATGGAAGCCATGGTCAAGGCGGGGAAAGTGCCCAAAGCCGACCTGGATGAAGTCCGCAAGAAGGCCTCCATCGACGTGGCCAAGATCGACGAGATCGAGAAGGTCGTCAAGCACGACATCATCGCTTTTTTGAGCCAGGTGGAGCGGAAAGTGGGCAAGGCCGCGCGCCACCTGCACATGGGCATGACTTCCTCCGATGTCCTGGACACCGCTTTGGCGGTGCAGATGGTGCAGGCGGCGGAACTCCTGCAAAAGGACATCGTCCCTCTTAAAAAGGCCGTCGCTGACCTGGCCCGCAAGCATAAGGGAACCCTCATGGCCGGCCGCACTCACGGGGTTCACGCCGAACCCACCACCTTCGGCTTGAAAGCCGCGGGCTGGCATTCGGAGCTCGTCAGGAGCGAAGAGCGCCTGGCCGACGCCAAGAAGATCATCGCTTTTGGGAAGATATCCGGCGCCGTGGGGACCTACGCCCACCTCGACCCTGAATTTGAAAAGCATGTCCTCTCCAAACTGGGGCTCGGCATCGAACCCGTTTCGACCCAGATCGTGCCGCGCGACCGCCACGCGCAGTATATGGCCGCGCTCGCCCTTGTCGGGGGCACGCTTGAGCGCATCGCTCTTGAGATCCGCCATCTTCAACGGACGGAAGTTTTGGAGGCCGAAGAGCCCTTCACGGAAGGGCAAAGGGGTTCCTCCGCCATGCCCCACAAGAGGAACCCCGTGGGGTGCGAGAACATCTGCGGGCTGGCCCGCCTGCTGCGCTCCAACGCCCAGGCCGCCTTTGAGAACACAGCGCTCTGGCACGAGCGGGACATCTCCCATTCTTCCGTGGAGCGGGTCATCATCCCGGATTCCACCCTCCTGCTGGACTACATGCTCGCGCGCATGACAAGCATCATCGCGGGCCTCCAGGTCTACCCTGAGAGGATGAAGGAGAACCTGAACAAGACGTTCTTGATCCTGGCCTCGCAGAGATTGCTTCTGGAAATCCTGCGGAATTCGAAGGGAAAGTATTCGAGGGAAGATGCTTACAAGCTGGTGCAGAGATACGCCCAGAAGGCCTGGACGGAAGGCGGGGATTTCAAAAAACTCGTGCTCAAAAGCCCTGAGATACGGGAGTTTTTAAGCGAGAAGGCCGTGACGGAATGCTTCGACCCGGCCTATTTCGTCCGCCACAAGGACCTGATCTTCAAACGTGCCGGGCTATAAACTTACTTCAAAAATCCCACCCCGTATTCGTAGACCAACTCACCCCCGTGCTGTGCTGTGGCCAAGAGCACGCCCAGGGCAACCCCCCACCCCGCCAGGAAAAGGATCTTCCATTTGGTCTCCAGACCATCCCATTTTTTCCGGAGTAGGATCCGGATGAGGGAGAGCGCGGCGAAAAGCCCCAGGGTCCAGAAGGCAAGCTCTTCGTGCTCTTCCACGACCTCCCAGGCCGCCGGCACGTGGGGAACGGTCTCTTCCGCGAGGAGCCCCAACCCCACGGCCGCCGCGGCGCTCAAAGTCCCGATCCAAAGGAGCCAGAGCGATGCCCGCCCGATCCATTCCAAACCCTCCTTTTTCCAAAACTGATGGATCAGAGCCAGCGCCATCCCCAGGGTCAGGAGCGCTATGGGAAAATGGACCGCGATCGGGTGGAACAGATAGGGGGGAGGCATCGGGGGCCTACTTTCCCTTCTCGGATGATTTGACCACGACCGCCTGGACTCCGCCTCTCTGGAAGAACTCACCTTTCACGGTGGCCTGGCTTCCCGCCCAGTCCTTCATCTGTTCGTAGGGTTTTTTCGACGCATGATCTTCTAGGAGCAGATAAACTTTGCCGTCTCCCGTGATAAGCCCCATGGGAGCGCCATCCTTCAAGCACTTGAGCGCGCAGCTCATGTGTTTTGGGCCCTGCCCCTCATGGGCCATGAAGCAGACCATGTCCAGAACCTCCCCCCGGATCGTCTGCGCGCCGGACTTGGGCTGCTGGCCATGTTCGTGGAGATGGCCTTCCTTCGCCCCTATTCCATTGGCAAGAAACAGGCCGATCATCGCCGCGATCGCGAACCCCATTGCCTTTCTCATTTTATTATTTTCTCCTCTTCAAGTGTGCTTTGATTTCCTAAAAAATCCTTCCAGCTATCCTTCCATGGATTGGACATCGAGCTTGCTGACTTCCACGGTCCCCTGCTTCATCTCATAATGCCATTTCCAGATGAAATAGATCGCCGGATAGACCAGAAGTTCCAGCAGAAAACTGGTGAAAAGCCCGCCCACCATGGGCGCGGCGATGCGCTTCATGACGTCCGAGCCTGTGCCCGCGGCCCAGAGGATGGGGATGAACCCCAGGAAGTTCGTCATGACCGTCATCACCTTGGGTCGGATGCGGCGCACCGAGCCGTGAATGACGGCTTCTTTCAAGTCGTCGAACGTTTTCATCTTTCCGTCCCGCGCGCGCTCGTCATAAGCCATGTCCAGGTAGAGGAGCATGAACACTCCCGTTTCTGCGTCCAAGCCCAGGAGCGCGATGATGCCGGCCCACACCGCGGTGCTCATGTTGTAGTCCAGCGCCCAGAGGAGCCAGATGGCGCCGATGGCGCTGAAGGGGACGGCCATGAGCACGATACCCGTCTTCACAAGGGACCTGGTGCTCATATAGAGCAGGACCACGATGATGAAGAGCGTGAGCGGGACCACGACCTTCAATCGGCTTTTCACGGCCATCATGCTCTCATATTGGCCGCTCCAGGCCAGGGAATAGCCCGGCTTTAGATCGAGCTTCTCGCTGACGATCCGCTTGGCTTCGGTCACGTAACTTCCGACGTCGCGCTCGGCCACGTCCACATAGACGTAACCGGCCAGCATGCCGTTCTCGTTGCGGATCATGCCGGGCCCATGGACCAGTTGGATGTCCGCGATCTGGGTGATGGGAATGTGAGCGCCGGACATCGTGGGAACCAGAACGCGGCGGAGCTTGGAGAGGTCGTCGCGGAATTCGCGGGCGTAGCGGACGTTGACGCTGTAGCGTTCCCGGC
>MGUS01000102.1:4125-5121 GCA_001800085.1 Elusimicrobia bacterium RIFCSPLOWO2_01_FULL_60_11 | reverse complement strand
GCCGTGCGTTCGGCATAGATGCTGCGGGTGCCGGGGACGTTTTTTAAGATCATCTCCAGATGGGTCCCGATCTCCTCGATCTCCGTCAAGTCGGCGCCGAAGACCTTGATGCCCACGGGGGTGCGCACGCCGGTCGTGAGCATGTCGATGCGCGCCTTGATGGGCATGGTCCAGGCGTTGGTGACCCCGGGAAAATTCATTTTCCGGTCCATCTCATCCACCAATTCGTCGTAGGTGACGCGGTCCGGCCAAAGCAGGCGGAAAGGCGCTTCCATGAAATCCGGCAGACGGGAATACCAGCGTTCTCTGAACCTCCAATCGGCCTTGGGTTTCAAGACGACCGTCGTCTCCATCATGGAAAAAGGGGCCGGGTCCGTGGAGGTCTCGGCGCGGCCGGCTTTGCCGAACACTCTTTCCACTTCGGGGAAACTTTTCAGGATGGCGTCCTGCGTCTGCAGAAGCTTCTGGGCTTCAGCGACGGAAAGTCCCGGGAGCGTGGTCGGCATGTAGAGGATGGTGCCTTCCTCCAAAGTCGGCATGAACTCGCGGCCGAGCTGAAAGTAGACGGGGACCGTGACCGCCACGAGGGCCAGGGCGCCCGCGATGACCGATTTTCGGAACTTGATCACCCACTCCACGACAGGTTGATAATACTTGAACATCGGGCGGCTGATGGGGTGGACCTCTTCGGCGTACATCTTTCCCACGACCAGCCAGTTGACGATCTTGGCAAGCCAGGCCGGCTTGAATTCATAGGGTTCGAGCCGGGTGAAAAGGAGACGCACGGCCGGAGCCAGGGTGATGGCGAGGATGGCCGCAAGCGCCAAGGCCAGGTTCTTGGTGTAGGCCAGAGGCTTGAAGAGCCGCCCCGCCTGGCCTTCCAGGGCGAAGATGGGTAAAAAGGCGACGGCCATGACCATCAGGGAATAGAAAGCGGAGGGTCCGACTTCTTTCATGGCCTTGATGATGACTTCCCGGTGGTCCCCTTTTTTCCCG
>MGUS01000102.1:3414-4075 GCA_001800085.1 Elusimicrobia bacterium RIFCSPLOWO2_01_FULL_60_11 | reverse complement strand
GGAAGCGTCCACCATGTCGCCCACGGCCACGGCGATGCCTCCCAGGGACATGACGCTGGACGTGATGCGCATGAACATCATGGGGATGAAGCTCATGACGGTCGCCACGGGCAAAGTCAGGATCGGCAGGAGGGCGCTCGGAAAATGGAGGAGGAAGACGATGATGACCAGGCAGACGATGATCATTTCCAGAGTCAACGCCTCGCGGACGGTATGGATGGCTTCTTGGATGAGCCGGGAGCGGTCATAGGTCGTGACGATCTCAACGCCTTCCGGAAGGGACGGCCGGATCTCCTCGATCTTGGCCTTGACCCGCCGGATGACGTTCAACGCGTTCTCGCCGTAGCGCATGACGACGATGCCGCCCACGGTGTCCCCTTCGCCGTCCAAGTCCGCGATGCCGCGGCGGATATCGGGCCCCAAGACCACGCGGGCCACGTTCTTGACCAGGACGGGAGTCCCTTTCATGTCCCGTCCGACCACGATGTCCTCGATGTCTTCCACGCTTTTGGCGTAGCCGCGGCCTCTCACCATGTACTCGGCGCCTCCGATCTCGATCAGGCGGCCGCCGACGTCGTTGTTGCCGCCTCGGATGGCCCCGATCACATCCATGATGGGGACATTGTAGGATTGGAGCGCGTTGGGATTGACGTTTACCTGG
>MGUS01000102.1:3041-3327 GCA_001800085.1 Elusimicrobia bacterium RIFCSPLOWO2_01_FULL_60_11 | reverse complement strand
CTGCGGAGTTGGGACAGATCGTTCTTGCCGCTTTTGTCCACCAAGGCATACTGGAACACCCACCCCACTCCCGTGGCGTCCGGGCCCAATTCGGTCTTGACGCCTTCGGGCAGGCGCGGAAGGATCTTGGAAAGATATTCCAAGACCCGGCTGCGGGCCCAGTAGATGTCCGTCCCGTCTTCAAAGATGATGTAGACATAGGAATAGCCGAAGTCGGAGAAGCCGCGGATCGCCTTGACCTTGGGCGCGCCCAGGAGGGCCGTGGTGATGGGATAAGTCACCTGAT
>MGUS01000102.1:0-3011 GCA_001800085.1 Elusimicrobia bacterium RIFCSPLOWO2_01_FULL_60_11 | reverse complement strand
TGGCCGAGAGGTCCGGCAGCGCGTCCATGGGCACGCGGTTCATCGCGTAGATCCCCGCGCCGACCCCCACAAGGGTCAGGAGTAGGACGATGAACTTATTTCTGGCGCAGAAATCGATTATTTTTTCAATCATGACACGGCCTCAATGGGAATGTCCCGCGCCGGACTGCGACAGGGACGACTTAAGCCGCGATTCCGAATCGATGAAAAAGTTGGCCGACACGACGACCTTTTCGCCCGCTTTCAAGCCGGCAATGATCTCGTAGTGACCTTCCGCTTCCCGCCCGACCTGGATCTCCCGGGGGGCGTAGCGGCCCGGGGTCTCCTCGACGAACAGGATCTTGCGCGTGCCGGAATCCAGCACCGCCTCTTTGGGCACAGCGAGCTTCTCCCCCAGGTCCACGCGGATCACGACATCCACGAACATCTCGGGCTTGAGCAGGCCCTCGGGGTTGGGGATCTCGCCGCGGACCCGGAGCGTGCGCGTTTCGGGATCCAATCGTGTGTCCACCGCCACGACTTTGCCGCGGAGGGTGCGTCCCGGATCGGCGGAGGAGGTGACCTCCATCATCTGCCCTGATTTGACCAGCCCCGCCTCATAGGCGTAGATCTGAGCGTAGACCCACATGGACTCGTTATTCTCGCCGAGAAGAAGATTGGTGGGGTTCTTGGTCTTGCGGCTCAATCGATCGATCTGCTCCTGGGAAAGGCCCATCTGCCGCAGGCGCAGGGCGGAGGAACGGATGAGGGCGGCAGACCTTTCATGGCTGTCGGGCAAGGGGCTTTCTTTCACCGCTTCCTTGGCTTTCAGGGCCTCGATGTGCTCCACGATCGCGTTGTAGAGATCGGGATCATAAGCCACCCTGCCGCTGGCCCGCACCAGGGTCTCCAAGTTCCTCAAAGTCACGGTCGCCGTCCGCACGCCGATCAATTGCTGTCTTTCTTGGGACAGGACGATCGGCACTCGTCCGGCCGGCATCTCCGCGGCTCCCGCGTCCGGGCCGGTTTCCGGCGTCGCGGCCTCATGCTGGTCTTCCGTCACCTGGACCAGCTTCATGCCGCAGATGGGGCAGTCCCCGGGCTTGTCCGAAGTGTATGTGGGGTGCATGGGGCAGTGGTAGATGATCTTATTCACGGGAGCCGTTTCATGCCCGGCATGGCGCGGGCTTTTCCAGGCATAAAATCCGGCCGCGGCCAAGCCGGCCAGGATCAAGACCGCCGCGATTTTTTTGATGTTCATTTAGATACCTCCGAAAGGGGGATTCCGACGATGCGCTCCAGCTCGGCCAGGGATATCTCATATTCGGCCAAGTGCTGGTAATGCTCCAGGCGGAACTGGAGGAGATTCCTTTGGATATCGATCAAGTCCAGAAAAGTCCCGCGGTCCGACTGGTAGGCGGCCTGGGCGACATTGAGGGCGTTCTGCGCCTGCGGGATCACGCTGGTGCGGTAAAGCTCCACCAGGCGCCGGGCGGCCTGGACTTTGACGAGCAGGTCTTTGACGCTCCAGAGGGTCATGTTCTTCATGGCCTGGTATTCCGCCTCGCTTTCTTCTTCTTCTAGCCGGGCCGTTCTGGAGGCGGCCCACGGCTTGCCCAGCCAGAGGGGAAGGGAGGCCCCGACCATGAAATCGGAGGAGCCGTCCATCTCGGGGTTGTCCGCCGAGCGGCGGCGGGCCAAGACCATGAAGTCGGGGAGAAGATCGAAACGGGCGGAGCGTGTGACGGCCTTGGAATGGCGGACATGGTGCCGGCTTTCCAGAAGCTCCGGGCGGTTGGCCAGGGCGGCTTGGGAAAGCTGCCGGTACTCGAGGGCAAGGTCCTGGACCTTGGGCTCGTTGGGGAGGCCGAGCGGCTGTTCGGGGTCCTGGTTCAGAAGGACATTCAATGTAGCCTGTGCCGTCTCCTTATCCTGCTCGAGGGTGACAAGGGCGTTCGAGATCTTTGAAAGCTCCACCTGGGCTTTCAAAACGTCCAGCTGGCTGGCTTTGCCGACCGAGTATTTGGATTCCGCCACTTTGGCGAAACGGCGGACCAAGTCCGCGTTCTCCTCCGAGATCTCTATGGATCTGCGGGAGAGAAAAAGCAGGGCGTAAGCGGAGCGGACCTTGGAGGCGATCTCCAACTCTTTGGCCTTGAGCGCCTGCTCCGCCATGTCCGATTCCCGGCGGGCGATGGCGCCCTTAAGAGAGAGCTTGCCGGGGAAAGGGATGTCCTGGGAGACACCCACGGTCCGTTCCCGCCCGGAATACATGCTCTCATAGAATATCTTCGTGCGGTCGTAACCGGATTCTGAAGTTATCTTGGCGCCGGAGGCCTGATTCTTCTTGCGCAGGGCCTCGATCTCGGGGTTTCTGGACAGAGCGGCCTCGAGAACTTCCTTTAAGGGAAGCTTTTGGGGCGCAGGGGATTCCGCCCGGAGCGCCTGAGCGGAAAAAGCGAGAATGAACGACAGAAAAATGTACATGGGTTCCTCCAATATAACATAGACCAGACGCAAAAAAAGCGTCTTCAACCGATCGACTGCTTCGGCGCTATGGGTTTTACGCGGGAGGAGCGCGGGGGGTGAGGCGGAGAGGACAAGCCCTTGGGGGGCTCGCGGTTGAATCGGACTGTCTTAAGGAATGAACTGCAAGATCGGGTGTGATGGCCGCCGTTTGGGCGGAAGCCAGGACCGGGTTGAAGGACGCTGAATCTAAAGAGGGTGCCTGGACAAGGTCGGTCAGGGCGCCGGGCTGGGTGCAGCAGAGGAAATTCTTGGCGCCCGGCTCCGATTCCTGCTCGCAATGGCCGCAGGACTTGGCTTGGACCTCAAAGACCATCCTTTCGACGGGACAGTTCTTAAGGGCCGTGACGGAAAGCCCCAGGGTCAACGCCAAAGACAGCCAGTTTTTAACTTTCATATAGACGCTACCTTAACTATACCCCTGGAAAGGGGCTGTGTCAATAGGGGGTTCATTCGTCCATTCCCGCATTGGCGGATTCCAGGTCCATGCCGTAGAGCTGGGAGTC
>MGUS01000101.1:6796-8288 GCA_001800085.1 Elusimicrobia bacterium RIFCSPLOWO2_01_FULL_60_11 | reverse complement strand
CCATCCACGAACTGCGCAACATCGCCAAGGAGCGGGTGCGCCTCATCCAGCTCCCCGGCAGCGCCAAGCGGGGCTATTGGATCCCCGACATCGACGGGGTGAAGGCGACCGCGGGCATGCTGGAAGCTGCGGACGCCGCCGCCGCCGCGGTGGATTTCTCAAAAGTCACGGTGGAGGTATGGAACGCCTCCAGCCAGAAGGGGCTTGCGCTCGAAGTGGTGCGCTCACTGCGCGACGCCGGATTCGACGTGGTCAAGTGGGGGAACTTCGCGTCCCGCCAGAAAAAGACCTTCGTGCGCGACCACCGCGGGGACCCGCGCGCGGCCCAAGCCATCGCCCGCGCGCTCCGCACGCAGGACGCCGAGGTCTTCACGCGCGTGGAAACGGACCCTCTGGTGGACGTGGAAGTGGTGCTGGGCCAGGACTATCCGGCCGCCGTAAAAGGAGAATGACATGTGCGGAATCGTAGGGTATGTGGGGTCCCGCCAGGCCAGCCAGGTGCTGGTGGACGGGCTCAAGCGCCTCGAATACCGGGGCTATGACTCGAGCGGCATCGCCGTCATCGATGGGGACGGCATCGCGCTCCGGCGGGCGGTGGGCAAGATCTCCAACCTCGAGGCGGCGCTCAAGAAAAGGCCCGTCAGGGGCTTCATGGGCTTGGGGCACACGCGCTGGGCCACGCACGGCATCCCTTCCGAAGAGAACGCCCACCCTCACCGCGACTGCTCGGGCAAGGTCGTCGTGGTGCATAACGGTATCATCGAGAATTTCATGAAGCTGAAGGCCGACCTCTCCCGCCGGGGCCACAAGTTCGCCTCCCAGACCGACACGGAAGTGATCGCGCACCTGATCGAAGAGGAGAGGAAGAAAAGCAAGGCCAAGGGCGAAAAGGAATTTTTTGAAGCGGTGAGGAGGGCCCTGAAAAAACTGGAAGGCGCTTTCGCCCTCTCCGTGATCTGCTCCGACTGCCCCGGCACGGTGGTGGTGGCGCGCCGCGACTGCCCCATCGTGATCGGATTGGGCGAGCATGAGAATTTCGTGGCTTCCGACGTGCCCGCCCTCCTGCCCTATACCCGCAAGACCGTCTTCATGGACCAGGGCGAGATGGCCATCCTCAGGAAAGACGGGGTGGAATTCTACAGCGAGGAAGGGAGGAAGATCGAGAAGACGCCCACCACGGTCACCTGGGACCCGGTGCTCGCGGAGAAAGCGGGGTACGAGCATTTCATGCTCAAGGAGATCATGGAACAGCCCAACGCCATCGAAGACACCATGCGCGGACGCGTCTTCGCGGGCAAAAGCGAGTTGGAATTGGACCTCTCCCTGCCCCATCAATTCCTGAAGGGTCTCGAGCGCATCACATTGGTCGCCTGCGGCACGTCCTACCACGCGGCCCTCGTGGGCCGGTTCTGGCTGGAAGGCCTGGCCAAAGTGAGCTGCAATGTGGAGATCGCATCTGAATTCCGCTACCGCACCTCGTTCCTGGACAAGA
>MGUS01000101.1:5162-6777 GCA_001800085.1 Elusimicrobia bacterium RIFCSPLOWO2_01_FULL_60_11 | reverse complement strand
GGCCGCGCTCCGTCTCGCCAAAAAGAGCGGGGCCAAGACCCTGGCCATCTGCAATGTCCTCGGCTCCACCATCACCGGCGCCGCCGACGCGACATTTTTCACCCAATGCGGGCCCGAGATCGGAGTGGCCTCCACCAAGGCCTTCACAGGGCAGCTGGCGGCGCTCCTGCTCCTGGCCATCCGCCTGGCGGGCCTGCGCGGCACGATCTCCAAGAAGGAGCAGGCCAGGATATTGAAAGACCTTCTGAAACTCCCCAGCTGGCTCCGCGAGGCGCTCAAGACATCGAAGAAGATCGAGGCCATGGCGGGGCGCCTCCACCAGAAGAAGAGTTTCCTCTACCTGGGACGCAACCTGAACTACCCCCTCGCCCTCGAAGGCGCGCTCAAGTTGAAAGAGATCTCCTACATCCACGCCGAGGGCTACCCCGCGGGCGAGATGAAGCACGGCCCCATCGCGCTCATCGACGAACACATGCCCATCGTGGCCATCGCCACGGAGTCGCTGGTCTATGAGAAAGTGGTGTCCAACATCCAGGAAGCCCGCGCCCGGGGCGGGCACGTCATCGCCATCGCCTCCAAGGGCGACGCCAAGATAGCCGAGATCGCCAACGAAGTCATCGAAGTCCCGCGCGTGCCGGAACTCTATGCCCCCATCGTGAACGCGGTCCCTCTCCAGCTCCTGGCCTACCACATTGCCGTCCTTCGGGGCTGCGACGTCGACCAGCCCCGCAACCTCGCCAAGTCCGTTACGGTGGAGTAGCCCCAAGGCCGTGGACCTCTATAAGGAATTCCGCTCGCAGAAAGTCCTCTCGGCCATTCCTGCGGGCCCCGTTGTCGTGGCTGTCTCGGGCGGTGCGGATTCCATCTGTCTCCTCCACTGTGTCAAGCGCATCGCCAAGGAAAAGGGCTGGCTCCCCGTCGCCGTCCATATCCAGCACGGCCTTAGGGGAAAGGATTCCTTAAAAGACGAGGCCTTTGTGAAGGGCTTGGCGGGCAAATGGGGACTTGCTTTTGAATCGAGGGAGATCCGCCCTCCCAAGGGTGCGGCCACGGAAGAAAAATCCCGCTTATTAAGGTACACCCAGCTTGGGGAAGCCGCCAGGAAGCACGGCTCCAAGACAGTCCTGACAGCCCACAACGCCAACGACCAGGCCGAGACGTTCCTTTTGAACCTCCTGCGCGGCTCGGGAGCCGACGGCCTCTGCGCCATGCCCGAGACGCGCCCTTTGAACGGCATCACGGGCCAGGACAGCCACAAGGGCATCCAGGTCGCGAGGCCTTTTCTCTCTTTGAGCCGCAAAGACATCGAGGCCTATGCCCGCTCCCAGGGCTTGGAATTCCGCACGGACAAGAGCAACCGGAGTCCCAAGTATCGCAGGAACTGGGTGAGGCATGAGGTCATCCCCCTTTTGGAGGAGGTCCAGCCGCGCCTGGTGGAGCGCATTGCGGCCCTGGCGAGGGTCCTGAGGGAACAGAAGGTCTTTCTGGACGCCGAGATGGAGAGGATGGAGAAAAGCGTGGTCCTCTGGGGGGGTGAACCCGCCGGCAAGCGTCTTGATTTGACCCGGTTTTTCGAGTATAATGGATTTTTGAGGCAGTACTTTCTCCACCGCCA
>MGUS01000101.1:4817-5129 GCA_001800085.1 Elusimicrobia bacterium RIFCSPLOWO2_01_FULL_60_11 | reverse complement strand
GATTGCGGCCCTTCTGGACAAAAAAAGGCGCTCCGAGACGATCCCCCTGCCCCTCTGAATTTTATGAACATGAAGAACAAAGTCGCCAAACAAGTGCTCGTCTGGGTGATGGTCGTCATCACCCTGCTCCTCATCGTCCGCTCGTTCGGGTCCATCACGGTGGAGCAGGAGATCGACTATTCCGAGTTCAAGAAGCGCCTGCGCGAAGGCCAGGTGGCCGAGGTCTCCGTCCGGCCGGACCTGATTCGCGGCAAGACCTTCCTTAAGGACGGCAAGGAAGCCGCCTTCAAGGTCATCCCCATGAACGACCCC
>MGUS01000101.1:0-4799 GCA_001800085.1 Elusimicrobia bacterium RIFCSPLOWO2_01_FULL_60_11 | reverse complement strand
GAGACCTACAAGGTGGGCAAGTTCAGCGGCGAGTCCGAGCACCCCTGGTGGCCCATGCTCATGCAGAGCCTGATCTATGTGGGCATGTTCTACCTGGTCATCTGGCTCTTCTTCGTGCGCCCCATGCAGGGCGGCGGCAAGCAGGCGCTCTCTTTCGGGCGCTCCAAGGCCAAGCTCCAGACCGGCAAGAAGATGAAAGTGACCTTCGCGGACGTGGCCGGCTGCGACGAAGTCAAGGAAGAGCTCAAAGAGATCATCGAATTTTTGAAGGACCCGGCCAAGTTCCAGAAGCTGGGCGGCAAGATCCCCAAGGGCGTGCTCCTCTACGGCGCGCCGGGCACGGGCAAGACGCTCCTGGCCAAGGCCGTTGCCGGGGAAGCCAATGTCCCCTTCTTCTCTTCGAGCGGCAGCGAGTTCGTGGAGATGTTCGTGGGCGTGGGTGCGAGCCGCGTGCGGGACCTTTTCGAGCAGGGCAGGAAGAACGCCCCCTGCATCCTTTTTGTGGATGAGATCGATGCCGTGGGACGCCACCGCTTCGCGGGTATCGGCGGCGGGCACGACGAGCGCGAGCAGACCTTGAACCAGATCCTGGTGGAGATGGACGGATTCGACACCAAGGAAGGGGTCATCATGATCGCGGCCACCAACCGGCCGGATGTTCTGGACCCGGCGCTCTTGCGGCCCGGGCGCTTCGACCGCCAGGTCATCATCCCCTCTCCCGACCTGAACGGCCGCGAGGAGATCTTGAAGGTCCATGCCAAGGCGGTCAAGATCTCCGAGAACGTGAAACTTTCGGTGCTGGCGCGCCGCACGCCCGGATTCGTGGGGGCGGACCTGGCGAACCTTATCAACGAAGGGGCATTGCTGGCCGCTCGCCGCAACAAGACCGCCGTGGACATGGAGGACTTTGAAGAAGCCATCGAGAGAGTGATGGCAGGCCCCGAGAGAAAATCCAGGGTCATCTCGGACCAGGAAAAATCCGTCGTGGCCTACCACGAATCGGGCCATGCGTTGGTGGCCAAGCTGATCCCCGGCACGGACCCCGTGCACAAGGTGAGCATCATCTCGCGCGGGATGGCTCTCGGCTACACGCTCCAGCTGCCTTTGGAAGACCGCTACCTGATCCGCAAGGATGAGATATTGAACCGCATCACGGTCCTTCTCGGAGGCCGCACGGCGGAGATGATCGTGTTCAAGGAATCCACATCCGGCGCGCAGGACGATTTTCAAAAAGCCACCGCCATGGCCCAGAAGATGGTGACCGAACTGGGCATGAGCGACGCTTTGGGCACCATCTCTTTCCGCAAGAAGGAGTCCGAGGTCTTCCTGGGGCGGGATTTCGCGTCCCATCCGAGGGAGTATTCGGAGAAGACCGCCGAGCTCATCGACTCCGAGGTCAAGCGCATCATCACGGAGTGCGGCGAGAAGGCCAAGAAGCTCCTGACGGACAACTTCGACAAGCTCAAGGTCCTGGCCGAAAAGCTGATGGAGAAGGAAGTCCTTGAAGAGGATCAGGTGGACGAACTCCTGGGTTTTGAAAAGCGCAACAAGGAAATTCCGGCGGATTCTCCCGCGTCCCAGAGATCCAAGCCCAAGCCCCTCATCGACCCCACCGCGTCCGGCGGGCCCATCCCCCAACCTGCCACATAAGACCCCCGTCCGTTCTCCTTCCAAAGTGCTCCTGATGGGCGTCTTGAACGTCACGCCCGATTCCTTTTACGACGGCGGCAGGCACCGGACCCTGAAAGGGGCCTTGAAGCATGCCGAGGCCATGATCCGCGAAGGCGCCGACTGGATCGACGTCGGCGGCGAATCCACGCGGCCCGGGTCGCGGCCCGTCTCGGAGTCCGAAGAGATCGGGCGGACCCTTCCCGTCGTGAGAGCTCTCCGCAGAAAATTCCCCAAGACCCCCGTTTCCATAGACACCCAAAAGTCCGCCGTCGCGCTCGCCGCTCTGGATGCGGGCGCTTCGATGGTGAACGACGTCTCCGCGCTGGAGCGCGACCCGCGCATGGTGGATACCGTGCTCAAGCGTGAACCCTTCGTCGTCCTCATGCACATGAGGGGGGAACCTTCCACCATGCAATCGCTGGCGAGATACCGGGATGTCGTCGGCGAGGTCCAGGCCTATCTGGCGGGCAGGGTCCGCTCGCTTGTGCGTCAGGGATTCCCCAGATCGAAGATCGTGGTAGACCCGGGCCTTGGGTTCGGAAAGACCGCGGAACACAACCTCCGGATCATGGGCGGTCTGAAAAGATTCCTTTCCCTGGGCTGCCCGGTCCTGGTGGGGGCGTCCAGAAAATCGTTCATCGGCAGAGTCCTCTCAAAGAACGGCGTTCCGCTCCCTCCCGAAGAACGCCTTGAGGGCAGTCTGGCCGCGGCCGTCTGGGCCGCGCTCCAGGGAGCGTCGATTTTAAGGGTCCATGACGTGGGCGCCACGCGCAAGGCCCTGGAAGTCTTGAAGGCCGTGCGGGCATGAGCCGGCGGCTTTTCGGCACGGACGGGATCCGCGCGGTCGCGGGCCAGGAGCCGCTCACGCCCAAGACCGTGGAGAGGATCGCCGCCGCTTCGGGGCGTGTCCTCCGAGCCAAGGGCGGGGCTTCATCCAAGATTTTGACCGGCAAGGACACGCGGGAATCCTGCGGCTGGATCGAGGACGCGCTGATGAAGGGATTCGCCGCGTCGGGACTGGAAGTCCATTCGGCGGGGGTCATCCCCACCTCCGCGGTATCGGCGCTATTAAGGGAAGGCGGTTTCCTGGCCGGCGCCGTGATCTCCGCCTCGCACAACCCTTCGGAATTCAACGGCATCAAGCTCTTTTCATCCGACGGCAGGAAGATCCCGGACGATTGGGAAAGGGAGATTGAAACGACCGTAGGGGCGGATTCCGTACGGGCGGGTTTGAAACCCGCCCCTACAGTTATGGCACACGCATTCAAAGATGCCGCCGACCGCTACAAAAAATTCCTCCTGGGCACCCTGCCGCCCGATTTTTCTCTCAAGGGCTTGAACTGGGTCCTGGACTGCGCCAACGGCTCCGCGTCCAAGGTCGCCCCGGAGATCTTCAGGTCCCTGGGGGCCAAAGTCCACGCCCTGCACGATTCGCCCGACGGCAGGAACATCAACGACGGCTGCGGGGCGCTCCACCCCAAGTCCTTGTCAGCCAAGATATTGGAGACCGGGGCGGACGGGGGCTGCGCTTTTGACGGGGACGCCGACCGCGTCCTCTTCGCGGATGAGAAGGGGCGCGTGATGGACGGCGACGTCCTCATCGCCCTGGCCGCCAAGCACCTGAAGGAGACGGGGGAGCTTGAAAAGAACACCGTCGTCGCCACCGTCATGGCCAACCTGGGCTTTCACAAGGAGATGGAGAAGGCCGGCATCACGGTGCTCACCGTGCCCGTGGGCGACAAGGCCGTCTCGGACGCCCTGGAGACATCCGGCGCGGTCCTGGGCGGCGAGCAGTCGGGCCACATCATCTTTAAAACCCACCTTCCCACCGGCGACGGGATACTCACCGCTCTCCAACTTTTGAGCCTGGCGCGGGAATCCGGAAAAAAATTCTCGGTCTTCACGGAGATGCTGCCCAAATATCCGCAGGTCCTTCTGAACATGAAAGTGAGGGAGAAAGTCCCCATCGAGCAATGTCCCGGCCTCGCGAAAGCCATCCGCGAATCGGAGGCCCGGCTGAAGGGTTCGGGCCGTGTGCTGGTGCGCTATTCCGGCACCGAGCCTTTGCTGCGCATCATGGTGGAGGCCGACACGGATGAGCGCACGCGGACCATCGCTCACGCCATAGAAGCCGCGGCCCAAAAGGACCTGCTCTGATGCCCAGGCTCGGCGTCAACATCGATCACATCGCCACGGTGAGGCAGGCGCGGAAGGGGGATTTCCCCGATCCGCTGCAGGCGGCCGGGACCGTGAAGAAGGCGGGCGCCGACGGCATCACGGTCCATTTAAGGGAAGACCGCCGCCACATCCAGGAGAAGGACGTCCGGGCCATCCGGAGGAAAGTGCGGCTGCCCCTGAACCTCGAGATGGCGGCCACATCAGCCATGGTGGCCTTCGCGCGGAAAGTGAGGCCCCAAGAGGCCTGCCTGGTGCCGGAACGGAGGGAGGAACTCACAACGGAAGGGGGGCTGGATGCCGCGTCCCGCGTCCCCGACCTGAAGAAAAAAATTCTTGCCTTGAAGAAAGCCGAAATCCTTGTTAGTATCTTCGTTGATCCTTCCATCCGGCAGGTGCGGGCGGCGGCCCTCGCGGGGGCCGACTGCGTGGAGCTCCACACGGGGCGCTACGCGGACTCGAAAGGCAAAGCGGCGCAAAGGCGCGAATTTGCCAAGCTGGCCGCGGCGGGAAAGGAAGCCCGGCGCCTGGGCCTTATTTTGAACGCGGGACACGGCTTGGGTTATGGGAACGTCCGGCGCGTGGCGCGGATCCCCGGGATGAACGGGCTCAACATCGGTTTTTCCATCGTGAGCCGGGCATTGTTCACGGGCCTGGAGCGCGCGGTGCGGGACATGAAGGCGCTGGTCAAAATCTAAAGGAGACAGTCATGGAATTCATCGACATCCTGAAAGCCGCCGTCGAACGCGGGGCATCCGACCTTCACATGGTGATCGGGCGCCCGCCCATGGTTCGGTATGGCGGCGCCATCGTTTCCCTGGTGGACCTGCCCGAGATCTCGGCCGACGAATCCAAGCGGCTGATCTATTCCATCCTTTACGACGACCAGAAACAGAAGTTCGAGGAGAACCTGGAGCTGGACTGCTATTTCGAAGTCAAAGGCATCTCCCGCT
>MGUS01000100.1:586-8255 GCA_001800085.1 Elusimicrobia bacterium RIFCSPLOWO2_01_FULL_60_11 | reverse complement strand
CCCTGAAAAAACTGGAAGAATTGACCCGCCGCAAAGACATCCCGCTCTGCTACCCTTACGGGCGACTGAACACCGACGTCAAAAGATGGGCACGGGAGGCGGGCTATGGGTGCGCTCTGGCCACGGATTCCGGGCCGTTGCGGCAGGAAGCGGACTTATTCGAGATGAGGCGTGTGCAGGTCTTTCCGAGCACGTCCCTGTTCGGTTTTTGGAAGAAGATCCAGCCCTGGTATCCCAGATGGGCGGAATTTCAGAGGTCTTTTAAGAGGTAGAGAAGGATCGCCTTCTGCACGTGCAGGCGATTGCCGGCCTGCTCGAAGATGATGGATTGCCGGCCTTCCATCACTTCCTCGGTGATCTCTTCCCCCCGGTGCGCGGGCAGGCAGTGCATCACCCGGGCGTCCTTTGAAGCCGCCGCCAGGAGCGCGGCGTTCACCTGGTAGGGCATGAAGATCTCTTTCCGTTTTTCCCGCTCCTCGTCCTTGCCCATCGAAGCCCAGACATCCGTGTAGAGCACATCGGCTCCGGCGGCCGCTTTCAGGGGGTCCGCCAGGACGGTGACTTTGCCCTTCTGAACGAATTCCTTTTCGGGCTCATATCCTTTCGGGGATGCCACGGATATCTCCATGCCGAGCAAAGACGCGGCCAGGATGAGGGAATGGGCCACGTTGTTGCCGTCGCCCAGGTAAGCGATCTTCATCCCCTTCAAACCCTCTATCTTTCCGCCCGCCCGGGCCTCCCAGAGGGTGAAGATGTCGGAGAGGATCTGGCAGGGGTGTTCCTTGTCGGACAGCCCGTTGATGACGGGGATGGAGGCAAACCGCGCGAGTTCTTCGATCTCATCCTGCTTGTTGGCGCGGATCATGATGCCGTCCACATATTGGGAAAGCGTGCGCGCCGTGTCCGAGAGGGACTCCCCCCTTTTGAGCTGGAGCTCCTGCGAGTTCAAGATGAGGGGCGTGCCCCCCAGCTGGGCCATGCCGGCCGCGAAGGAGACGGTGGTCCTCGTGGAGGGTTTCTGCATGATGAGGGCGAGCGTCCTGCCCGCGAGCGAGCCGGCACCCCCCTGTTTCCCCTCTTTTTTAAGGCGCGCGGCCTCTTTGAAGAGGACAGAGACCTCCTCTTTGGAAAAATCCAGAACGGATAAAAAATCCTTGTGCGATTTAGACATGGACTCGACTCCTGTTTATTTGAGAGTTTTACCTAGGGTGAACTGGTGTCCGTATTATACTAAAACCGGAGCTCCAAGGAGAACCCTGCTTAAGTCTTGATCGCGGTCCGCCGGACCCATATGCGGAAAAAAACAAAAGCCAAAAAATAAGCCGCAAGGGCCGATAAGACCAGCGATTGGAACCCGAAAGTCATTGCCAGGACGACGGCCAATACCGAAGAAACGACGGACATGCCTCCGTTGACGGCCCAGGCGATGGGGATGATTTCGGTGAACCCGATGAGTTTTTTAATGGCGAACGGGAAAGGCATTCCAAGGAGCGCTCCCACCGGAAAAATAAGAGCGCAGACGGCGGCTATCCTCAAGGGGATCGCGTGTTGAAGCAAAAACTGCGCCGTCTCCGGACGCATGGCGATGATCCAGCTTGCCAGCGACCACGCTCCCAGGATGACCAGCCACGCGCCGGCATTATTCCACTTCCGCTTGAGCGCGAAACTGCCCAGCCCCGCCCCTGCCAGGAGAGCCGGGATGGTCACCGCCATCGAGTAGATGGGGTGTCCGAGAAAAAGCACGCATTTCTGTATGAAGAACATCTCCACGAACATGAACCCGATCCCCAGAAGAGAGAAATATGCGAGGATGGGAATGTGCGTTCTGAAGTTCCCGGTTTTCCGGCTCAGTTTCCAGCAGGGCCACCCGACCAGAAAGGCCGTGAGAACGACCGTTTGAAAGACCAGCATCAAAAGCACGAGGAAAGGCCATCTTCCCTGGATGGAATCGAAATATCCCGGGCGGTCCGGATACGGCTTGAAAGCATGGGACCACCTTCCATATTGAAAGAAGAAAGGATCGTCATCGGTCACCGGCTTCACGTTAAAAGGGTAATCGCGGTAAAAAGATTCCTCCCTGCCCTCCGCGGCGGCCCGCGCGAATTGGTCGAATGGGGAGGAAGGCGCGTGTTCTTCCTTCAGGGAAAAAGGAGAGTAGATCAGGTCGAACGTCAGCCGCCTTGCCTGGAGCCAATCTCCGAGCCGCCGGAGCTGTTCCAATTCAAAAGGTCTTTTGGAGATAAAGAGATACCCGAAAGGCTGGTCCCGCTGCCAGAGAGCCGAATCCGACAGGACGAGCAGGTGGGCGGAGGGGTCTTTCACACCGTTGAGAAGGAGCATGCGGTAAGCGGTGATGAACGCCCTCAAAGTCTCTCGGGGCACATCGCGATAGAACCAGCGGCTGATCTGGATGATCCCGTCCTCGTCCAGTTTGCTCCAATAGTCTGAAAAAGCCTGCAGGGTGTAGAGGTAGCTTTCCATCAGGATATAAGCTCCCGAAGAAAGCGCCGCAAGGCTGTCCACTCCGAAGAGGACGATGGCGTCGTATTTCTTGCCGGTCCTTCTGACGAAGCTCCTGCCGTCTTCAAGGTGAAGGTTGACGTTCTTCTGCTTGAAAACGCCGCCAATATAGGAAGAATAATATCCGGTCACGAGCTTGACGATGCTCGGATTGATCTCGGCCGCGTCGATCTCCTTGGCTCCGTACTTGTATGCCGCCAACACGTCCGATCCCCCGCCCGATCCTATGATCAGCGCCTTTTCGGGGATCCTTCTCCTGTTCAACAGGTAGACGAAATCCCGGGGAACGTAGAGAAGAGAATCCGGGGTCAACGCGGCCAAGTCGACATGAAGCATGGGAGTTTGCGCGTCCCCGTCGATCAATATCCTTTTGTAGCCTTCATCCCGGTCCCGGTTCGAGAGGACGTCGATCCTGGATATCGCATTCCATTCCGAGAACTCCACCGCGGAATTTTCAAAAAGAGTCCAATATTGCTTGTTCCTTTCAGGCAAGAAACGGAGGCCATGATATCCCGTCCAGGAAACGGCCAGGAGGATGACGGCAACGGCGGCCCTGCTTGGAAGACCCCATCCGGGGGCCGTCAGTATGACGGGCAGCACCCCCGCCGCGAATATCAACACCAAAAAGAGTTCCGCGCCCAGAGGCCGGATCAAAAGCACGTAGAGCAGGCACCCCGCGGCGGATCCCGTCAGGTTGAAAAGGTAAATCTGTCCGGATTGTCCGGGATGACGGAAGAATTCACCGCTGATCAAAAGTCCGAAGAAAAAGTAAGGGATCATGATCAGAACATAGGATGTCGCGAGGCCGAATAGAGTGAAGAAGCTTTGAGAAGAAGCGAAAAAATCATTCGCGGAAGAGAGCCCCCCGACGATCAGCATGCCGGACAGTTCTGAGATCGAGAAGCCCGCGAGGCATAACCGGAACAAGTCCGGTCCGTCCATTTCCTTCAATTTTTTACTGACGGAAAGAGCGGTCCCGCCCGCGGCCATTCCCAATAGGCCCAGCGTGACGACGAAGTAAACAAGATGGTGCCAGTAAAGTACGGATAGGATCCTGGTCTCAAGCAACTGAAGGGCAAGGGTCAGGACGGAAATCAGAAAAATGCAGATGAGGTTTTTTTTCGCCAAGGGATGCTACCTTGTCAAAACTGGAGCTCCAAGGAAAACCCCGCGTCCGAGCTGTCCGTGGTGAAGCCGAGCAAGATCCGGTTCATTTTTTTGTTTTTTGTTTGTGAGCATCCAGCATTTCCTTGAGCTGGATCTTATAGAGTGCCAGGAACTTTCGGTCCTTCTCGCGATTGGCATTTTCTTTTGCGCGCAGCAACTGAGGTAAATCGCCCACATAAATTCTTGTGTTTCCGGCTTTGAATAATCTTCGGTTCTTTTCCCAAGTCGAATAGGGGATTCCCCCGCCCTCAATGACAAGATCGATCCTCAAAACGTCTCCTTTGCGTGCCGTGACGACTGAGCGACGCTCGATCAGTTTTTTCACAAGCCATGCGTCAACATCGCCAAGCGGTTCTCCGTTCGACTCCAAATTAAATCCTTCCGCCATCAGTATCTTGAGTGCATCCAGGAGATTTTTGACCAGGGGTTTCAACAGGATGTCACAATCTTGAGTAAGCACCCTGTTCCCGGGATCATTGGCATAGTAATTGATGCCAAAAACGCCGATGACGACATAACGGATATTTTTTGAGTTGAATTTCTTCAATACTGATTCGTAGTCATCAACGAACTTCATATTGGTTTTATTCTTGCAAAGTGATGAAGGAGCGCAAAGTTGCTTGCCGGAACATTTCTTTTGTCGGAGCCCTCCTTGTTGAAAGGAAGCCGCATGACCCGCCTGGCGAGCCTGTAGAGTTCCGGATCGTGTTTTATCTTTCGCTTTCCACGCACGAGGGTCATTTTATCACATTTAGAATTGGAGCTCGAAGGAGAACCCCGCGTCCGAGCTGTCCGTCGTCAGCCCGATCAGGACCTGGCCGAGGGCCCGCATGCCGTGGGGGAGCGACAGGGCCGCTCCGGGCGCCAGGTAGAGCTCGTCCGCGTCGGAACCTATGGAGGCCCCCCGCAGCTTGTCCTTGGAATGGTTGAACCCTTTGAATTCCCCGATGACGTGAAAATCCTTGTCGATTTGCGGCAAGGGGAGCGACCCCCCGACACTGTAGGAGAAGACGTTCCCCGGGCGCACGTCATCCGAATTTTCGCCGTTCAACCTGTAACCCATGCCGACCTGCAGGCGGGCGGGGTCCAGAGGCAGCGCCAGCCCCCAGCCGAACAACACGCCGAAAGCCCCCGTGCCCAGGCCCTTGTCGAAGCTCGCCGTGGGGAATGAGAACCCCAGTTCGGCGTCCAAGCCGGGCGACCGATCCGCGCGGTCGGCGTCGAAGAAACGGTATTTCCCGGCGATCACAAGGTCGTTGATGCCGAACTGGTCGCTCTTGTTCTTCCGGGACACATGCTGCAGGCCCCAGGACGCGCCCACCTCCAGCTTTTCCAGGGCTCCGTAAGTGACCTGATACGGGACCAGGATGAATCCGGAATCCCTGTCCCCGCCGGACGGGGTGATGCCGTTCCATCCGTTCTGAACGCTCACCGATGGGTCCAGGCCGTGCAGCTTCGTAGCCAGCCGCTCGGAATAGGCCCGGGGCGAGAGGGACGATATCCTCGCTTCCAAAACTTGACAAGTAAAAAGCAGAATGACTGATAGAACTGTTTTTGTTTTCATTTACATCCTTTTTGTTCGGTCATTTTTCCAAACTCTCGACGGCTTCTTCGACCGTGGCTTCGATGACGCCGGGGCTCTTGTGGCTCATGGCCGTGAGCAATGCCATGTCGCAGATCTGATTGATGCGCCTGGGGATCCCCCCGCTCCTGCGGTAGACCATGGAAAGGGCGCCCTCGTCGAATATCTCGGACTTGGCGCCCGCGATCAAGAGCCGGTGGTGCACGTAACTCGCAGTCTCTTCGGCGCCCAGGGCTTCGAGGTGGAACCGCAAAGCGATGCGCTGGTCCAGCTGCTTGATCTGGGCCACTTTCGGCTTGAGCTCGTCCTGGCCGAGGATGAGCAGCGTCAAGAGGAACTTGTCCTCCGTCTGGAAATTCAGGAGGAGGCGGAGCTCTTCGAACAGGAGCGGGTCTTCGATGGCGTGGGCCTCGTCCACCACGATGACGGTCTTCTTGCCGTCCCGGGCGTTGGCCAGGATGACCTTCTCGAGCGCGATCAGGATCTCCCCCTTGCCCTGGGGGATCTGGCCGCCCCCGAGGGAGTGGAGGATGCTTTTGAGCATCTCCGTGTCCGAGAGGCGCGGGTTGGTGACATAAGCCACCTTGTAGAGGTCGCTTTCCAGTTCGCGGGTGAGCGCCCGGGAAAGAAGGGTCTTCCCGCAGCCGTAGGTGCCGGTGAGCAGGCCCGCGCCCTTGCCTTCGCGCACTACATAGAGAAGGCGGGATAGCCCTTCCTCATGCTCTTGGGTATGGTAGAAGAATTTCGGATCGGGCGTGTTCTCGAAGGGTTTATCTTTCAAGTTCCAGAATTGAAGGTACATGTCAGGTCAACCGGCCGTCCCGCTCATTTCGCGGTAGAGCTGTTTGGGGTCGAACCCTTCGATGATGAGTGAGGGGATGCCCAGCAGAAAAGCCGCTCCCATCTGAAAAACATGGAGCAGGAGGACGTAGGAGAAGGCCAGGGTGGGGTCGAACCCCATCAAGGAGAGCGCCTGCACGCCTCCGGCCTCATAGGTGCCCACGGCGCCCGGGGCCGCGGGGATCATCACGCCCAGAATGAGTCCCGCCATCACGAGGCCGCCTTGCGGCCAGGAAAGGTCCAGTCCCAGGGAGCGGGACGCCACGGCCACGGCCCCGATGTCGATGGACCAGATGAGGGGCGAAAGGAAGGCCAGCTTGGCGATCTCCTTGCCGTCTTTCAGAACATGGAGGCCGGAGATGAAGTTATCCGCCATCTTGGAGATCTTTTCCGGCAGGCGGCTCCGGACTTTTCCGAAGACGCGCCAGGCCGCGTAGCCGGCGGTGAGCGCCGCGGATGACAGAAGGGCCATGCTTTTGGGGGTCATGAGGGGATTGCCGTCGGAGAGTCCCATTCCCGCGAGAAGCAGCAGGGTGAGGACGGCGAGCGTGCCCACGTCGAAGACCCGCTCCACCACGACGGTGGCGAGTATTGCGCTCTTGGAGACCGAGGTCTTGTGGCCCGCCCAGTAAGCGCGGGCGAATTCCCCCGCGCGCAGGGGCAGGAGGTTGTTGATGACGATGCCGCCCACCTGCCAGCGGATGAGGGTCCATACGGATACGCTCTGGAAGGGCGCGAGGAGTATTTTCCAGCGCCATCCCCGCAGGTAATACGAGACGAGCGAGATGAGAAAACCCAGGACCAAAGGGAACAGCCGGGCCTGCGGCAGGATGTGCTTCACTTCCTCCCACCGCACGTTCCGCGTGGCGGCCCAAAGGGCCAGCGCCGAGATGAGGAGGGGAACGAGGATGCGCGGGAGATTTTTTTTCACTAAATTAGAAGGGCGAGAACCAAGCCCATGCTGATGAAGAAGGTGGCCCATGGAACGACTTTTCCGTTGAATATCTTCTGCTTGATGGAGCTTGTCTCGGGAACGATGACCAGGTCTCCCGCTTTCAGGACCAGGTCCTTGGCCTGGGCGGCGGTGGCCTGCATCGTCACCTTTTCGCCCTGGTCCTTGCGCACCACGCGCAGGCGGTCGGACGCGGCGTCATCGGAAAAACCGCCCGCGAGATAGACCGCCTCCAGCAGTTTGGTGCCCGGCTTGACGTCCAGGCGCCCCTGCGTCTTGACCGCCCCGATGACGGAGATCGAGAGGGTGGCGGTGGATGCGGCCACTTCCGCCGGCGCTTCGGCCGGGGGCGCCGGCGGCGGTTCCGGGGGCGCGGAGGCCTCTTCCGCGTTCTCCAAAGTGAGGATGATGCGGGTGCCGTCCCTCTCCAACCTGTAGGGACGCTCTTCGCGCAGGGCCAGCTGGACCTTGACCGTGGGAGGCGTGCCCGGGACTTCGTCCGCCCTGAACTGGCGGATCGCGCCGGTCTTCACCGCAAAATTCTTCGAGGCGGGCTCCAAAGCGTTCTTCGTGCCGTAGAGATAGATCAGGATGACCGGCGGGTTGGC
>MGUS01000100.1:0-373 GCA_001800085.1 Elusimicrobia bacterium RIFCSPLOWO2_01_FULL_60_11 | reverse complement strand
ATCTCCGAATAGAGGGGGGTCAGGTCGAAATCGGCTTCCCGGTATTTTTCCCGGAACCGTTCGAGGATGTAGAGGCGGTCGTTGGCGTTCAATTTTTTCGATCTGGCCGACTTCTGATAGTAGGCCATGTCCTGTTTGAACTTGTTCTCGGCCGGGGATGCCCCTCGACCGCGCCCGGGGCAAGCCGTGGCGGCCAGGAGCAGGCAAAGGGCCAGGGACAGGTTCTTCACGGGTTTCCTTTCACGGAGAGGACGGACGCCTGGATCTTGCGCCCCGGGACGTTCTCGGACGCTTTCGCCGAGGGGTCCCGGATGGTCTTGCCGTCCACAACGAAATTGTACGCGTGGCGGCCCTCGGCCACGCTCACGGTCAA
>MGUS01000099.1:19967-21221 GCA_001800085.1 Elusimicrobia bacterium RIFCSPLOWO2_01_FULL_60_11 | reverse complement strand
TTTGACATAATTTTTCTGGTCCAAATACAAAATGCCCAAATTTACATACCCATTGGTAAAATTAGGATCCAGGTCAATGGATTTCTTATATTCAATGAAGGATTTTTGATAATCCCCTTGCGCTTTATATAAATTTCCTAGATTAGCATGCGCTCTGGCCGTCATTTTCAACCCCGGGTATTTTGAAATCACATCCTGCCATGCAAGCGTAGGTTCCATGTAGATTTTGTTCCTGTTCCAGGTCAGGGTACTTAGGATGAGTATATAGAGCAACAGGGGGAAGATAAATTCCCCGAAAATTGAAACATAAACCAGCATTAAGGCCAGACAGAAACCAAATCCCGGCAGATAAAGCCGCCGCTCGACCATCGCGTCATTGACGGGCAGAAAACTGGAAGTCGGGCTCAGGGTGACAAAGAACCAGAAAATGGAAAACAAAATAATTTTAGATAAATCCTGGCGCTTTTTTGAAAATTTGTAGGCCGAGAAAATAAAAATGGTTAAAAAAGCGACGGATAAGACAATTCTGGGATCATACATCGTCCGCGCAGGAAGAATGTAGTGCTCAGCGGACTGTCCATAAGGGACAAGCAGCAACTTTATGTAATTTACTATGACATAAAATTGAGTGATGAAATACGTATAAGAAGTCCATGTTTTGTATGTGGCCACTCCCGGATCTCCGATCTTCCCCAAGTAAAAATACCTGAATGCGACAAAGGCCGCGAGAATGGCCCAGAATGGAATGTGGTAAAACTTCTTCTCCGCCACTTTTTTTACATTAAAATCGCTCAAGAAAATAAAATCAAACATAAGCACGATTGCGGGCAGGGTCGCCGAGATTTGTTTTGACAAGAGCGAAAGAGCAAAACACAACAGCGAAAAAGGGTAGAAAAGCATTCTGCCTTCCCGGCTTTCCGAGAACAAAAGCAGGGACATCAGGTAAAACAAGGTCGCCAAACTGTCCGAACGGTGGCTGATGTATGTGACGACCTCTGTGTTTATGGGGTGAGAGGCGAACAGCAAAGCAGTCAATAACGGCACATGCGTAATTATCAGCCGGCCGTTTTCATGTGAACTCGAACTAACGCCGGGAGGCGAATCAAAACTTTTTGAGCGATGATGAAAGAGGACCTTCCGCGTTAAAAAGAATATCAGCAATGCGTTCATCAAGTGCAGCAGAAGATTGGTCATGTGATATCCAAAAGTATCCAGTTTCCCAAAATGATAGTTCAACGCTAATGTGAGAAAAGT
>MGUS01000099.1:19470-19941 GCA_001800085.1 Elusimicrobia bacterium RIFCSPLOWO2_01_FULL_60_11 | reverse complement strand
GGGCCGTATATTTGGAGCGATGGATCAATCTCGACTTGAGATTTGACAGCTGTTTAATATCCGGATTTTCAGCAATATTGGCAATATCATCGTAAAAGAAAGGGGTATGCAATGCATTGGAATAGATAAGAATCGGCAGCGTGATGCAGGCAAGTATTGCCAGTAATGTGGAAAGTTTAGTATTTGCAGACTCGGTAGCAAGAAATGGCTTTGTTCCTTTAATCTTATCTTTCATAAAATTATCGTCATCATGTTGGGTTACAATTAAAACATGATGCGATAGCATCCCTTGGGGCCAGAATGAATCATTTTGGCCGCAGGAAAGGGTAATTTTTTCTTTAGGTTGTGGATATGCGTACTGATGGTATGCAATTCCAATGCAGGACAGTCGCCCCAAACTTCCTTTTGAAAATCCTCTGTCATCATGGGGGAAGGGGCGCGTTTTAAAAGGCAAGCTAAAACCCTGAATTC
>MGUS01000099.1:0-19456 GCA_001800085.1 Elusimicrobia bacterium RIFCSPLOWO2_01_FULL_60_11 | reverse complement strand
TAGATTTCTAATTCTTTTCTTCTTGTATAAAACTTGGCTTGTCGTCAAGCAAACCAGAAACCCATGCTTTTCTATGTCGCGAGACGGTGTCCCGGCATTTGATTGCATTGAAATCGAAGGTAAATTGCCATCTGCCATGTTGCCCAAATTCCTCAATTGAGCATTGATGACCGCAAGAATCTTATCTGGATCGCAAGGTTTAGTGAGATAAGCGTCTGCGCCGTAATTATAACCCGCTATCTCGAAGTGCTGCTCATGCGATGCGGTCAGCATGATGATATTCATTTTCCAGCCACTTTGAAGAGCTCTCGAGCGTTGACATGTCACGAGACCGTCTTCGCCATCGTTCAGCACTAGGTCGAGCATGACCAAAGATGGGTGATGTTTTTTGACAAGATCAATTGCCTGTTGACCGCTCCAAGCGTTGAAAATTATAAACCCGTGTAGTTTGAGAATTTGAGAAAGATAATCATGAATACAATCCTCATCATCTACAATGAGAATTTTATGTTTGGGTTGAAATGCTTTCAGAGAATTGGGCATATTTTGTCGAGAAAAACCCCCTCTCATCTTTATTCTGCGCTGGATCGAATATCTATTACAACTCTTTGAAATTTCTTGCTAAAAAAATCATGGGTGATATTCAATCTTGTCCGCCGCATTGGATTTTAGCATAGAAAGGAGCTTCCTGACATCCTTTAAGTTGACTCCGAATCCTGCCTATGCTAGATTAATTCCGTGACAGTCATCCAAGGATTTCTCCTACGCGTAACGCGTACGGAGATAGCTTTTAGCCCAAAGGGAGGCAAAAATGGCTGAGGGGAAAGTCCTAAGCGAGTCGGCGTACGCCAGGCTGGTGGCAGACATCCGCAAGATGATTGCGGAGGGCAGGACCCGCGCCCAGGAGGCGGCCGGCCGGGAGCTGGTGCTGACCTACTGGGAGATTGGGAAGAGGATCTCCCACGAGGGGCTGACCGACAACGCCAAGTACGGGGAGTCCATCATGGAGGACCTGTCCGAAGAGCTGGGAGTGGACGACAACACCCTTTACCGCTGCGTCCATTTTTTTAAGTCCTACAATTCCGCCCCTAGGGGCGGAAATCTCACCTGGTCCTGTGAGTTCAAGGCGCCAGCGCACCAAGCGCGCCCTTGCATTTTCCTGGAAAGAGTGGTATGTTTATAGTAAGAATATCTTACTAGGAGGGCGCTTTATGAAAGGAATGGATGTGACGACGATATCTTCTAAAGGACAGGTTGTGATCCCGGCTTCCATCCGGCATGAGATGGGCTTGCTCAACGGGTCCAAGCTGATGGTGTTGACGGATGGGGATAACATGCTTTTGAAACCCCTCCGCAAGCCCCGGCTGCAGGCGTTCCAGGCCCTGATGAAGAGAAGCCGGCAATACGCTAAAGAGGCCAAACTTAAAAAGAGCGACGTTGCCAAGGTGCTGAAGAAAGTCCGCAATGAAAATCGTTCTTGACACCAACGTATTGGTGTCGGGGATATTCTGGGGCGGAGCGCCAAGCCGCATCCTTGAACTCTGGGCGAAGGAACGGATCGAAGTCGTGGTAAGCCCACCGATCCTTGAGGAATATGGGCGTGTGCTGGCAGAAATGGAGCACAAGAGGCCGACGGGCTTGTCGGAGGATTGGAACGGATTCATCGTGCGGCATTGCGTCTTGATCCACCCGGAAGGGGTATTCCGGCTTTGCCGGGACCCGGATGACGACAAATTCCTTCACTGCGCCGTCAGCGCCGGGGCAAAAGTCCTTTTGAGCGGGGACAAAGACCTGCTGGTCCTCAAGAGAGTTTCTGAAACAGACATCCTTACGCCCAAGGCATTCTTGCGGAGGATGTAGTTTATTAAATTCAAGCTTAGTCCAATTATTATTTGCTTTCTTCCTCTATTCATCGGGTGTTCTCCATTTCATAGAAATCTTGAAAGATTATCACAAGAGGATATAGATACTAATATTGCATTTAGGTTTGAAGAGTCTCGTGGCGAAGACTATAACCACTATGAGATTATTACAGTTTATTCTGATGGTGACCATGAAATTGCCAGGGAGACTTGTTCATATAATCCTTATAAATGTAATTATTCGGGAAATGTCCCTGATGGAAAGGCAAAGAGTAAGATTAATGAATTTACACTAATACGGACTTTTAAAAATAATAAGATCGTTGGACCCTACAAAACATATTATCCAAACGGAAGGATTAAATCGGAGAGTTATTATCATATCGACGAAAACATAAAAGACACGGACTATAATATGCGTGGGTACAAAATTATTAGATTGCATAATACATGGTTGGGAAGAACCGCTAAAAAGACGGGACAATATATTGCGCGACCATTCGTTTATGCGTGGCTATTTATAGGGGGCATTTTTGGGAAAGGCATGTAGAGCCCTGTGATAAGGCCAGAACATCAAAAATGATGCCCCAATATTCCCCCTTCAGTAATTGAATAAGACCATCACCGTAGTAGTATCAGACTATCCCGCACTCCGCAAGCAAGTTGAGGAAGCGCTTCTTCTCGGACGCAGGGAAATCGAAAAAGCCAAGGTCCACACTTACTGGCGGGCCGGGAAACTCATAGCCGAGCACATCTCGCAATACGGCTCCCGGAGCGAGCATTACGGTAACCAAGTCACCCGGAAGCTCGCAGAGGACCTTGAGGTAAGCGCAAGCGTCCTTTGGCGCTGTTTGAGGTTTGCCCAATCCTTTGAGATAGTTGCCGGACGGCAACTATCTTTACCTGAGAACCTGTCCTGGGCCCACTACCGCGAGCTGATCACGGTCCCGGACAAGGAAACCCGCATAGCCCTCATGAAGCGGGCGGAAAAGGCCAACTGGACTTCCGAAGAACTGGCGCAGAAAATCCGGCAGGAAGTGCGGGACTTTTCAAACGGCGAAGCCGCAGGACCCCGTATCGCCAAACTTTTCCCCAAGAAAGGAACCCTCTATACCTACCGCCTCGTCGCTCCTGAATCGGCCCATAAAGACGAAGATGCCGACCGCCTTTGGATCGACCTGGGGTTTGAGACCCGGATCAGGGAGTATTTGAGGTTATGTGGGGCATGTGTTCTATTCTTTGGAAGATGACCCCGACAAGGCAAAAGTCTTTAAGACCGGGCGGTATTTGAACCAGGAGTTGGTGGAGAAGGGGCTGGCCGTCGTTCTCTAGCCCAGAGAGCCGCCTTAAGGCGGCCAGAAGGGCTTCAACGCCCTTCTGGCGGCCCGCGCGCGCAAGCATCAGGCCTTTAACTCTTAAGAATAAATTCCTCTTTGCCTTACGGTGATGCCCATGACTGACGCTTTTGAACGCGGCTCTCACAGGGCGCGAAGCTCTGCGCAGCGCCGAACCCCCAAAGGGGGCAGTCCCAGCGCCTCTGGCGGTGGGACAGGGCACTCTCCACAAAACGGGGAAGACGGAGCGAGGTGCGGCCGAGCTTCAGCGAGGAAGTGCCGCTTCCCTAGATTTAATAGCATCAGAAAGCGGCCCACCCAATTTTTTCCCCTGCTAAATTATCAAGCTGGGACGAGTTTCATGCCCTCCGGAATGATCGCTATGCGGCCGTGTAACATCCGCGCCGCTTTCTCATAATTTCTTACAAGGTGATTAGATCCGAGTTTTTCAAGCTTGGAAATATACGCCTGTTTGACGTGAAGACCGGCCGCCATTTTCTCTTGAGTGAAGCCGCGAATGCGGCGAAGGATGGCGAGTTGTAAGGGTAATGGGGCTTTTGCCAGTTCTTCCAGGTATGCCGCGGCATATTCGGGATCCCTTTTAAGGTGCTTTACAACATCCCGATCAAAGGGAGCGATCACATTCTTTTTCATCTAGGGCCTCCTAACTTTTCCATTAAGAACATCCTGCATCCGGTCAAAGGCCAAGTTCAAATCCCCTGCAGGCGTCTTCTGTTTTTTCTTCTCGATGACATGGAGCAGCCAAATCTCTTGTCCCTTCGCACAGAAGAAAACCCTATAGGCGATTCCCTGATACTCCCGGATAAGCTCATATAACGGTTCATGCCCTTTCAAAGATTTTATGGACACGAATTGCGGCCGCGGCCAAGTCGTCTCAAGCATGTGAAGATCGAAGTCTATCTTGGCAGCCGCCTTCTTTCTCTGTCCATCGTTTCTCAGTTCATTGAGCTCATCGCGAACGAAGCCAGTGAGCCAACCGGGATAATAGCCGATGGTCATGGCATTATTCCTAAGTAAGTATATTCTATATACTGAATTATTTCAAGGGGTGAATTCCCAGGGAAATCTCTTGCGGTGATCTTAGACGTTGCGCCCTCCCTTTACATTTTGTCATTACCATAATACCGCGGGGAGAGCGGTTGGAGGGCGGGGAATTATGTCAACCTGTGTAGAATTTCACGGCCCAACGGTTGAATCAAGCGGGGTGTCCCCTGACTACATGGGTTTCTCCTGGCTTCAGTACGCCTCAGGGTTGAAAACAGACGCGTCGACAGGCCCGACCTCCAGCCCCGTCAATTCCAAGGACTCTCCCTGAACGCCGAAACGGTTCTCCCGGTACAAAACGAGATGGGTCTCCTTATCCACCCATTCCTTGAACGACGCGCCCGGCGCGGCGCCGGCTTGATCGCGCTCGAAAAGCGTCGCGGGCCGGGACCCCGGGGGACTCGATGGGTCGGCGGACTCCTTGAGGCCGTCCGTGGGGAGCCAGAACATCTTGGCGCGGATGAGCACCGGGACCGACCCTTCGGCAGATACATGGCGCTGCCCGGCGCCCGGGATGCTGGTGACCTCCGTCAACTGTCCGCCGAAATAGATGCCGGCTTCCTGGAACTTCCCCATCTTTTTGACGATGACGAAATCCTTGCCGCTGACATGGACATCGAGCGACTCCTCGAGCTTCTCCCCCGAAGGCGAGGTCCGCGTGAAGCGCCAATGGCCGGTGAAGCTTTTAGGGGACGCCTCGCCGACTTCCAGGACCTTCTGGGCGGTGGCGCCGGTGACGAATTCCTCCGCCGCGGGCCCGAAACCCAGCCACCCCACGATCAAAGCGAGGATGAGCAACCCCTGACCGGCCGACAACAGTTTCATGCCGAACGCGACCCCGAGATGCTCGGCCAGGAAATCCGTCGCCCAATGACCCCAGAATAAGGCGATCCAGACCGCTTCCCAGATGATGACGAGATAGAGGAGGAGCGAGAGCCCCGAGAAGTCGGCGGTTCCGAACGCGCCGAAGAGACTGGCTTGGACGACGAGCAGGCTGATCAGGCAAAAGACCTGGGAGAAACGAAAACCCCAGACATTGCCCTCGCGGATCCTGGCGAGGGTCGTCGCCGGATGCTCGAAAACGGAGCGGAGCGCCCCCCAACTCGTCAGCATCGCGAAACTCAAAAAGAACAAGGTCAGCATTCGATTTCCTCCTTCCGGAACGCGTTCGGGGGACACCCCCGATCCAAGGACATGGGCCTATTTTATCAGGAGATGACGAAGATTGCCAGAGAGCCGCCAAAGCAGCCGCTTCTTAATTTGATATCATTCCTGGAGTTGCTCAAAGGACTTTCTAGCTTCGGAGTAGAGTTGACCCCAATTTGTACAAGAGGGCCGGGCAAAAAACAAATTAAACGGCTTTTCGACGGTAAACCGTGCGCGCGCGCCCGCCAAAATGAAGTTCGGGCCAATAAAGACCCCCTCGCCCAAAATTTGCAGTCCTCATCGAATATCCTTGAGAATCCGAGCGCCATGCGTGATGGCGGCGATTTCAATGGCGTCTTTCTTGATGCGATAGACGATTCTGTAATCTTGGTAAAGCTTTTCCCTCAAGTTCCCGATGCCATACTCCGGAACCATCCGCCCAGCGTAGGGAAAGTCAGGAATGCCCTGAATAATTGAGAAGATTCTTTTCGCGAAGACCGCGGAGTAATGGGGAGAGTCTTGACTGATGAAATTACAGATTTCTTCCAGGCCCTTCATGGCCCGGGGGGACCACTTTATCTCTTTAGCCACTTGGAAAAGCGCTTGACCACTTCCTTGTGGGGAACCCCCTCTCCACGGTCGAGCTCGCTCAATCCCTTGTCCACCTGGAGCCGAAAGTAAAGCTCTCCGATAATGTCGTCCACGGACACCTTGTCGGGGAGCTTCTTGATCATCTGTATGACCTGTTGTTTCAATTTGGACATATTCTCACCTCAATTGATTCGCTTGTCCCATTATATCAGATTCGCGCGCGGGCCGTAAAACGTCTCCCCCGGACAATCAGGGGACGCTTACCTAATAGACATGGGTGAGGATCAATCCAGATGCTTGCGGCGCGGATCGTCGCTCGGGCTGACGCGGCCCAGGCGCCCGATCAACATCCATATCCTGGATCTCATGGCCACGAGGTCGTAAAGCGGCATCAGGAAGATGAGTCCCAAGAGAATGACCGGGACGCCGATGAGGGCGCTTGTGATGAACGAACCTTTGGAGATGCCTGCCCGTAAAATCATGAAGCCCCCATATACGAGGATCCCGCCGGCGGATACGAGTATCAGTCCCAGGACCAGCCGCGCCAGTGATCCGGGCCAGGTGAATCGGGGGAGGGCACCGGAGGGCTCGGTCGTGTGTTCCGAAGGCGCGCCATCAGCCGCGCCCTCTCCGAGCGCCTTTTGGAAGTGCGACAGGCACCGGGCGCAGTCCATGCGGAATGCGACGTAGCCATAGCCGCAGACCCCGGAGAGCGCCGCCAAAAAGATAAGGTGCACGCCGAGCGGGAAGCGGCCGATGTTCGCCATGATGATGCCGGCGAGGGCGGCAATGAGGGGCGTGATGATGAGCACGGCATCCCACGCGAACGTGAACGCGATCCTGATCTCGGAGCCCTCCGGTGAAGGCGTTATGTGTCCCCGCACGGCGGCGCAAGAGCTGTCGCTTCCCGGCTCGTTGAATATCTCTTCACGCAGGCGGCGGAGCATGAACCGGCCCGCGCTGAGCTCACCGACGAACTTCACCCCGGCGGGGCGGTATGGAACCCTGCGCGTAAAGAACTCGGACGGGGTCCGTCTTGCCCGGATGATCTGACGGAGTCTGTCCTCGATCTCCGCAGGAGACAGGCGTGAGCGCAGGATGACGCTTTGTGTCAACATCCCGGACTTTTTTCCTTCTATCCTTTGACCTTCACGTAGGACGCTTTGGGGGATTTTTTGGCGGCGAGCTTCCAGCCCAGTTCGAAAAGCTTGGGCTCGACGGCTTCGTCGTGCGGGTATTTGTTGATGTCGTCGAACACCCACATCCCCCCCCTGGGCGTGCGGGACTTGAAGAACTCTATCTCCGTCAGGACCGATTGGATGTCGTGCGGGCCGTCAAAGAAGACCAGGGCGTATCGGTCCATCAAATGCTTGGTCTTGTCGTAGACCGGGTAACCGTCCGGGAACCGCTTGAAATATTCGATATCTTCCAGGATCAGAAGATAAACGTTGACGGGCTTCCCATGGGCATATCTGTATAGGTTGCGCTGGGTGTCCTTCCGCATGTCGTTGGTATAATCGACGCGGGCGAATTTGCCCTCTTCGTTGGCGTGGACCATGTCGCCGTAGGGATCCACGCACAGGAGCGACCGTCCCAAGTCCCCGTTTTCAAGCAGCGCGTTGATGATGATCTTCGCGCTCCCCGCCCGGCGGGTCCCCATCTCCAGACAGAGCCCCGGAACCCCTTTTATGGCTTTAGCGGCATCGCTCAATACCTCATAGGCGCTGCTGTCCACTTCGATGCCGTCCGAGAATATTTTTTTGACGCTTCTTATGTTCTTTGTCAGGATGGACATGGACACGCTCTCCTTGGCCGGTGATTGTAATGAATGAATCCATATGATACTTTTTTTACCGGCGGGATGCATGGACAACGGCCCCGTCACCTTCCTGCCGGCCCATTTGTGATAGAATAGTCCGATGTCGATATGGGACGTCAAACGCCTGTACAAGGCGTTCTGTTTTTCGTGCGCGGGATTCCGCCATGCCATCCGCAATGGGGCGGCCATGCGCCAGGAGCTCACGGCGGCCGCGATACTCGTCCCGGTATCGGTCCTGCTGCCCGTCAGCGGCATGGAACGCCTGGCTCTGGTGTCATCGATGATGCTGGTACTTCTGGTGGAGCTTCTGAACTCGGCGATAGAAGCCACGGTCGACCGCATCTCCATGGAACACAGCCCGCTGGCGGGGCAGGCCAAGGACATGGCCAGCGCGGCGGTATTGGTCGCGCTCCTGATGTCCGGACTCTGCTGGGCCGTGATCGCGGGGCCCGTGGCGGTCCGATGGTTCCGGCATTAGGGGGTCAGCATATAAGACAAAAAGCCCGTGCCTCGCTGGAGGCACGGGCTCTCTGAAACTCAGTTCGATCTAGACGATGGGTTTGACGTTCGCGGCTTTCGGGCCCTTGTCGGACTCGGTCGTGTCGAACTCCACGGCCTGGTTCTCGGCAAGGCTCTTAAAGCCCTCGGCGAGGATGGCGGAATGATGGACGAACAGGTCTTTCGAGCCGTCGTCCGGCGTGATGAATCCGTACCCTTTCTGATCGTTGAACCACTTCACTTTTCCTTTCATGACTTTCCTTATGCTGATCCGTAAGTTTTTATTTTTGAAGGTAGTCCGATTTAAAATCTGGCACTATCTGCTTCAATCTTACTTTCCTAGTATAGCATAATAGGAGCTGTTCGGACGGATTTACTTCATCGCGGCAAGGATCTCCTTCAAAGGGATCGTGGCGAAACTCACCGCGCGGTCCGACATGCCGTAAGGAAGGATGATCTGCCCGCCGTGCAAGAGCGCTCCGCAGGTGTAGAGGACATTGGGCACATAACCTTCGCGCTCCGCGCCTTCCGGGACCATCAGAGGTTCGCGCAGCCGGCCGATGACCTTGGACGGATCGTCCCGGTCCAGCAGGAACGCCCCCAGGCGGTAGTGGCGCATGGGCCCCACGCCGTGGCTGAGCACCAGCCAGCCCGCCTTCGTTTCTATCGGAGGACCGCAGTTCCCCAGCTTGAGGACCTCCCAGGGATAGACGGGACGGAGCAGGACCTTCGCTTCGTGCCAGAAATGAACGTTGTCGGAGTACATTAAAAAGATGTTCTCGCCGTCCTGCCGCGAGAGCATGGCGAAGCGGCCGCCGATCTTGCGCGGGAAGAGAGCCATCCCCTTGTTCTGGATCACGGGCCCGTTCAATGTGACGAACTTGAAACGCAGGAAATCCTCCGTCATGAAGAGTTGAGGGAGGACTTTGCGGCCGTCGTAAGCGGTGTACGTGCCGTAATAGACCGTCTTCCCATCCTCGTCTCGGTGCGCCGTCAGCCGCGCGTCCTCGATGCCGTTGCTCTGCGCGGCGATGACCGGGAAGATGATCCGTTCGGAAAGCTCCACGTCCTTGTTAAAACCGATCTCGTAGTTCGATTTGGCCAGATGCCACATGCCGCCGGCGGTGGGGTCTTCGTCGAACCTTCTCCCCGGGGCCGTGCGATGCAGGCTCTCGTGCAGGCCGCGCCTTAACTCCTCAAGCGTGAAGGAATCTCCCAAACCCTGCATGGCGTCGCGCGACCAATCGCAGGCGTGCCCCATGTCGGAGAGTTTTCTCCAGAACAATCCCTTGTTGTAGACGGGGTTCTCAAGGAGTTCCGGCTCGCTCAAAAAACGCGAGGGAGGGTCCACCCGGACGCGATCCTTGGCGTCCAAGACGCCGCTGCGGAAAGAGATGGAGGAGATGTGCCCCTCGCCCGTGGAGCGGAGGGACATCAAAAAACGCAGGGAGCCCTTCGCCAGGCCCGATTGGTCGGGATGCGGGATGATGGACGGGTTGAACAGGGCCGCGGCTTCGGCCGAGTATTCATACATGAAGTAGGAGCCGATCAAGATCTTCCTGGACGCCGATATCTTGCTGCCCGCGGGCGCGTAATGCTCCAGCTGGCGGAACCTCTTCAAAAGGCGCTCGGACAGGTCCCTGTGGCGGGAAGAAAAATCCGCGATGACCAGGTTGACGCTGCGCTTGACGTCCGATTCATCGAGCGCGAGCGCGCGGCGGATGATCTCGGCGTGCTCGGCCTTCGTCCCGAACCGCAGGGGCCGCAGGACGACCCGTTTCTGATCCGGATGGAGGAAGACGTCGGTCCGGCGTATGCGGGGCGGAGTCAAACGAGGATTTTTTCGAGCGCGGGCGCGGGGTTGAAAGCCGCCATCTCATGTTGCGCCTGGCGCATCTCCGCGAGGGAGAGGAGGAAGGCCAGCGTGGATTCGGCGCCCTGATTCTGATTGACGCGGTCCAAGTGCAGGCCGTCGCGGCAGCCGCCGCTGTTGGGGTCGTAAAGCAGGACGCCCAGGTCGTTCCTTCCCAGGAACCAGTCGAAGGCGCGGCGCGCAGCAGCGAACCAGAAATCGTCGGAAGTGGCCCGGTAGGCCTCGAGGCAGGCCGATACCGTCGCGTGGGCTTCGATGGGCTGCTGGTCGAAATTGGCCCGCGGGCCGCCGCGTTTGTAAAATCCGTTCGAGCCGATGGGCCTGAAATAGCCCCCCTCGGCGGTCTGGACATCCATCAGCCAGCGGAGGGTCTTGAGCCCCGCTTCGAACACGTCCGGCCGCTCGGTCCAGCGGCCGCTCAAGATCAACGCGTGCGGGAGCTTGGCGTTCATGTAAGTGACCGAATCTTCGAACCACGGCCAATCCTTGGCGGAAGACCGTTCATAGAGTCCCATCAACCGGTTCGTGAGGGTCTCGCGGAGCTGGCTGACCAACCGGTCGCCGGAGAAGCGCCGCAGATACTCGTGGGTCCCGATCAAGGCCATGGCCCACGCGCGGGGCGAGCTGAAATCGGCGATCGGGACGATGGCGGCCCCGAAGATCTGGCCGGCCAGGTTCTGAAAACTGGGGTTATTGGAACGGCCCACGCAGGTCCCCAGGGCCCAGAGGGCGCGGCCGCAGGAATCCTCCGATATCTCCTCGGCCGTCCAGGACCGGCCGAAGTCCATGCAGTTCCGGAAACGTTTCAGCCGCGGATCGAACGCGTGCCGGATGAATGCCGCGTAAGTGGAAGCCGCATTGCGAAGCTGCAGGGAATCCTCGCCCAATTCCTCCAGAAGCACGGTCAAGATCAAGGCGCGGGCGTTGTCGTCCGTGCAGTAGCCGGTGGAAAAATTCGGGACGGTCTGGACGGCGTGCTGGAAGAGGCCCGTGGAATCGGTCATGCGGAAGAGGTGGTCCAGCTTGATCTCGGGGAGCTGGATCAGCTGCCGGTCCAGAGTTTTCACGGTGAAGAGCTTGCGCGTGTGGCTGGCGCGCTCGACGCGGGCCAGTTCGAACGACCGCATGTAGGCGCAGGCGACCTTGCTCCAGACCATTTCCCGCCCCATCTCATAGGCCTTTCCGCGCATGGCGGCGCTTCGGGACCCGTCCCGCAGAAGCCCCAGGACTTCCCGGGCGATCGCGTCCGAATCGTTGAAGGGGACCAGGACCCCGCGGTCCTGCGCCAGAAGCTCCTTCGCGTACCAATAGGGGGTGGAGACGATGGCCTTGCCCGCGCCGAAACAGTAGGCGAGCGTGCCGGACACGATCTGGGCCTCGTTCAGATAGGGGGTGACATAGATGTCGGCGGCCTGGATGAACTCTTTCAACTCCCCGATCTCCACAAAACGGTTGTAGAAAATGACGTTCTTCTCGATGTTGTTCTTTTTGGCCAGGAGTTCCAGGCTGAGACGGTAGACGTCCCCCTGTTCCCGCACGAGGTGCGGGTGGGTCGCCCCGAGGACGATGTAGACCACGTCGGGGAACTCCGCGGCGATCTTGGGGAGGGCGTTGAGCACGTTCTCGATCCCCTTGTTGGGGGAGAGCAGGCCGAACGTCAACAGGACGCGCCTGCCTTCCACGCCGAAAAGGTCTTTATGGGAGTCGGATTCGACGAACGGGATGTCCGGGATGCCGTGGGGGATCACGTCGATCTTCGATTCGGGCGCCTTGTAGACGCTTTTGAGGAATTCCCTGCCCTTTTGGGACATGACGACCAGCCGCGTGGAGAGCCGGATCAGTTCCTGCATGACCCGCTTTTGTTCCGGGTTGGGATCTTTAAGGACGGTGTGGAGAGTGGTCACGATGGGCAGGCGCACTTCGCGCAGCAGCGCCAGGATGTGCCCGCCGGCGGGTCCGCCGAAGATGCCGAACTCATGCTGGACGCAGACCACGTCCACATCGCTCAGGCTCAGAAAATCCGCCGCCCGCTGGTAGGAGCCCAGGTCCTGCTCCTCGATCTCGAAGCGGACCTCTTTGGGGTAGTCATAGCCCGCTTCGGTATCGTTGACGGGCAAGGCGAAACATTCCACCTTGGGGAACCGGGCGGCCACGGAGGCGCACACGTCGGTCGTGAACGTGGCGATGCCGCATTGCCGGGGCAGATAATTCCCTATGAACGCGATCTTACGCATCGGCCCATTCTTCGAAAGGCCGGACATGAATGGCCGTGAGGCCCTGCCGCTTCCTCATCGCATTCTTTGTTTTCATGCTTTTTTCGTAGTTGCGGTATATCTCCAGGCTCATGTAGGGAGACCTTGTTCTTTCCGGTCCCGCTTGTTCTTTCATTTCAATGCCCCCCTTCCAGCCGCGGAATATGGCTGAAAAGCTTTGAGAGGGATTCCCGCAGGGTCTGCCTCTCATTCTTGGACAGCGGCCTTAAGAACTCCTCTTCCGCTTTGAGGATCAGGATATGGGCCTCTTTATAAAGCTTTTTCCCCGCGGGGGTCAAATGGAGCAGGTAATACCTGCGGTCTTTCGGGTGGTCGTCCCGGACCAGCAAACTCATCCCTTCCAGGCCGTCGATCAGCGTCACCATCGTGGTGCGGTCGATCTTGAGCATCTCGCCGATGTCCCTCTGCGACAAGGGGCCTTCGGAATCGAGGGTCGCGAGGACCCCGTATTGCTTGGGGCTGATCTTCAAGGGGGCCAGGGTCTTCCCCGTGATCTCGCGGATCCTCTGGGCCGGCCGGTTGATCAGGAATTCATACCGCCCCATCATGCCCGACGGCAATGGACCGGAAGGGGACGACTCTGACCTGGCTTCATTCCTTGTTTTGAGCATGGGTTCCTTATAATCAGTATTACTGACTATCAGTATACCATATTATTAGGGATCCGTCAAATGCGGACCCGCCGCCGCGCTACGCTTTTTTGGGGGGCTGTGAAAGGATGTTCTGTATCTTGCGGTTCAAGCGGGTGGTGTCGAAGGGTTTGATGACGTAGTCCGAGGCTCCCCACTTGAAGCATTTCTCGACTCGGTCCATGTCGTTCAAGACCGAACACATCAGGACGGGGATATGCTGGGTCTTGGGGGTGGATTTGATCTTCAGGAGGACTTCGGTGCCGCTCATGCCCGGCATCATGATGTCGAGGATGACCAGGTCCGGGCTGTTCTTCCCTATCATCTGAACGGCTTTGGCGCCGTTGTGGGTGACCTTGACGCTGTAGCCCTGCTTTTGAAGCATCGCCGTCATGAGCTCGGCGATGTCCTTGTCGTCCTCGGCGATCAGGATGTCGATGTCCTTGTTTTTTACGGCCATAGCCACATTCTAGTCGGAGAATCTAAAAATTACAATGGGTTATTTACTATAATCCGGATGGAATAAATCCGATGCTCTCAAAGAACAAGGTCAGGTTCATCCGGTCGCTGCAGCTTAAAAAACACCGCGAAGAAAGCGGCTGTTTTGTCGTGGAAGGCCAAAAAAGCGTCCTGGAATTGATCGATTCGTCCTTTGTAATTGAAACGGTCGTCTGCACGGAAGAATTTTGGCGGAAGAACAAGATTTTGTTGCAGGGCAAGAAGTTCGAGACGGTGCCCTGCAGCGCTTCGGAACTGGAATCCGTCAGCGCGTTCAAGACCGCCAACGGCTCTCTAGCCGTGGCGCGCATCAAGACAGATATCCTCCCCCGCGAGCTTGCGGGCCTCACCCTGGCTCTCGACGGCGTCCGCGACCCGGGGAACTTGGGTTCGATCGTGCGCATCGCCGATTGGTTCGGCGTTAGGGCCATCCTGGCTTCGGAAGACACGGCGGAACTCCACAATCCCCGGGTCCTGCAGGCGTCCATGGGCAGTTTCTGCAGGGTGCCGGTGCATTACGTGAAGTTGGAGAAGGCTTTACCAGGCCTGGGACTTCCCGTCTATGCCGCGAGCAAAGAAGGTTCCTCCATCCATGATTTTTCGTTCAAGAAGGACTGCGTCCTGCTCCTGGGCAACGAATCCCGCGGGATTTCAGGACATCTGGCTGGCTCAGTCAGCGGGACGGTCGGGGTGCCCGGTTTTGGAAAAGCGGAATCCCTGAACGTCTCGATGGCCGCGGCCGTCCTCTGCGACAATTACCGCCGATCGACGAAGTCCTGACCCCCTCAGTCCGCGTGCTCGAGCGTGGAAAGCTGGGCGGCGGTCTGGATGCCCTCCGCTAATTCGGGGAGGATGCCCATGCGAACATAGATAGGACGCACCGCCTGCCGGATCTCCGGCAGCTGGCGGTAGAACCAGAAAGCCCCTCCAAGACATAAAAGACCGCAGATATGCAGAGTATGGGACGGCCCGATTTTTTCCGAGAGCGCCCCCGCCAGCAAACTCCCCAATGGCGAGGCCCCCAGGAACGCCATGATGAATATGCTCATCACCCGCCCGCGCTTGTCGTCGTCCACGATGGTCTGGAGGATGGTGTTGCAGGAGCCCATGAGGACCATGAAACCCGCTCCCGCGACCGCGAGGCAGACGAGCAAGATCCCGAGCGCGCGCGAGGAAGCGAAGGCGATCACCCCAAGGCCGAAGGTCGCCGTGGCGATGGGGATGGCCCGTCCCAGGCCCAGCACGGACTTGCGCGACGCCAGCCAGAGGGCGCCCAGGAGCGCGCCGCCGGCCGCGGCCGTCATAAGGAAACCCAGGGTGTGCGGGCCCCCGCCCAGGACATTGCCCGCGTAGATGGGCATGAGCACCATATAAGGAGTGCCCGCCAAGCTGGCCAGGGCCAGCAACAGGATGATGGTACGGATCGGCTTCGAACGGAGCGCGTATTCCCAGCCCTCCCTCATGTCTTTCAGGGCATCCTCGCTCGACCGGGCTCTTTCGCCGGCCTTCATCTTCATGGCCAGGAGGGCCGCGATCACGGCCAGATAGCTGACCCCGTCGATCAAAAAACACCAGCCCTCTCCGAGCGCGGCGATCACCATGCCTCCCAACGAAGGGCCCACCAGGCGCGCCGCGTTGAACATGGAGGAATTGAGCGCGATGGCGTTGCCCAGGTCCTGCTTGTCCTCAATCATCTCGATGACGAACGCCTGGCGCGCGGGCATGTCGAAAGCGTTGATCATGCCCTGGAACACGCTCAAGGCGAGGAGCCGGGGGATGGTGATGTTCCCGCTCAAGATCAAGGCGGCCAGGGCGAGGGATTGGACCATGGCCAGCGACTGGGTGGCCAGCAATATCTTATGGCGGCTCGCGCGGTCCACCAGCAACCCGGCCGCGGGTGAGAGGAGGAACGCCGGGGCCTGGCTTGCGAAACCGACGACGCCCAGGAGAAAGGCGGAACCCGTGAGGCGGTAGACGAGCCAGGCCGTGGCCGTGGTGGTCATCCAGGTGCCGACCAGGGAGACGAGCTGGCCGCCGAAGAAGAGGCGGTAGTTGCGGTGTCGGAGCGCGCGGAGGAGGCCCAACTAGACCGCGGTCCCGGCCGCGAACCCCGAAGCCCAGGCCCACTGAAAATTGTATCCGCCCAGGTGGCCCGTCACGTCCACCGCCTCGCCCACGAAATAGAGCCCGGGGACTTTCACCGACTCCATCGTCTTCGAAGAAAGTTCCCGCGTGTCCACGCCCCCGGCCGTGACTTCCGCCTTCTCATAGCCCTCCGTCCCTTCGGGCGTCACATCCCAGCGGTGCAGATGGTCCGACACTTTCTTCAAGTCCCGGCCCGTGCAGTGGCTCATGGCCTTGGCGGGCACATTGTGGGCGCACCACTTCTGGGCGAAGCGCCGCGGCAGGTATTTGGAAAGGATGGAGACCAGGTCCTTGCCCAAGTCACGCCCCTCCACAAGCTCGTCCATGATCTCGACGCCGGGAAGGATGTCGATATAGATGGGGTTGCCCTTCTTCCAGTAGCTTGATATCTGGAGGATGGCCGGGCCGCTCAAGCCGCGGTGAGTGAAGAGGACCGCTTCGCGGAACTCCTGCCCGGCGTGGCTGACGACGGCGTCCAGGGAGACCCCCGTCAGTTCGCGGTAGACCCCCAGGTCGCCGCCGTTCCAGGTGAGGGGCACGAGCGCCGGCCTGCAGGTCACCACCGCCAGCCCGAACTGTTTGGCGATGTCATACCCCAACGCTGTCGCGCCCATCTTCGGGATGGAAAGGCCTCCCGTGGCCACCGCCAATGAAGAGGCCTCAAAAGCGCCTTGGTCCGTCTTGATCTCGAAAACATCCCCCTTTTTTGAGACGGACTGGACCGCGCAGTCCACCTTGATCTCCACATCCGCCGCCCGGCATTCGGTCTCCAGAAGGCGGATGATGTCTTCGGATGACTTGTCGCAGAAAAGCTGGCCGAGCTTTTTCTCGTGGTAGGCGATGCCGTGCTTTTCCGCGAGCGCGATGAAATCCCGGGGCGTATAGCCCGCCAGGGCCGACTTGCAGAAATGAGGGTTTTGGGATATGAAATCGTTGGCGGATACGTTCAAGTTGGTGAAATTACACCGCCCCCCTCCGGAGATGCGTATCTTCTTTCCGATCTTCTCCGAACGCTCCAGGACGAGGACGGAACGCCCTCGTTTGCCGGCCTCGATGGCGGCCATCAAGCCCGCGGCGCCCGCCCCGAGAACAACGAGATGTTTGGACAGGGTCACTGAGCGGGAGCTTGCGCCGGGAGGGGCTTACGCGCGGACGCTTCAATGAAAGCAGGCGCCCGGGTCTTTCGAGAATCCAGAAAATCCATCCTTTTAGAAAATGCCGCGTGGTGGCTCAGAACGCCGACAAGGATCCCCGCCGGCAGGTCGATAAAGTAATGCTGTTTGATGAAAAGTGTCGATGCGGCGATCAGCAGACAAAGGACCCAGACCCCCAGGGAAAGAGCCCGGCGTTCAAGCCTTTCCGCCACGCAGGCAACATACGCCACATTCGCCACATGAAGGCTGGGAAAGACATTGTATCCGGGGTCGATCTCATAGAACCACCTCAAGACCTGAGAGCTGATCCCCGCGTGCTGCAATTCCGGACGGTGGACCTGAGAAGGCAGGAGCCAGAAGAAAGCCAGGGCGAACGCGAATTGAAGGATGAACCCGGCCGCCACCCTTCGGAAAATGTTCCCATTCTTCAATACCTCGATGAAGGTGACGGGCAGAAAACAGGCGGGAAAGTATAGAAGATAGACCCAGACCCATGACGGCTGGAATGGGATGGCCCGGTCCCACCCCAGGGACGGCATCCAGAAAACTTTTCCGTGAAGCAGCTGCGCGGCCATGTAATGGTCCGTGGCGTAAAAACTGACGGTCAGGGCTAAGGCCATGACGACGGCTATCAAAGCATGGGCTTTTTTTATCATCGTCCATATTGTAACATTTGATAACACGGAGTTCCGTTATGCTCCGAACTTGAACGGAGGCAGATTCAATGCCACAAAGGAACGCGCATAATCCGATAAAATCGGAATCGAATTTCGGGAAGGGCGGCGGGCCGTCCAACGAGACCGGCAGCTTTCACGGCGCGCCGTCAAAGACCGCCGGAATCTGCCCGTACTGCAAAGCGGAGGTCCCCGTCAAGCCCGGCTTCAGGTTTTCCGCCCTCAAATGCCCCCAATGCGGAAAATCAATGGCGAAGAAGTGACATCCTGACATAAGCAAGACCCTTCTTCGCCTCTTCGGACCCGGGATCCGCCCGAAGATGCCTTTCAAGGGTCTTTTCGGCGGAGGCAAGGTCGCCCGTGCTGAGTTCATAGTACCATCTCGAGTACAATCCCTGCACCAAAAAATCCTTTGCAAGATCTTCCGTCCAAGCGCCCTCGTGAGCGTGCGGCCGGGGACCCTTTCTCCACGCCCCGACGAGTCGCGCGTCGATCAAAACGACAAAGAGAACAGCGCAGACCGTGAAAAACCTGACCGGGTCCTTTTGAGCCGGCCGGCGAAGGGCATATAAGAGTCCGATCAGTCCGCAGACCGACATAAAGACCAGGATGAATTCCGCACTAGAAAGGTAACGGTTCCGGAAGAACACGGCAAGGGCCTGCGCCGGGACTTCGAGAGCCCCCGCCTGCCACGCGAACAAGGTCTTATATGAGAACACGAACGCGCCGAGATCGATGCGCCCGGTCATGGCCTGGAGACTTAGCGAGACCGTCCAGAGGACGGCTCCCGCCGTCAAGAACCGGAATATCCTGTGCCTCATCACCCGTCCCAGTCCCAAGGCGACGGGGAATGCGCAAGCGGTCAGGATCCGGATCCCGAAAGAATACCCGAACCACCAGGTGAGGGAACAGGACGCGACGAGGGCCTGGGCCAGGACGCAGAGAAAAAGAGCGCGGTGCTCCCCCTCCGCGCGGGGCGGCCATAGCAATCCCAGGAACCCCAATATGAAAAGAGGCGTCCAGGTCAGGATGCCGTGGAAGGGTGAGAAGAACACGCTCGCGGGGGCGAAATTCTCCGGGGAAAAGTTGAAGGCGTTCTGGGAATGGAAAAAACTTCCGTTCATGATCTTCCAGCAGAGGAGCTGGGGCGAGAACCCGATGAGCGCTCCCGCGGCCATGAACGCGAGGCCTTCCACCCCGGCCCATACAAAGAGCGGGGCGATGCCGAACAGCAGAAGTTCCGTGCGGACCGCGCCGGCGGCGCCCAGCAGGAGCCCGAGAAAGAACCATCTCCCTGGACCCGCGCCGCGCGCCCGCCGAAAACGCATCCAATAGAACAGGAAAAGCGCGGCCATGAGCGCCGAGACGGCGTGGGGAGCGGACGGGGCGGAGAAGGTGTAATAGAAGAGCGGAGTCCCCAGGAACACGGCCAGGGCCGTGAAAAAACTTGCATACCGGCCTTGCCCTGACTCCCGAAGACCCAGGTAACAGATCCAGACGGCCAAGAGACCGCACAAGCTCGACCCCAGGTTGAAGAAGATCAGGAGCCAATGGAGCGGATCGTGGGTGATGACGCTGCCGAACAGGCGGTGAAGACCCTGCGCCCAAAGGCCCGCCGGGAACAGGACCAAAGAAGTCCCCATGGGCCAGAGGTCGTTCAGATATCCCGTCGGCGTTTCGGCGCTGGGCGCCGTCATCTTCAAGTCCCTGAACTCATCCTCAAAATCCAGGTCGCCGTCCGCAAGAAGGGAATGGAAATAGGAGAAATACCCCGCCCCGTCCGGGGAGATATAGGCCGGGCCGACGCCGAAACGCAGCCAGAGCGCCGCCGCGACCGCCGCCAACAGCATGAGCGCCTTCAAATGATGGAATCGATGTGGGCGAGCAACTCCTGT
>MGUS01000098.1:7780-8275 GCA_001800085.1 Elusimicrobia bacterium RIFCSPLOWO2_01_FULL_60_11 | reverse complement strand
TGGGCGATGAGGCGCTCCTGATGGCGAAACGCCACGGCCTGATGGTGCTGCAGGGGATTTGGATCGAGCGCAATGCATCGTACAACACCAGCGCGTTCCGGCAGGCCACGGTGCAGGTCGTCCAGCGCGAAACCACCCGGGCCCGGGCGCATGACAACATCCTAGCACTCATCGTCGGCAACGAACTCCAGGTGCCGGTGGTCTTCGCCGCCGGGATCCCGGAGACGGAAGCCCTCTTGCGCCGCACCGTCGCGGCGGTGAAGGAGGTCGATCCGCAGCGACTGGTGACCTATGCCAACTGGCCGGCGCTGGCCTTTCTGGACGCTTCGCCGTGGGACCTGGTGTCGTTCAATGTCTATTCCTATGAACCTGCCAGCGTCGCGCACAGCTTCGGGTATCGCAGCTACCTCGAGCATTTGAAGCAGACGACGGCTGCGCGCAAGCCGTTGGTCGTGACCGAGGTCGGGCTGTCGGTGTCCAATCAATCGCGCGGCA
>MGUS01000098.1:7566-7761 GCA_001800085.1 Elusimicrobia bacterium RIFCSPLOWO2_01_FULL_60_11 | reverse complement strand
TACGCCCGAGGCCCAGCGCACGGAGCTGCTTCGGCTCTGGGACGAGTTGTTTCAATCGGGGGTCCAGGGGGGTGCCGTGTTTGAGTGGAACGACGAGTGGTGGAAGCAGGCGGAGTCCTCGGGCGATGAGCAGTCGCACGACGAGAATGATCCGGAGGAGTGGTTTGGCCTGGTGGAGTTCTCAGGCCCGGACGA
>MGUS01000098.1:6835-7546 GCA_001800085.1 Elusimicrobia bacterium RIFCSPLOWO2_01_FULL_60_11 | reverse complement strand
CCCTATGCCGACCGGTTGCAGGTCACCGTCTATGCGTCGGATGCCGTCGCGTCGGTTCGGTACCATGTGGGGCGCCCGACCTGGTTCACCCAATGGACCCAGGCCACTCGTCTGAGCGGGCACTGGTGGAAGGCGACCGAATCACTCAGCCGGCGGCGCGTCGGGTCCGTGCCGTTCGTCGTGGAGGCCTTCGACGCGCAGGGCCGCCGGTTGGTGCGGCAGGAACGGGCGATCACCATCGGTCCGCCGCCGCCGCCAACGCGGGTGAGCATCACGACGGATCGGGACCTGTACGAGGTCAATGCCGCAGTGCGCACCGTGGAGTACCGGGTGGAGGTGAGCGACGACGCGGGCAAACCCTTGCCCAACCGTCCCGTGCATTTGGCCATCGTCGAGCCGATGGCCGGGATCGACCTCTCGCGCAGCGCGGTCACCGATGCGCGCGGCCGGTTCGACGGAACCTACCTGATCAACGAGCCCGGCATCGTCGGGATCGCGGCGGCCACACCGGTGTCAGGGGCGCGCCGGGTGGGCGATGAGCGGTTTCTCGTTGTGCGCCGGCATGTGGGCGTGTCGCATCAGCCCTCGCGCTGGGAGCAGTCGTTGAGCGCCCCGTTGCGCGCCGGGCTCGCGCACGAGACGCCGGCCTTCGAGCTGGCCGATCCGGGCACTGAACCCGTGATTGATTACGCCCGCTATGGGGTGTTCCGG
>MGUS01000098.1:6196-6796 GCA_001800085.1 Elusimicrobia bacterium RIFCSPLOWO2_01_FULL_60_11 | reverse complement strand
TGGGAAGGCCTCGCCGCGGCGGCCGGCGAAGGCGTCTATCCGAATGAGGCATCCCTGTTGAGGGACCCGGCGTACAAGCAGGCGCTGAAGGCCGGCAAGCTGGAGGGCAGTCACTGGGATTTTACGTTTCTGCCGGATGTCCGGTTGAGCTTTTTCAAGTGGGCGGCAGCGGAGGAGGAGCCCGGCGTCAAGCAGTTCCATGCGGCGTTGACGCTGGAGCGTGCCGGATTGTGGCACCAAGCCGTGAAGGCGTATTACGCGGTGCTGGTGCACTTTCCCCGGTCCGTCGGATGGACGGCGTTCGATCCGCCAACGCCGTGGTACGTGGGGAAGGTGGCCCGCAGTAAGGTCGAAGCGATCCTTCGGCTGCACCCGGAGCTCGGGCTGCGGCTGGAGGACGCGCAGGTGACCATTCAGAACGGCTTCGACAATGCCATCGACAACGACACCATCCTGGCCCAACCGGGACGGCTGGTGCGCGTACCGTCCGACCAGGTGAGCTCGCCGTCCGTCGACGTCGCAGCGCTTGGGAAGACGCGCGAGGTCGGCGCCAGCCGGGTGCGATTGGTCAAGTACGCCAATGGACACTGGCAACTCCTC
>MGUS01000098.1:4903-6164 GCA_001800085.1 Elusimicrobia bacterium RIFCSPLOWO2_01_FULL_60_11 | reverse complement strand
GACGTACAAGCCCACCGCCGTCGGGGAAACCCCGGATGAAGGGCCGCTGCCGGACTGGATGACCACCGACCGGAACGCCAACGGGACCCTCGATGTGTTGGAATCATTCGTGGACGCGAATCGCAATCACCGGCAGGATGCCGATGAGCCGACGGTCGGTGACTTCGCGCTGATCCGCGACATGGGCGTGAACACCTTGCGGCTCTATCACACGGATCACAAGCCGGCGGTCGCCAAGACGATCCTGCGCCGGCTCCACGCCGACCATGAATTCATGGTCATGATGGGCGATTTCGTCGGGATGTATACCATCGGCTCCGGGGCGAAGTGGGAGGCGGGCACGGACTATCTTGACAAGACTCAGCGACAGCGGATGTTCGAGGGCGTGAAAGCGATGGTGAAGGAGTATAAAGACGAGCCGTACCTGCTCATGTGGGTGCTCGGCAACGAGAATAACTACGGCGGCGTCCACGGCATCATCGGCGGGGTGGGGAACGCCGGCCGGCACCCGCGCGAATACTACCGGTTCCTCAATGAGATCGCCACGTGGATTCACGCGGAAGATCCGCACCATCCGGTGGCGATCGGCAATGGCGACGCGCTCTTCCTCGACATCATCGCCAAGGAGGCGCCCGCGATCGATATCTTCGGAGCGAACGCCTACCGCGGCTGGCAGGGCGTCGGGCGGAGCTTCTTCGAGGACGTGCGCCAGTGGCTTGACAAACCCACACTCATCACGGAATATGGGTGCCCTGCCTACCAGCGTGACGTCTCCCGCGACCGGGCCGAGCTTAATCAAGCCATGTATCACTTCGGCAACTGGGTGGATATTGCCGACAACCTGGCGGGGCGCGGAGCGGGGAATGCGCTGGGAGGCATCATCTTTGAGTGGTCCGATGAGTGGTGGAAGGCCGGGCAGCCGCCCCGGTTCTCGCCCACGGTGCAGGAAACGGTGCCGAACTGGGCGGGGCCCTATCCCGGCGGCTTCATGTTCGAAGAATGGCTCGGTCTGGTCACGCAGGGGGATGGGTCGGTCAGTCCGTTCCTGCGCCAGCTGCGCCGCAGTTACGAGCTCTATCAACAGCTGTGGAACGGTGATGGGGCGGGGCAATCGCAGGGAAGATCGCAGTAATTTTGGATTTTAGATTTTGGATTTTCGATTCCGAGGATCCGAGGTCTAATCCAAAATCGGCAATCCAAAATCCAAAATTCGTGGTGGTACCGGTAGAAAAATGGGGAGGACGATGAAGCGCGCAACACG
>MGUS01000098.1:4339-4811 GCA_001800085.1 Elusimicrobia bacterium RIFCSPLOWO2_01_FULL_60_11 | reverse complement strand
GGATCAACTACCTCACGAACGAAGACTACTGCGCCATCATTTCGCAGTGCGCCGGCGGCTACAGCTTCTACAAGGATTGCCGCACGGACCGCATCACGCGCTGGTCGCCCGAGAACTGGCATTTCGACCGCCCAGGCCGCTATCTCTACGTGAAGGAAGGCCGCAGCGCCTGGAGCGCCACCTACCAGCCGATGCGCATCACGCCCGAGCGGTTCGAGGCCCGACATGGACTGGGCTACACGGTGGTGGAAACCCGCTACAAGGGGCTCGACACCAGCGCGACGTATTTCGTCCCGGTGGAGGATCCCTGCGAGGTCTGGTTGTTCACCATCACGAACCGCACGAGCCGGACCCGGCGCCTGGAGTTGTTTCCGTACGTTGAGTGGCTGATCGGCGATTACCACCTCGAGCTGCGCTATCGGAACATCATGAACCTGTACAACCGCGTGTGGTTCGACGAGCGCCAACAGGC
>MGUS01000098.1:3969-4315 GCA_001800085.1 Elusimicrobia bacterium RIFCSPLOWO2_01_FULL_60_11 | reverse complement strand
CTGGGGCGACCTCAACATCCAGTCCTTTGAGTACCTGGCCTTTTTCGCCTCGAGCCTGCCGGTGAAGGGCCACGGGACGATCAAGAACCGGTTCCTCGGCCGGTACAACACCGAGCAGCGGCCCGCGATGCTGCTTGATGAGCCGTTCGTTTCCACGGACCTTTGTTCGGGAGAGGACGGGATCGGCGTGTTTCGGCACCAGGTCACCCTGCGCCCGAAGCAGTCCATCACCTTCAGCGTGGTCATGGGGCAGAGCGTGCCGGCGGCCGTCAGCCGCCTGATCGCCCGCTACCGTCAGGTGCGGGAGGCCCAACAGGAGCTGCGACGGGTGCAGGCGACATGGCGG
>MGUS01000098.1:2823-3948 GCA_001800085.1 Elusimicrobia bacterium RIFCSPLOWO2_01_FULL_60_11 | reverse complement strand
CGCGTCGAGACGCCGGACCGCGACTTCGACCTGATGATGAATATCTGGGTGAAATACCAGCTGTACATCTGCAACTTCTGGTCCCGCTCCCCGTCGTACTACCACGAGGGGGCCGGGGGGCGCGGCTATCGGGACTCGTGCCAGGACGCCGAAGGCATCATGTCCATCAACACGGAGCATGCCAAGCAGAAGCTCCTGAAGATTGCGATGCTGATTCGAAAGGACGGCACATCGGCTCCCGGCTGGTCGGATACCACCGGCCCGGGCGGCTACCGGCCGAACAAGGACCATCCCGTGTGGATGACGATCACCACGGCGGCGTACATCCGGGAAACCGGCGACAAGGAGATTCTGCGCGCGTCGCTGCCGTATCTGAAAGACCGCTGGATCCGCGGGTGGGACATCGACGACACGTTCAAGGGCGGTCCGACGACGGACGGCGAGGGCACACTGTTCGAGCACCTCTGGCGCAATCTCGATTTCACGTTCAACGATGTCGGCCGGAAGGGCATGCCGCTCATCGGCCATGCGGACTGGAACGACGCGATTGACGCTGCCGGGATCAAGCTGCGCGGCGAGAGCATCTGGCTCGCCCAGGCCCTCGTGCGGAGTCTGAAGGTGCTCGCGCAGCTCGCCCAGCTGATCGGGGAGGACGAGAAGGCCGCGGAGTGCCTCCGCCGGGCCCAGACGATGTCGGACCGCGTGAACCAGGAGTGGGATGGCGCCTGGTACCGCCGCGGCTACACGGACGACGGCGCCGTCTACGGATCGCACGTGAACAAGGAAGGGAAGATCTTCATCAACACGCAGGCCTGGGCGCTCCTGGCGGACTTGGTGCCGGCTGACCGCAAACCGGTCATGATGGAGAGCGTGAAGAAGTACCTCGACAAACCGCACGGACTGGCCCTGTTCTATCCGGCGTACTCCACGTACGATCCGAAGCTTGGCCGCATCAGCATGTTCTCCGAGGGGACGAAGGAGAACGCCGCGGTGTTCTGCCATGCGGCGACATTCATGGCGGTCGGCGCCCTGCAGCACGGCTACGGTAATCTGGCCTACAAATGGCTGAAGGCCATCATGCCGAATGCGCAGACGGACTACGACCTCTACAAGACCGAGCCCTAT
>MGUS01000098.1:783-2617 GCA_001800085.1 Elusimicrobia bacterium RIFCSPLOWO2_01_FULL_60_11 | reverse complement strand
CGAACGGGCTTGAGAAGGGTATCCCCCGTGTGAGCGTGGATGGCAAGCCCATCCAAGGGAATCTGATCCGTCCCCACGGGGATGGCAAGACGCATCAGGTCCGCGTGACGCTGGACCGCCCTAGAACAGAAGCAACACGTCCGACCGTGGGCACTGGCACTGGGAAAACCCGTCTGAAATAGGTACGGTTCCCGGCAGTGCCCCACAGTCTCTAAAGCTAGGATATAGCAATATTTTAGTTGACATGATGTCCGTTATTGTAGACAATAACTCCTATCTTTGTGAAAGATTTTATTTATATTGCACGCGTTAAGTGCCTCATTCGTTCGGGCTTGAAAACGGTTTCAGTTTCACTGGGCGCAAGGTGCAAAAGTGGGCTGTGGGAGCTCGTGGTGTGGTATCGTCGCGCAACGGGGAGGTGGGGGATGAGACGCGTGTGGTCTCTTGCGGTAGCCTGCGTGCTGGGAACCTGGGCGGTTCCAGGCCTGGCGTTAGCGGAAGTGGTGGACGTCGTCCAGAGCGTCGGGGCGACCGGCTCAATTGGCGCGGTAGCCAGTATGACGGTGACGCCAAGGTTCATCAGCAGCAACGCGAACACCACTGGCATCAGCTTTGGCGCTGTGACGATCGGGGCGACGGACTGGAACCTTCCACCCCAGTACCTGCGGATTGCGCACCAGAGCAACAACACCAACTGGGCGATTCGCATCCTGACGAACAATAAAGCCGCGCGTCCAACGTTGGCGGGCAAGGTGCTGGACGCTAAGGTCGTGGCGGATCCGAACGACGACATCCTGGGCTACGGCGGGATGTACGGATCAACTCCGCTCGATCCCAACAACCGGGTGCCGATTGCCTGGCAGGCCTACAAGGATCCAGTGGTGGGCGGCCCGGCTGCACCCATGGATGCGCAGGTGGGCGGAACCTTCAACAGCCCGTGGGCGTTCATTGCGGATGCGTCGGATTGTCCGGACACATCAACGAACTGTCGGAGCGCAACGCCGGACAAGATCGATAAGACGATTGAGTTCCTTCGTGTCGCCCAAGGGGATGCGTCGAACGCGTTCCTGAAGCTGCATCCAGACGACGGGAACCGCAATTCCGATGGCGACGTCGCGCTGTATGTGACAGGGCGATTTAAGGGCGTGCCGGCGGACAGCTACACGACGTCGATTATCCTTGAGCTCTACCACTTTTGAGCTAGGGGACGTATCCATGCTTGGGCCACGCGGCCACGCGTGGCGGCTGTGGGCTGGCACGAGAATCAGCCTCGCGGTGCTGATGGCGTGGGCCATTGGGTTGGGCCTGCCGGATGACGCTGCCGGGCTCTCCGTCCAGCCGACCGTTGCAGAATTGCGTGCCCGGCCGGGTGCCGCACTCAACGGGGATTTCCAGGTAGTGAACGATACCGAGTCACCCCTCCACCTCCGCGTTGAGGTTGAGCCGCTGGGGCCATCGGTGTATGCACGCATCCCGCCTGCGCAGTGGTTGTCCCTGTCGTCTCACGTGGTGACCCTCGAGCCAGGTCAGACCTTGCCTGTTACCTACACGATCCGTGTCCCCCAGAGTGCGGTGGGAGAGCTCGCAGCGGAGGTCGTGTTCGTGCAGGACATGCCTGGCGGCGGCTTGCAGGTTCGGTTCGGCACCGCGGTCTATGTGTCCATCGAGGACACTGAGGAGCTGTCGGTGGAGATCGGCGAGTTGCACCTTGATGCGGGAGTACACCCGGTGCTGCGCGTGCCCATCATGAACCGCGGCAACGTCCATTGCCGTCCCGAGGGTCACGTCGGGGTGGTGGACGATGATGGCACGGTGCTGGCCCGGGGCACGATCG
>MGUS01000098.1:503-724 GCA_001800085.1 Elusimicrobia bacterium RIFCSPLOWO2_01_FULL_60_11 | reverse complement strand
GGTCCTTTCGCGGCGCCTGGGGGCTATCGGCTGGAGGTGCAGTTGACGTGTCATACGATCGCGGCGCTGCCCACGCAGGTGTCCGCGATGCAACCGGGAACCCTCGATGACGCGGGCCACTGGCAGCCGACCACGACGCCTTGACGTCCTCGCCCTGTTGCTCGCGTGGCCATTGGTTGCGCACGCCGAGGTCGTGGATCAGTCCGTGTCCATCTCGGCCA
>MGUS01000098.1:0-472 GCA_001800085.1 Elusimicrobia bacterium RIFCSPLOWO2_01_FULL_60_11 | reverse complement strand
TGCGGCCCTGCCGGTCGAGAACCGTAATCCGGTGGCCGTGACCAGCGGCGACGTGGACGGCGATACCGACCTGGACGTCCTGGTGTTGCATCGATTGCCTGAGGAGCCCCCGCTGCTGCTGTTGAACGACGGCCAGGGGAATTTTACGGATGTCGGCACGACCCAGTTGCCGGTGCTCACCGAAGGCGAGACGTTGACGGGTGCCGTGTCGGACCTGGATGGCGACGGGGACCTCGATGCCTACGTCGGGCGCTCCTCCGGAGATCTCGTCTGGATGAATGATGGGTTCGGGACGTTTTCGGACGAAACCGCTGCTTGGCTCCCGGCTGGTTGGGGCGGCACGCAGGCGGTGGTTGCCGGACAGTTGACGGGCGATGGGCTTCCCGAAGTGATCACCATCCAGCAGGGCGGGGCGCTGCGCGTACTGGAACCTACGGGACACTCGCTGCGGGACGTGACCGCGTACGCCTTT
>MGUS01000097.1:2564-8963 GCA_001800085.1 Elusimicrobia bacterium RIFCSPLOWO2_01_FULL_60_11 | reverse complement strand
TCATCGGGGAAGGCGCGGCCTATGCGGCCGAAGCGGTGGTGCATGCCGGCCCTGCGGTGAAAGCGGCGGTCGAAAGCGCCGGCGGGCCGCTGGCAGGGTGGCTCCATCTCCTGGCGGGGTTCCTGGCCTGGCCTGCTGTCGGCGCGGTGGCCTCGGTTTTTTCCTCCATCATCTTCCCGCGCGAGCCCGACCCCCGCTTCCATGACCTCATGCTGGATGACGAAGGCTTCGATCACCGGGGCATCCGGGGCAAGATGGAGATCGCGGAGTTCCTCAATCCCCAGGGGCTTGCCTGGGTCGGGATCTATCCGGGCTCCGGAAGCGATGTATCGAGCTACTTCCTCGCGACCAACGCCAGGGCCGGGATCTTCATCGATTTTCACGCCTTCAAAGGGGAGCAGTCCCGCATGCGTCCCAGCCACGCGTCCCAATATAATTCAGATAAGAAGCTCAAAGGATCCCTCTATACGCAGAACTGGCAGGCCATGGCGCGGGAGGGGGGTTACGGCATGGAAGCCGCCATCCGCCATGAGCTGGAACTGATGGGGGCCACGAAGGTCGCCGTCCGGGAATTTGATGCGGGGGGCTACCGGGTGGATTTTTCATGGAACTACGCCGGAGAGAAAGCCAAGCCAAGGTCTGTGGTGTTCGTCCGGGGAGACGCGCTCAATTATGTCCGCGACAAGGTGTCCGCCAAGAAGCTCCGGAGGATTGTGCGGGACCTGACCCACAGTAAGGGCGCTGATTTCCTCTTCATCAAGCAGCCGGGGGGGAACCTTCACTATTCGGCCGCGGAATTTGAAATCCTCCTCGCTCCCAATCCCCTTGCGGTCCTGCCGTTCAGCCCCATCGATTCCGAGCCTAGCGGGATGTCTGCTTGGGAATCGGAGCAGACCAAAGGCGAAATCAGCCCGAACGCGTGGCTCGAAGGCCTTAAGCGAATCGGGATCACTCGGCTCGGGGTGGTGCGAGGGGCCCAATGGGGCCAGGATATCCATGCGGCGGTCTACCGGCTCAGCCGGACGTTCTTCACCCAGAAGCCGCGGCACGTTCTCTTCAGGGGCGGACTTCGCTCCGTGGCCCTGGCCTCTGTGGTGGGCGCATACTTGATTGCTCCTCCCGGCACCGCAGCCTTCCTGGCGCTTCTGGGCTTGGGCGCCTGGGCCGTGGGGATCGCGGTCCATAAGATATCGTCACAGGAGAGGTGGCCCTGGTACCGCCTGGCCAAGGCCATTCACGATGCGGAAAGGATTCTTCCCAACCATGCCAGGAAGATAGCGTCATCCTTGATTTCCCGCTCCGAAGTGACGGAATCAGATGTGCGGGATATGCTTCAAAACGAGTCGCTTCCGCTTCCATCTGACGGCGGCAGGACGCTGGAGGATTTTGCCCGCCTTGCGAACGAATCGCGCCAAGCGAGGAACTCCGCCATCATCGAACGGTTCAACGCGATCCGGGACAGGCCCAAAATGGTGGACCTGGGGACCGGGGACGGGAAGTTCCTTGAGAACTACCACCACCTTTTTCCCAATGTCGCATCAATCGGATATGAGAAGAACTGGATGACCGCGTCAAGCATCCCTTCTTCGGTCGTGATCCAGGACGCACGCAGGACGGGCTTGAGATCCGGCTCCATCGACAGGGTCTATATCAATATGCCGGACCCTAACGGGGGCGGGTTCCCGTTCTTTGTCCAACTCGTCGATGAGGCGCAAAGGATCCTCAGGCCCCGCGGCCGCCTCACCGTCGCTTATTTGCCCGGGATTTCCGGCATCACGCATGCCAAACTGACCCATCTCCTGCGGGACAAGGGTTTCTCCGTCCGGGAGGACAGGCTCCTCTCTGAATCTCCCGGCTATCCCGACTCGACGCAGATGTCCGGAAGCTCGCAGGAAAAGATCCGCGTGGCGACGGGGAGCAAGAACTCCTTCGGGCCGGGTGGCATTGCGCGGATATCCCTCAAAGTCATCCTCGTATTCCTCATGGGGGAGGGGATCGCGCACGCGGGGCCGTTGCTCGCGCAGGCGGTTTCCTCGCTTCATGTCTTCGATCTTTCCGCCTGGTTCAAACTCGTTCTTGGGGCCACGGTCGCGGTGGTGGGAATTGTTCTGCCTAGATATTTTGGTTACGGCTATGGAGAAAGCCCTGACCCCATCGTCACATGGGCGAAATACCTGATGGAAAACCGGATCCCCGCAGAACTGTCGCCGCTGATCCCGCAGGACATCCGGAAGATCCTTTTGGACGACCCGGCCCTGAGGCCGGTCTTCCTGCGCGTTCTGGACGATGATGAGACCGGCCCCGTCACCGATGTCGAACCCGCGAAGATCAAGACCCTTCCCGGGGAAAGCGTGGCCGGCCTCCTGCGCCGCCACAGGGTGTTCTCCATGGGGCGGGCAGAGGACGCATTCGAATATTTTAATAAGCACCCCAAAACGTGGATCACAGTAGGCGTTACGGACCGGTTTAGTTCAGATTCTCTTATAGCTGAATTTAAGGTTGCTAATAATCGAACCGTATATTTTCCGCTTCCGGACGGGACATGGCTAGGGGTAAAAGGGGTTGGACATTTTGGACAGAATGGGAGGGATTCGAATCCTTATTATCCTATAGACAAAAGATATGAGGGACTCCTTGATATTGGGGAATCCGCCAAGGCCTCTCAAGGGCGTCAAGTCACCGGTTCCGGTCCCGGCCGATGGGCCCAGTATCTCGGGTATTGCCGCGTTTATGTTCCCAAGGAAGGCGAGATCAAGTCATCCCCGCCCCTTAAGGAACTGCCTGAGCTTGATAAAACGCGCGGCGATGAGCCGTTCCTCCCCATCCTTTACTTCTTCCGCGTCATAGATCCGCACCGCATCACCAAACTGCCTCAATTGCTCAAGTCCGATCCACATCTTTCCCGTCTTCGCGAAAGGATTTTCCGAACCCTTGTGAATTTGGGGGAGATTGAGAAAGGTAAGGCGTTGACAGAGAGCGGGCTTATGATGAGGTTCGCGCGGAACCTCGGGTTGTCCCAAGCCGACAAGCAGAACAAGGGAGTGACCAAATTCTCCATCCATCATCAGGATTTTACATTTGCAGGTGAAGAAGCGGACAGCGGAGAGCTTGTGCCCCATCAATCACATCCCGCCCATGCAATTAAATCGCTATTCACGTCGGAAGGCATGGACCTTGTCGGCTTGATATTATGCATGACGTTGTTCAACGATATGATGGTTCATGTTGAAAAAACAAGAGAGTCGGAGGCGTTCTTCCCCGACTCCAGGGAATTATTTGAAACCTTCTGGGCGTCATATTTCGCCGGGCTGGACGACAAGTTTCTTTCAATATGGCTCTCGCCGAATGCCTGGAACATGGCGGATGCAACACTGGCCGAAATCATTGATTGGAATAAGGAAAAGCGTCAGGATTTCTTGAAGAATGTCCTCGAATTGGCCCGCGCGGAATCCGAAAGGCGCCGCGGCCCCGCCTTGCCGCCGCCTGCCGCTCCGCGTCCCAAGCGCCGGATCCCGCCTGTAGCTCAAAGCGCTTTGGCGGTCGGGGCGCTGGCGGCGCTGACCTTGGGCCTCCCGCCGGGTCATCAAGCTGTTTTGGGTCTGATAGGATTCACCGCGGTGGCACTGGGGATGGCGGCGATGTGGCCTCCGTCCACCCCTCCGCCGGATTTTCTGGATGCGGTCGGGCGCGACGGTTCTGCTGAATATAAACTGGCCGTCATGCACATGGAGTCGCAGGAAGAACCGGACGCACCCGAACCGGGAGTCGATGCCATCGTCTTCACGGGCCTGCAGTTTGAACCCCTCAATTTCGCCAGGGTTTCAAACACTTTGAATGATCTTATCCGCTATCTTTCATCGCAAATCGAGCCCGGCTCGAACGGGAGCATGTCCAAGACGCTCATAGGAGCCGTCAAGAACGCCGTCATGTGGGGCAACCGCAACAGAAGTGGTTCTTTCCTGGCTGTCCGGTGGCGCCGGGAACAGGACAAATTCATCGTGGACATCATCGACCAGGGCGTGCGCCCTATAGATTTTAACGGCAGACATAAGCCCCCCGACGACCTTCCCGATGTCATCAGTGTCGTTCGCCAAGGTTATCACAAACACATCAGCAGGTTCATAGACCAACGCCGATTTGAGAACCCGCAGAGCCGTTTCGAGGGCCATCCCGTCTACGATTTTCCCCTGCTTGGCCAAGATGGGCAGCGCCTGGGGCAGATCGTGCGGCTGATATTCCCGGCGAGGCAGGCAAAAACGAACATCAGTCCCATCGCCATGCTCCTGCCGTTCATCGGCCTCATGGGCTTGTCTGCCCAGCTGGGCGGGGGAGCGCACGCGGACATGCTTTTGGCGGGAGTCATCTTCGACCCGCACCATCTCCTGAGCGGTCTCAATTTCCTTTTATGGGGTGGGGCGCTCGCGACGGCGGTGGGGATGGCATTGAGAGTTAGACCACGGCTTTTTGTCGTCGGGTCGCATCCTTCTTACATGGCTATCGTCCCCGACTCTAAGGGCAAGCCAGTGAAAGTCGACCTTATTGAGGCCATATTCAAGGGAACTTTTCAGGAATCGTGGGTGCAATACCTTCTCGCGCCTTTGCGTCAAGATGCCATGAAGTTGAATGCCGAAAGATTCAGTTTAACGGAAGCGGCTTCTCTTACGGGTTTCCCCGCCGAATATCTTGCAAAATTGGCCCGGCGCGGGACGATTCCGGCGGAAATCAGCAGGATCGAAGGCAAGCCTAATCGGGACCGATTCTCACTGCCAAGAAATGCCGTGAGATTCCTATTGGACCTTGTTCATGTCAGGGATGTGGCGGTTCCGTTGGGAGTTTCACCCGTGAGCATCAGCAAATACCTCAGAAACGATCCTGTCCAGGCCGAAGCATGGGGGTTGACGCTTCTGCGGAACAATCATTTCTTTGTTTCCAGACGCCGTGTCGCTCCTTTGATGACTGATTATCAAAGGAAAATCTCCTTTAACCACGCCCATGCCCTTCTTAAGAGGCATGGCTTCAGCATGAATGACGAAACCTTCCGGCTTTGGATGACGAAGCCGATCACGAGCTTCGGACGCGAAGCGTTTAAAAGGCAGTTCAGGAAGACGGGGTCCCTTCTGGATCATGACGGGCGGATAGACATCGCTGATTTTGCCCGCCTGGTCGCTTTGATCAGGGAGAGGGAAGGCATCCGTTCCGCTTGGTTGAGGGTCGATGATATATCCGGCCAGATCGAGGCCCAGACGGGCTGGCGCATCGAGGGAAAGCACGTCCTTCGTTCCATGAACGGGTCGGATCGAAGATTTCAAGAGGTTCTGTGCGGAGAATCTGGGCCTTGGACGCCCCGGGTCGCTGGCGGCGGCAAAGGACATATGCAAGGAATTCAGTATCAGCGCCGTCAGCGCCCGGCCGGATATCGGGGTCAACGTGTGGCTCATCCTCTCCATGATCCGCAGGACGAAAGGGATATCCTCCCAGGTCTTCGATATCACCGGCCTCTCCAGGGGGACGGTCCGGCTGGTGTCGGCGGAGGACCTGCGCCGCAGGTTCAGGGAGATCGGCAAGGCGCTGGGCGCAGAGGGCGCACCGGCCCAGGAGGCCGCGGGGAAAGATGCTTTGAACCGGAAGGGGGGGAAGGAAGGCGTTTGGAGCGGTTCGGCGGCCCGGATCATCGACGAGGTTGAAAAAATGACGGGCTGGCGGTTGGAATCCCATCCGATGCAAGAGTATCTTCAACGATGGGGTCTGGCCCGGTTCGAACGGCGCGTGAAGGTCGTGAAATTACGGAAGTTCGTCGGCCACACCTATAACGCGGTCTCTGTCCGGACAATCGACGGGATCATCCGGGACCAGGTCGCGGAGATCGATGCTCTCAAGAAGTTCGCCCATGCAGAGATGAACGGCAACGGCCAGCTCCAGGGGGTCCGCTCGGCCCGCCGTCTGCAGTCCAGGTGGGGGATGATCAGCGTCAGCCGCGACAGCGGGGTGCGTTTATCGAGGCTCCTCCGCCTGAGCCGCAAAGCCATCCCCGCCCACAAGTCAAAAGTGATCGGTCTCAATCCCCGCGTCGTGATCCTTTCTCCCGAAGGCCTTAAGCGGTACCCCGAGTTCCATCCGCTGCTTTTCAGGCGGTGGCTGGAAGGCGCGCGGTTCTACGCGGCTGCTTTTGATCGGGTCCGGGGCCGGAATGGAGAGGTGGCCGCATTTCTTAAACGATTCAGCCGGCAGATGCACTTGAGGCACCGTTCGCCGTATTTTTCCAGGCTGTTGCCCGAATCCAAGGACCTGTATATCCAGGCCGAAAATACCGTAGATAAGTTGATCGAATACGAGCCGGCGGATTATCGGGCAGGGTTGTCCCGGTTGAGCCGAAAGCTGGGAGATTTGTTGAGTTCATTG
>MGUS01000097.1:0-2547 GCA_001800085.1 Elusimicrobia bacterium RIFCSPLOWO2_01_FULL_60_11 | reverse complement strand
TGATTCCCATAGCCGCATCTCTTATGGACATCCTGCCGGTCGCGGCGATCGGGGTTGTGTTGGGCGGCTTGATTTTCAGCCGGCTGGCCCTGACGAGGGGTGGGGAAGTTGCCCGCCCGCTTCCCGCGTCGGGTGAAAGCGTCGCCAGGAGAATCCTTCCTGATATGCTTAGGGGAAACGTGGGCAGCTGGATGCCGAATCAGTCCATGGGGTTCGACCAGGCGGCTTATCAAGAGCACATTTTGAACTTCGAACAAGCGTCGCGCATCGCCGGGGCCCGGGCCGAAGGGGATGTCGTGCTTGCGCTGAGTCCTAGAGCGCCTTTATCCCAGGTCCGGTTGCTCTTGGCCCAGGTCAGCCAGGCGCAGAAGTCAGGCAAGGTCGTGAAAGTTGTTTTTGTGGATTCCGGCTTGTCTTTCAACCCGAGAGCCAAGCTCATCGAGGCCGCGCTCCGGCTTCAGTTCGACATCCGGCCCCTGACCATCGAAAGGACGGATAAAGAGAATGAACTGTTGGATTTGGAGTGGCTCTATGGGGAGATCCGGCAGACGGATTCTTCCTTAAGAGGATTTTCGCTCTTCCTTCTGGCCGATCCGTCCCTTAAAGTGAACATGACCTGGCAGAATCCTTTGATCCAGCTGGTCGTCAGCGCCACAAAGGACACCTTCTTCATCTTCACCTCCAGCATGGAGGCGGACTTGAAGGCCTCCCTGGCCGCCGCCCTCTCCCAGTAAAATTCTAGCGACAGCTCGGGGCTGGCCTAATCCAGCGCTTGTGGCAGTGGAGTTTTTCTAGCTAACGCGCCACGCTCGCGATTTTTATTGGGTCGCTCAATCGGGTCGAACGCGCTCCGCGCTGGTCGACCCGAGCCTCGCTCCCGTGGAAATGACTAAAAATCGCTCGCTTACGGCCGCGCGTTTAGCGCGTCGAAAAACCCACTGCCACTCGCGCTGGGTCCAATGCCGTCTAGGACAATTCGCCGCGACCTCCTTGCGCTCGGCACCCCCTCCTTGTCAAAGGAGAGGGTTGGGGAGAGGATGGTTTTAGATGGCCAGGGCAATGAGACGCCAGCCCTCCGAGCAGCTGTCAAAATGTTATAGAATTTCAAAATGCCCGTTGAGAGCGCTCCCAAAGCCAAAACAACCTTCGCCGGTCTCAAAGTCGTCAGTTTCGAGAGCCGCCGGGCTTTCGAGATGGAGAGCTTGATCGTGCGGAACGACGGTTCGCCCATCGTCGCCCCCTCCATGCGGGAGATTCCTTTCGAGGTCAACCGCGAGGCCGTCGAATTCGCCCAAAAGGTGGTGGAAGGCAAGGCCGACGTCGTCATCCTCATGACCGGGGTGGGCACGCAGTTCCTCGTGCAGGGGGTGGAAAGCTCGTTCCCCAGGCACAAATTCATCGATGCCCTCTCCAAGACCACGCTGGTCGCCCGCGGCCCCAAGCCCGTGGCCGCTCTTAAGGCGTTGGGGCTCAAGCCCTCCATCCTCGCCCCCGAACCCAACACCTGGCGCGAAGTCCTCGCGTCCGTCGTCAAAAATACCGCCCTGAAAGACAAGAAGGTGTTCGTTCAGGAATACGGCATGCCTTCCCGCGGCCTCATCGAGGGCCTGAAAGCCCAGGGGGCGCATGTGAGCCGCGTGCCGGTCTACCGCTGGGCCCTGCCCGACGACCTGAACCCCCTGCGCGGCGCCATCCGCGCCGTCTGCGACGGCAAGGCCGACATCCTGCTTTTCACCAACGCCACCCAGGTCCACCACGTCCTGCGCGTCGCCGCCGAAGAAGGCCTGGAAGAATCCTTCCGCGAGGCCCTGGAGCGCGTGGCAGTCGCCAGCATCGGGCCCGTCATGACCGAGAACCTGAAGCAACTCGGCCTCCCCGTGGATTTCGAGGCGGGCAAATCCGTCATGGGTCTTTTCGTCAAGGAAGCCGCCGAGAAATGTCCGGACATCGTGGAAGCCAAGCGGGAGGCCTGGGAGAAAATGTCCCGCTCCGTCAAGGTCAAGCCCTATCCCGTCAAGAAATTCAGCAGGGACAAGGTGGACGAAAGCCCTTTCATGAAGGCCTGCAGGAACGAGGCCGCGCCGCACACGCCCGTGTGGCTCATGCGCCAGGCCGGCCGCTACATGAAGGAGTACCGCGACCTGCGCGCGCGCGTGAGTTTCCTGGACCTCTGCAAGAATTCCGACCTGGCCTGCGAGGTGACCGTCACCGCCCAGGAGCGCATCCAGGCCGACGCGGCCATCCTCTTCGCCGACATCCTTTTGATATTGGAGCCGTTGGGCTTGGGCCTTGAATATTCCAAAGGCGACGGCCCCGCCATCCTCCGCCCCCTGCGCACGCTCGAAGACATCGAAGCCATGCATGAGGCCGAGCCCGAGGAATCGCTTTCATTCGTGATGGAATCCGTGAGCAAGATCCGCAGCGCCTTGAAGGACACCGTCCCTCTCATCGGTTTCGCGGGCGCGCCCTTCACCGTGGCTTCCTACGCCATCGAGGGCGGCAGCTCCAAGAATTATTACCACACCAAGCGCATGATGTACGAGGACC
>MGUS01000096.1:4816-9711 GCA_001800085.1 Elusimicrobia bacterium RIFCSPLOWO2_01_FULL_60_11 | reverse complement strand
TGCCACCATGGGCCAGGTCCGATTGACTGTCTTGCCCGCGGCCACAAGGACTTTGCCCTCGTCCGCCGTGATGAGGCGGATATTGATTTCCACCTGGTCCTGGGAGATATCGTTCAGGGTGCCGGTCACAATGGCATCCACCTTGAGGATCTTGCCCACATTGCGCCCGGAGGCCTCGTCTATCACCCCGGTCATGGCAAGGTTGGCCTCGGAAAGGAGCTTGCTGATGAGGCCGCGCTCAATGACTTGGATTCCCCCCTTCCTGACAATGCCGGTAGTGAGGCGCTCCGCCACGATGTCCGGGGCGGAGGACGGCTCCTTGCCCAGGTAAACCGGCGGGAGGACCGCGATTTTCTGGTTCTTAAGGGTTCTGGCTTCTTTGACGATGCGGCCGGCCAGGTAGTCGTAGGGGTCGGCGGCGTGGGAGAGGGTGGGGAGGGTGAAGATTAAGAGGAAGAGGAAGAGGGAGAGGAAGATTAAGAGGAAGAGGAGGGGTGTACTAATTCTTACGAGCAATCCTACCCTTCGTGGAGGGTTTTTGCTCATGGTTTTCATGTAGCCCAATTCTATCACTTCCCCCGCTCCCCTCCAAGCCGAAAATAGACGATTTTGGGCCTACCAAGGGGGGCAAGCAAGGCGCATCTATGGGGCTCCGCCCCATACCCCGCTGACTACGGACCGCATTTAAGGGGGAGAGGGGGGTGGGGGGTTAGAAAAGGTGGGTGGCGTATTCCCCCCTTGGCTGTGTGGAAAAGGGCACAAATTCAAGATGGACGGTTCAATGGCTCCATGCGGGAGCATGAGCCATTACTACCCTTATTATTACCCTCTTTTAAAGTACCTACCTCTTCTTCCATTGGGTGCCGGGTCCCTTGCCCAGGCATTTTACTTTGCCGGTCTTTTGCAGTTTTTTCAACACAAGCCGGACCATATCTCGGCTGACCCCCGGGCAAGCTTTTTCCAGGTCAGAAAGGGTGAACTTGCCTGCAAATCCATCGATGGCGTCCTCGATCAGGGCGGTCTTGGCTCCGCGCGCATTCTTAACTTTCCCAGCCCGGTCTTCAAACTCCAAATACGCTCGGCGTACGATGGACAGGAAATAATTGAGCCATGGAACGATATCATGGCCGCCCTGATGCCAGTCTTTGGAACTTTCTTGAAGGACTCTATAATAATCCTCCTTTGATTCTTCGACGAGCCGTTCAAGGCTGATGTAGCGGCCGACTTCGATCCCATGATGATAAAGGGCCAGCAGCGCAATCAGTCTTGCCACCCTGCCGTTGCCGTCACGAAACGGATGGATGCATAGAAAATCAAAGACCAACGCTGCAATGGCCAAAAGCGGAGGAACATGGTCCTGATCCAACGCATGACGATATGAAAGGGTCAATTCCTCCATCGCTCCCGGGGTCTCTTTGACCGAAACGGGCCGAAACCGGACGACGGGGGTTCGTCCCGGCCTGATCTCTATGATCTCATTCTCGACCTTTTTCCATTGCCCTGCGTCACCTGCTCCTTCCTGAATGATTTTATGCAGTTTTTTAAATAAATCCGGAAGAATCGTCAGTTCATGGTGGTTTGTATGAATGAGGCTCAGGGCTTTGCGATAGCCCTGGACTTCCTCTTCGGACCTATCTTTGGGACGGGCATGGCCTATGATCAGGGGTTTCAAGCGTGCAGGATCGATCGTAACTCCTTCGATCCGGTTCGAAGATTCCGCGCTCTGTATCAGAGCCATTTCCCGAAGAGCTCTAAGGGCTTGCGGAGATTGCTTGGTATATAAATCTTGCTTTCCCTGACTTCTAGAGATGTCCGTCATTAACCAAACCGATCCGCCCGGAACGGGAAAATTCTTGAGACGACCGCCGCGAAACGTCATCATATATTAAGTTGTCATCCTACAACAATTTTCATAAGCAAAACAATGATAGTCACCCTTTGATCTGCGAAATGGGATGGTTTTCCGGGATTTTCAGCGTAGCATGAGCGTAGCACGTTGAGTTGGTTAAATGGACATGAATCGAGCGCCAATACGCTAGTTCTCTAGCGTAGCACCAGCGTAGCACAAAGGGCTAAAAACCTACCCCCCACCTTCCGGCTCCTTACTGCCACCTTCCGTCGATAAGTCGTCATTTGGGGGAGGGTCTTGAGGGGGTTCTTCTGGTTTAAGAGTCGCTTGCTCTGCCAATTGAGCTACGAGTCCGATATTTGGAGGAATTATTTTAGCAATCTATGGGTAAGAAGGCAAACCGCCGTTCTAAGCGGCGATGAGTGCCTTCTCAAGTCGGGGGAGGATTTTCCGTTCCTGCTTTGGATTCAGAAGGAAATGATAGGCATGCAGGCCCAATGCCTCTGCATAGTGGGCGACACGGTCCAGGCTGGCTTTGTGCAATCCCCCGTTTTTAAGGTCCCGCCAGATATTTTGGCGGTGGATTCCAGTGGCTTTCGCCAAGTCCTCATAGCTCCATCCCCGGTCTTCCAGCGCCAATAGGATCTGGACCTCGAGCTTGAAGAAACGCTGGCTGTGCTCGAACCCGGCCTTGTATTTGGGATTCTCCAGTTTTTGATTAAGCATGCCTTTCATAGTAAATCCCCCCTTTCACGCGCGACAGGTAGTCGTTTCTCGAAGCGATGACCGTTTTTAATAAGTTGATGTCCTTCTTCGTCATTTTCTGGGAGTGCTTTCTGTAAGCATCGATGATAATGACCCTTTTCCCGACCGTCGAAAAATTGAAAAATCTATGATCTTTGGGCTTGAAGGCATAAATCTTATTTTCCGCATCTTCTTCATTGTATAAGGTCTTCGGCAGCCGCGTTCCCAACGGGCTGTCTGCCAGGTAGGCCACGATGTCATCCAGCCGTTTCCGCTCCTCCCGTGGAAGGCCGTCGTAATATTTCTTTGCCTTCATGTGGCCGGAGGCATCCTTGTACCATTCGACCGTGAAAGTCGAGCCCTGGTAATAGATGTGGTCAGACATCTTATATTGTAATCATAAATGATTACTTGTCAAGTGGGGTGGCATGACTATATTTTATGAGAGGAGTGGTGGCGGGTCAGGGGTGAATTATATCAACCTGTGTAGAAATGTTTGTAAGGCAAATCAGGGTTTTGCCGCGAGGGTGTGGAAGAAGGAATTGATGACGGCGAGCACCAGGGCGAAGGCGAGCGCCCACCAGAAATTGTCCACATGGAAGCCCGGCACCATGGCGTCCACCAGCATCACCAGTCCCCCGATGATGACGAAGGTGAACAGGCCCAGAGTGAGGATGTTGATGGGCAATGTCAGGACGGCCAGGACCGGCCCCAGCACCGCGTTGACGGCGCCGAGGACGACCGCGACGATGACCGCGGTGACGAAGCTGTTCACGGTGACGCCCGGAAGGATCTTGGCCGCGACGAACACCGCCGCGCTGCTGGTCAGGATGTGGATGACCATATTCATGTTTTCACCTCTTTTGACGGCTGATGAATGTTACAGCAATGTTACAGGTTTGTGACGGAATTGATATAGCCGTCCCCTATACTTCTAGCAGTGAAGAAAGAGCGCGGGGAGCGATCGGGGGGCTCCCTGGCTCAGACTTCTCCAGCATCCAGGACTTGACGTTGAACCGGAAGTTTCCGCTGCCGAATTGCAGGTGGAAATCTTCCGCTGTTTTTATGGGGGTGAAGAACCGGATGCGGTGCGCTTCTCCGGCGTTCAATATCCTCAGAAAATCCACCCGCCCGTCCTTTCCCGCCATCCCGTTGTCCTTCAGCGCCCGCCTCACCGCCGGGTCCTTGCTCGTTTGCAGGAACCCGTCCAGGTTGAGGATGGCGGACCCGAGCGCGCCCTCGAGCTGTGTGAATTCCCCCTTCCTGTTGTGGATCAGGCGCGGCGTGGCGATCTCCTCGACTTTTTCCCGCCCGAGAACGCGGGCCAGGTCCTTCATGAGCGGGGAAAGCGCGGCGTGATTGATGAGGGCGGTGTTGGTGTTGAAATACTGTTCCCCCCTTCTGCCTTTTGTTAGCCCCATCTCTTCGAACATCTTCTCCTGCCCCGACGCCCTCGCCTGGGCTTCCTCGTAAATTTCTTTGCGGTACCTTCCCGCTCCAAGTTTGAAGACGCCCAGGAGCCCGCCTTTTTTGTCCACCGCCGTCTTGGTCGTCGTCAGCATCACGAGAGGGATCCTTTCCACCGCCATCCAGCCCACGATCACGGGATCCACCCTGTTGTTGATGCCGTCATCGTTGTAGACCGCGCGGATGCCGTCTTCCCGGCGGGAGAGGAGGAAGCGCCGGCCCCAATAGCCGTGCCCGCCGGGCGCTTTTCTTTTGACCGATATCCTGCCCTTGGAGTTCAGCGTGGGCAGGGCGGCCTGGAGCAGCACGGGCTTGAGCGCGAGACCGGTGGATTTGGAGAGGATCCGGGAATACGTCATCCGGCCCCAGCGGGATCTCAGCCCGAGACGATGGAACAGATTTTGCGTCCCCAGAAGCCGTCTGACGGACGGCGCGGTGTCGGATGACGCCAGTTCTTCAAGGACGGTCTCCCGGTACATCCCCCGTTCGTGGATGGCCCTCAAGATCTTGGCTTCCGAGATGCAGATGAGTCCCGATCTTCCGCCCAGCCTGACCTCAAAGAACAGGTCCGACCCCTTGGCCCCCAGGCGGACGGGGCCCGCTCTCCCGGTCAGCGGCCAGGCCCTTTTAAGGTATTCATCCCGCCTGAGCGATGTCCCGATGCCCCCGTTCATGGGGTTCAAGGTGAGGCGCACTCGCCTGGCTGCGGCCTCATAGCGCCTCTTGCCCTTCAAAAGACGGCCGTAATCCCGCGCCCCAAGCAGGACGGTCTTTTCCTTCGCGTTCAGAACGGCCGAAGGAAAGAAATTCTTGCCGATGCGGAGGGCGGGGTTTT
>MGUS01000096.1:3524-4796 GCA_001800085.1 Elusimicrobia bacterium RIFCSPLOWO2_01_FULL_60_11 | reverse complement strand
GAGTGCGAAAAAGTATCGGGCGTCTTCAGGCGGGAGGCGGAGGGTCACTGCATCAGGCCGCGGGCCAGACGGTACATCTCATCCAGGCATTTCTTCGAAAACGATGTTTCAGGGGACTCCGCGTAGGTTCGCAGGAGCGGTTCCGTGCCCGAAGGCCGCACCAGCACCCAGGAGCCGTCTTCCAGCACCACCTTCAGCCCGTCGAGCGTGCGGATCTCCTTGACGGGGACTCCCAGCCACTTGCCGCCGATCCCCGCCTTCAGGCCGGAGATGAACTTTTCCTTGTCCTCTATGGGTTTGGACAGGGGAGCGTCAAAGCGCAGGTAGCGGGACGCGCCGTAGCGCTTCTCCACTTCGGACAGGAGCGCGCTCACCGTCTTGCCCGTCCGCAGCATCATCTCGATGAAGAGGAGCGTCGAGAAGAGCCCGTCCCGCTCGGGCAGGAGGGTCTTTCCCTTCGTCTTTTCATCCACCCAGCCGAAAGCGTAGCCGCCGGACTCTTCGCCTCCGATGAGGACCCCGCCTTTCAATAACTCCTTGGCGACGTGCTTGAATCCCACGGGGACTTCGGTGAAAGGGAGTTTCAAGTCCTTGGCGATGCGTTCGGAAAGATAGCCCAGAGAGACGGCCTGCACGACGCGGCCGGAGAGTTTCTTGTAGTGGGCCAGGTAATAGAGGAGCAGGGCGAAGACCTGCTGGGGCGTCAAGTAGCGGCCCTTTTCATCCACCATGCCCAGGCGGTCGGCGTCGCCGTCGAGGGCGAATCCCCCGGCCGGGCGGGTCTTCTTGACGAAAGCCTTGAATTCTGCCAGATATTCCTCGATGGGTTCGGGGTGGAGTCCGCCGAAGAGGGCGTCGCGGTGGTTGTGCAGGAGCGAGAGCTTGATCTTACCCTTCTTTTTAAAGAGCGCCTCCGCGATCTTGCCGCCCGGCCCATAAAGGCACTCGATGGCCACGGGCAGGGGTTTCTTGAAGAGCGAAAAATCGATGTGCGCGGCAAAGTATTCGAAATAGTCGTCCAGGAAGGGTTTGAGATCCGCCGGAGTTATCTTGATCCGCTCCAGGTCCAGGCCCCCTTCAGCCATGGCCCGGGGGATCTGCTTCTCGATCTTTTCCACGGCTTCGGGCGGAATGGAGCCGCCGAATGAGCCCTTCACTTTGAAACCCAGATACTCCGGCGGGTTATGCGAGGCCGTGATCATGACCCCGAACGGGGCTTTCAATTTCCAGGTGATGTAGGAGAGGAGCGGGGAAGTGACGGCTTCGGAGAGC
>MGUS01000096.1:812-3509 GCA_001800085.1 Elusimicrobia bacterium RIFCSPLOWO2_01_FULL_60_11 | reverse complement strand
CGCCCTATGACCCCCCGCCAGCCATCCGTGCCGAATTTGACGGCGGGTGCGGGCTGCGGCGCGGGGGGTTTAGGCGTTAAGGACGGTTTCCCGGATTCGGTCGTGATCAAGGGGCTCGATGAAGATGTAATTCGCCAGTCGGAACTGGGCGGAATCTAAGATGTCGTTCTTGAACAAAGGGTTGGCGATCAGCGCGAGCATCGCTTCGGGGCAGGACTCGCGGACGCGCTCCAGCAGGTCCATCTTGAGCTGACCTCCGAAGACGGGGTTGATGAAGACGAGCCGGGGGTTCTCCGCGAAATGGTCCGCCATGCCCGCCAGGCCGCCGGCCACCGCATTGACGGTATAGCTCTGGCCTGTGAGGAATTCCGAGAGGCGTTCGGATTCCGTCTTGTCCTCATCGATGATCAAGGCCTGCTTCAGGCCGGCCTGGAGGGAGGCCTTCCAGCGGTCCAGGTCCGCCGGGTGGATCTCCTGCAGGGCGATGTCGGCGGGGTCGGTGCGGATGGGCGGGCGGGTCTTGTTGAAACGCACGCCGAACTGCAGGTTGGCGCCGTCGGCGTCCGCGCGGAACCACACCACTTTGGCCAGGACTTTCTTTTCCTCTTCCCAGCCTGGGACGTGTTGAAGGCCCTGGATCTGGACCCAGCCGTTGTCCGTGAGGGCCGAATGGAGCGTCTCGTAAGGGCAACGGGGGTCGGAGCAGTCCGGATCGTGGGTCTGCTCGGAAAGGGACCAGACAAAATGGGTCCCGGTGGGGTTCACGTCGCTCGTCCAGACGGCCAAACTCTGCTCGAATGTCACGTCCGAACCGACCGGGACGCACTTGACGGGGATGGTTATGGGTACTCTTTCAGATTCCCTTGCCACAGGGAAATTATAGCAAAATTCAGCGTTTTTTTGACTTCCAGATGAGGAAGGAGCCCAGGCCGCCGAGGAGAAGGAACATGACGCTTCCCGCGATGAGCTCCGCGCGGATGTGTTCGGCGTCATAGCGGTGGAGGACGACGGGGACGGCGGGGCCTTCCGCGCCGATGGCGTAGTCCGCGGTGAAGACGTACTTCCCCTTTTTCTCGATGATGATCTCGAAAAGGGGCACCTGGGATTCCTCCTTATCGGAGTAATAGTTCCGGGCCGGGAATCTGTTCACTTTCAGGAAATCCTTCTCGGATTCGTCGGAGAGCCAGTAGTCGAAATTGACGGCGTTCTTTTTTTCCTGCGGCGAGAGGCCGACGAAAGAAGCGGTCCCGATGTAGGTGCCCGGGAGCTTCAGGTCCAGGGCCGTCTGGCCCGGGATCTTGAGCAGAAGGGGTTTGGCCAAAAAGGCCTGGAAGAGAGGGACAAGCCCCAGGGCCAGGCAGACCGCGGCGAGAGCAAGGGAGGCCGTCCCGGCCCAGAACCCGGTCCTGTTCATCTGCGGCGCTGGTCGGCCCCGCGCTCGTCGAAGCGGTACCCCACGCCGGCTACCGTCTTGACGATGCCGTTGTATTCTTTGAGCTTTTTCCTCAAGCGGTCGATGTGGGTGTAGACGGTGGCCATGAGCGAGTGGGAGGCGGACCCCCAGACGGTCTCGAAGATCATGCGGTCTCCCACCACGCGGTGGCGGTTCTTGTAGAGGAACTCCAGAACGCTGAATTCTTTGGGGGTGAGGTGGATGTCCTTGCCCTTGATCTCGACCATGCGCTTGCTGAAATCGATGAGGAGACGGCCTTTTTCGACGATGTGGGCGTTCCTCGGCCCCCCGTAGCGCCGCAGGACCACGCGGACGCGGGCCACCAGTTCTTTAGGGCGGAAGGGCTTGGTGATGAAGTCGTCCCCGCCCAGGTTCAGGGCCGAGACCTTGTCGATCTCCTGGTCCCGCACCGTGAGGAATATGGCCGGGATGTCCCGCGTGAGGTCCTTATTCTTCATCTCCCGGCAGAATTCCAGGCCGCCTTTCATGGGGACTTCGACGTCGAGGAGGATGAGGTCGGGCAGCCCGCCGGCGATGTGTTCCCAGGCCTCTTCCGTGGTGTGGGCGGTCTCGATCTTGAACCCGTTCTCCAGGAGGATGTCCCCCAGGAGCGAGCAGATCTTGGTATCGTCGTCAACGATCAGGATTCTTGGCTTCATATCTGGCCCATTCCTCACGCTCCGCGGAAAAGACCGCCTGGCCGTTCTCGTCCACCACGCGGAGCGTGGCGGCCCAGGGTTCCCCCTTGGGCAGGCGGTGGAGGTATTTCTTCTCGGCTTTCTTCATCTGCTCAAAAACGGCGGTCTTGAGGAACTGCGCGCGGAGCTCTGCGGCCGGGGACTTTTCCTTGGCCCCCCCGGGGCCTTCGACGGAAAGGGTGAGGGTCCGGGAGGCGGCGTCATAGGACGGGGCGACCTTGCTCACGCCCATGAGGACCGACAGGAACGGGTTGGACTTGGAGCCGAGGCCGAGGCGGAAAGCCACCCAGCGCGCCATGAAATCCTGCAGAGTCATGCCGTCCCAGCCCTCGTCCGCCGTCCCCTTCTTTGGGTCGAAGCGGCGGGTCTCCAGGATGAAGCGCTCGTCGAAATCGGTCTTGGATATCTTCATGTAGTAGAGGAATCTCAAGTCCTCGACACGGCGGATGAAGGTGGTCTGGACTCCCCAGGTCTCGTCGCGGGCGTCCAGCACGATGAAATCGAGCTTCTCGTCCGTGCTCATGGCCACGCGCGTGACGGAGAGCA
>MGUS01000096.1:0-803 GCA_001800085.1 Elusimicrobia bacterium RIFCSPLOWO2_01_FULL_60_11 | reverse complement strand
CCATGTTCTCGATGGGAAAGGAGACATAGAGGGTCCTCTGAGTCACGCGGAAACGGACGTCTTCGGCGCCCACTTCCTTCTTGAAGAGCTTGGGGATGGATTCGCCGAGCTTGTCCTTGGGATAGGTGGGCGAGCAGGCGGGGACGGCAAGGAGCATCAGCAAAAGGAGACCGGTCTCCACGGCGACCGATTGCCCGTGGCGATCGCGCGCATAATTCATTGCCCCACGGCGTTCCCCCCGTTCGAGGGGAACATCCTGGACTTGCCGTATTTCTTGAAGATCTCCTCGATCTCGTCGTAGTCCAGCTCGCTCTTCTTCACGAGCTCCTCCACGAAGACCTCGAGGATGTCCCACTCGCGGCGCAGGATGGCCTCCACGTCGGAGAGGCAGGATTTCAGGATCTGGTTGAACTGGGCGTTGAGCTCGTTCTTCAGGTCGGAGGAGAGCATGTCCGTCCCGCGCTGGGCGTTCTGGAACTGGGTGAAGTCCCCGATCATCCCGTTGCCCCCCATGCCGAAGTTCCACACCATGCGGTTGGCCAGCATCGTGGCGTGCTGGAAATCGGACGCCACGCCGCTCGAGGTGACGCCGAACTTGATCTTTTCGGCCGCATAGCCGGCCAGGGACACTTTGATGTCGGCCAGGAGCTTGTTCCTGTCCTCCGTGTAATATTCTTCGCGCGGGTGGTGGTGCACGACGCCCAGGGCCCCGCCCCGCGAGATGATGCTGGCCTTGAAGACGTCGTCCGTGGGGTGCAGGAAGTAAAGGACGATCAAGTGCCCCGATTCGTGGTAGGCCGTCA
>MGUS01000095.1:9500-11103 GCA_001800085.1 Elusimicrobia bacterium RIFCSPLOWO2_01_FULL_60_11 | reverse complement strand
GGGCATCTACCCCTTCTTCGGCAAAGACCATCCGGTCGCCGAGCTGGAAGAGATCATCGTGGGAAGCAGGTCCATGTCCTTCGAAGATTATATCGAATGCCGCGTCATGAACCTTTTCATAGAGACTTTTTATAACAACGCGTTGTTCGAAGAGATCATGACGATGGTCCGGAGGATGGGAGTGTCCGTTTTCGACTGCCTGCTTTATCTGAAGAACCACCCCGAACTCTACCCGCCCAAGATCAAGAAGATAATCTCGGAATTCATCCGCCAGACCAGCAAGGACCTCTATGATACGCGGGAACAGGCGGAAAGAACGGTCCTCACCCCGGAGATCATCGAGAAATATATCGGCGGTGAAATGGGCATCAACGAACTGCTGGTGCATAAAGCGTTGCTCTACATTGAAATGGAAGAAATCTCGGCATTACTGTTAAAATCAGTCCAAGAATGCCTCAGGGAAAGGGACCTTTTGACCCCGGCAGTGGAACATTACCTTGCCCAGCTCCGGAGGTTCATCGTAAAAAGAAAAAAGGACATCACCCATACGGATGAGACTTTAGAGGATCACTTCAACTATGATTTCAACGAACTTGAAAAACTGAGATATAACGTCGACCCCAATGCCTTGACCCCCCGCGAGCCGATGAAATACATTTTTTTCCATGATGACAAACAAAAAAAGCACATCCAGAACCAGCTCAATATCTATTCAGGGACCCCCATCGGCCTGGGACGCCTTCTGCAGCGGAGCATATTATCGAGGATGTATCGACACTTTGAATGTGTGCGGGAACCCTCTCTCGCAAAATCAAGAGCCGTCAACGGCAATCCCTAGGATCCAGCCCCCAAGTGGCCGTTCAGTCCAAAGCCGCTGTCTTATACAAGTTCAACTCCCCTCTGGTCATCGAGACCCTGGATATCGCCGGCCCCGGCGCCGGGCAGGCGCTTGTGCGTCTGAGCGCCAGCGGCGTTTGCCACACCCAGCTTCTTGAAGTGCAAGGCAAGCGGGGCAAGGATCCTTTCCTTCCGCATTGCCTGGGACATGAAGGTTCCGGCGTCGTGGAAGCGGCGGGCGCGGGCGTGACCAAAGTCAAGCCGGGGGACCACGTCATTTTATCCTGGATCAAGGGCGTTGGAGCCAACAGTCCCGCCGTCAGTTATCTCAAGGGCGGCCAAAAAATAAACGCGGGCGCCGTGACCACTTTCAACGAGCTTGCGATCGTTTCGGAGAACCGCCTGACCCCCATCCGCAAGGACATGCCTCTGGACAAGGCCGCTCTCATCGGCTGCGCATTCGCAACGGGCGCGGGCGCGGTGCTCAATACGGCGCGCGTCAAGAAGGGGGATTTGGTGGCGATATTCGGAGCCGGAGGGATCGGTTTGAACGCGGTGAACGCCGCGGCAATCGCTGGCGCCGCCGCCGTCATCGCGGTGGACATTTCCGACGCTAATTTGGAGAGGGCCGTCTCGTTCGGCGCCACGCACAAGGTCAACGCGCGAACGCAGGACCCGGTCGCCGCCATCCAGGAGATCACGGGCGGAAAAGGGGCGGACGCGGCCATCGAGGCGGTCGGCCGCAAGCAGACCATGGAACAGGCCT
>MGUS01000095.1:7334-9349 GCA_001800085.1 Elusimicrobia bacterium RIFCSPLOWO2_01_FULL_60_11 | reverse complement strand
ACTCAAGCTCGATTCCATGATCACCCACCGCATCAAGCTTGAAGAGGTGGACAAAGCTTTCGAGTGGATGGAAAAGGGCGAGGCCGGGAGAGTGTTGATTGAGTTCTGACCCCAAAGTCAGCTTCGTCGTCCCCTGCTACAACGAGGAAAAGAACGTCGCCGCCACCCTGGAGACCATCCGCTCGGCCTGCGGCAATCTCGGTCTCTCTTATGAGGCCATCGTGGTAGATGACGGTTCGCGGGACGGCACCGGCGCCGCCGTGGAACGCTACAGATCCCAGCATCCCGATGAATCCGTCATTCTGGTCAAGAATGAGATCAACCGCGGTTTAAGTTACAATTATTTCAAAGGCGCTGAAATCGGCCGGGGCGAATACTACATGGCGGTCTTCGGCGACCATTCCGAACCCGTGGAGGCGCTCCTGGCCATCCTGCGGAAGATGGGCCAGGCGGACATCGTCATTCCCTATATCGACCATAGCAAGCGGTCCTTCGCGCGGTGGATGATCTCAAAAGCATTCTCAAATTTGATCAACTGCATCATCGTCCAAAGGGTCCGATACTTCAACGGGCCGGTCCTCCACAAGCGCGCGGATCTTTTGGGGCGGAGCGGGAGGAATGCGGGGTTCGGATGCCAGGCGGAACTTCTCGCGCAGCTCTTGAAGGACGAACGCACCTATGTGGAAGTCCTCATCCCCTTCAACAACCGGATCTCGGGCGGTTCCAGCGCTTTCCGCTTTTCCAATTTCGTCGCCGTGAGCGGCAGCTTGTGGCGGATATTCAAGATCAGATGGGGACACCCCACTTAATTTATGGCAATGAACAAATTAAGTGGGGTGTCCCCCGAATCGGTCCTCATCACCGGCGCGACGGGGTTCATCGGGATGAATCTCGCGCGGGAACTCCTGTCCCGGGGTGGCTCCGTGCACGCTTTGAAGCGCAAAAGCTCCGATCCCCGGCGTGTCCGTGAGCTGGAGGGGTTCGCCAAGGGAAAGGGGCGCTTGACTCTCCACGACGCGGAACTCACGGATTTTGCGGCGGTGAGCGGAGTCGTTCAAACGGTCCGGCCCCGGACGGTTTTTCACCTCGCGGCCCGCGCGGACACATCGCTTTCCATGGAGAACGCCCTGGCCTGCTTTCAGGACAACATTTCCGCCACCTATGTCCTGTTGGAGGCGCTCAAGGGAATGAACATCCGGTCCCTGGTGTTCGCCAGCTCCACGGAAGTTTACGGCAAGCTGCCGGTCCCTTTCCGCGAAACCCAGACGATCCGCCCGCCATCGCCTTACGGGCTCTCCAAAGCGGCGGCTGAAGAGATATGTTTTTATTTTGTCCGCAATCATGGTCTGCCGGTCTCCATAGCCCGGATCGCCGTTTGTTACGGACCCTACATGAAGGGGCCGCGCTTCATGTCCAATCTTTTCAAGGCCTGTACCGCTAAGGCCAAGGGTCCGGAACTCAAGTTCGCTTCCGCGGGCCAGACCCGGGACTTCGTCCATGTGGATGACATCGTGAGCGCTCTCATCGCGGCCTCGGAGCGCAAGGCCGCCAGGGGGGAGATCTTCAACCTGGGCTTGGGGAAGTCCCACACAGTCAAGCAACTCGTGGAAACGGCCTGCAAGCTCGCCCGGTTCACCCCGAAGATGCGCTGGGGGGTTCTGCCCGAACCCGTCCATGTGAACAAGGTCTGGAAGACCGGCATCGGGAAGGCCAAAAAACTGTTGGGATGGAGCCCTGAAGTCGGGCTGGAAGAAGGGCTTCTGGATACTTTGGATCACTTCCGGGGTTCCTCCCCGAATTGACAATTCCGGGCATAACTGTTATTCTTAGACGATGAATGCGGTTTTGGAATTGAAGACCGGCTTCCAGCTTTTCATGGAACGCCGGAATATCACCCGTCCCGGAGAGATCGTCCTGATCAATCCGCAGATGATCCCGGAAGACAACTTCGACCTGACCATCGCGGAGAACAAGGGCTATTACGCCTTCCCCCCGATCGGGCTCCTCTACCTGGC
>MGUS01000095.1:6503-7293 GCA_001800085.1 Elusimicrobia bacterium RIFCSPLOWO2_01_FULL_60_11 | reverse complement strand
TCCTGGACCTGAATTATGAGACCCTGAAGCGCAGCCAGTCCAAGGGTTTCGACTACAAGTTCTGGCAGGACTATGTGCATGACCAGATCAAGCGGTCCCAATCGCCCCATGTGGCCATCACCTGCATGTTCGGCACCACCAAACCCGTTTTTCTCGATGTCTGCCGGTTCATCCGAAAGAATTTTCCCGACGTCCCCATCCTTTCCGGCGGGGTGCAGGCCACCTATGATTTTCAGGAATTCCTGGAAGATGAGGTATGCGACATGGTGTTCCGGCGGGAGTCCGAGCTCCAGTTCCGGGCCTACATGACGAGCGCCGTGGAGGGCAAGGCGGTCTCGGTCCCCATGGGCTCCGCTTTCCAGATCGACGGGAAAGTGCATGAACTTGGGGAACTCCAGAATTCCGAGGACGTCCCCGTGGACTGGGACATCCGCGAGCTTTATAAATTGATCCCCATCCAGGATTATCACAATGCGGGCTCTCTGGCGGCCTTTTCAAGGTATAACGGCCGCGAAAAAAGCTTCTCCACGGTCTTGAGCAACCGCGGCTGCCGCGCCCGCTGCACTTTTTGCACCGTGCGCGACTTCAACGGCTACGGCATCCGCCAACGGCCCGTGCAGAGCGTCATCGACGAGGTCAAGTACCTGGTCCATGACCTGGGCATCCAGCAGATCGATTGGCTGGACGACGACCTCCTCTGGGACCCCAAGCGCACCGTGGAACTGTTCAAGGGTCTGGCCGAGCAGGTCCCCGGCCTGGAATGGATCTCCAACAACGGGTTGATCGCCGT
>MGUS01000095.1:5820-6494 GCA_001800085.1 Elusimicrobia bacterium RIFCSPLOWO2_01_FULL_60_11 | reverse complement strand
CGAAGAGATCATGGACTGGATGGTCAAGTCCGGCATGAAGGCCTTCAAGATCGGCATCGAATCCGGCAACGAGGAGATGCTCACCCAGATCAAGAAGCCCACGACCAAGCCCAAGCTCCGGGAGAAACGCAAGCTTTTCCGCAAGTATCCCGAGGTCTTCGTCAGCGCCAATTTCATCATCGGCTTCCCCAACGAGAAATTCGGCCAGATGCAAGACACCTTTGATTTCGCCTGCGAGCTGGAATGGGACTGGTCTTCCATGTACATCTGCCAGCCCCTGAAGGGGACCGACATGTTCTCGGCGTTCCGCTCGCTCGGGGACGAGCGCTGCGACGTGGAAAGTTACGACAAGACCCTGAACCCCGGGCGGGCGTCAAAACACGGTGAATTCGGCTTTGAAGAATTTCAGGAAGGAAAAAAAGTCCTGGCGGGGCGCGACATCTTCCGGCTGCCCAAGGACCAGGTCCCGAGCCAGCAGCAGATCAAGGAGGTCTGGTTCACCTTCAACCTCATCGCCAATTTCATCGACAATTACAATTTCAAGCCCGGGGGCAACCCGGCCAAGATCGTGCGCTGGTTCGAGTCCATCTACCAGTCCTACCCCTACGACGTCTCCATGTGCGCGGCCCTGGCCAAGGGCTACCGCCTGCTCGGGAACGACGCGCAGCTCAAGG
>MGUS01000095.1:5044-5812 GCA_001800085.1 Elusimicrobia bacterium RIFCSPLOWO2_01_FULL_60_11 | reverse complement strand
GACAAGTTCAAATCCATCCTCAAGCAGTCCAAATACTGGCAGTGGCGCGTGGAACAGTTCCCAGAACTGCTGGCGTTCGCGGAAGTCCCTTCCGTTAAAAGTCTCTGATTATTATTTAAGTCTTGGCAGGTTGGGCCGAGGTCGGCTTGACCAGGGTCCAGTAGTAGTCGCCCGTGTAACCGGCCCTCTTGAAGAGGTCCTTCCACTGTTCGGGGGTATGGAAGGTCTTGATGATGGGGGCCCAGGCGAACATGCGCTCGCGCTCCACCTCGCTCGTGAAAGAATCCACCTGGATGAACGCCTTGCCTTTGCCCACGCGCACGATCTCCTTGACGGCCGTCAGGGCCTGTTCGGGGGTGAGGAAATGGATGGAGTTCATGGCCGTGACCAGATCGAAAGAATGGTCCGGGAAAGGGAGCTTTTCGGCGCTTGCGACCGAGAGGAACGGTTTCATGTGCTCGGCCGCGTGCTCGATGGCGTAAGCGGAGACATCCACTCCGCGCACCTTGGCTTCGGGGTGGACGAGAAGATAGTCCTGAAGAAAGAACCCCTTGGCGCAGCCGACGTCCAGAACGGAATCCTTGGGGCCCAGTTTGTAATGCTTGATGATGGATTCGCAGAGGGGTTTCCACCGGCCGTCGTACTTCAGGCCGCCGCAGCCGGTGTCCCTGGTGGCGTCGAAATAGAGATGGCCGAAGGTCGGGTCCATGTTGCGCACGGGCCCGTCGTAGTATTTCGGGGTGACGTTCAGAAGGTTGATGAATTCTC
>MGUS01000095.1:4843-4977 GCA_001800085.1 Elusimicrobia bacterium RIFCSPLOWO2_01_FULL_60_11 | reverse complement strand
CGCCTACAACGAAATGAGCACCATCGCTGAGATCCTCCGCCGCATCAAGGCCGTTCCCCATCCCAAAGAGATCATTATTGTCGATGACGGCTCCACCGATGGCACCGCCGAGTGGCTGAAAAAACTCCAGGACC
>MGUS01000095.1:0-4833 GCA_001800085.1 Elusimicrobia bacterium RIFCSPLOWO2_01_FULL_60_11 | reverse complement strand
GGCCCTTTTTCATGAGAGAAACCGGGGAAAAGGAGCGGCCGTCCGCACGGCCCTCCCGAAAGTCACGGGGGACATCGTCCTCATCCAGGACGCGGACCTCGAATATTCTCCTCAACAATACCCGCAATTGCTTGAGCCTATACTGGAAGGCCACGCTGATGTCGTCTACGGTTCGAGGTTTTTGGGCGGGCCGCACCGCGTCCACTTTTTCTGGCACTACGCGGGCAACGTCCTCCTCACGCTTTTGGCCAACATGATCTATAACGTCAACCTCTCGGACATGGGGACCTGCTACAAGGTCTTCAAGGCCGAGAACATCCGCTCCCTTGATCTCAAAAGCGACCGTTTCGGCTTCGAGGCGGAGGTCACGGCCAAGGTGTGCAAGAAAGGGCTGCGCATGTATGAAGTCCCCATCTCCTACTACGGCCGCAATTACAAGGAAGGCAAGAAGATCACCTGGACGGCGGGCTTCAGCTACCTTTGGTGCCTGCTCAAGTACCGGTTCGTCGACTAGTGAGTTCGATCAAGATCGCCAAGAACACCCTCGGGCTTTCCGGCCTGCAGGTCTTCATCAAGGGTCTGTCCGTACTCTGGACCTTCTACCTGGCCCGGCGCCTGGGCGTGGCCGGCTACGGGCTTTGGGCCAACATCCTCGCCCTGGTCTCCATTTTCGGCGTCCTGCAGGGTTTCGGGACCTTGAGTTTGGTGGTCAAGGATGTGAGCCAGGACCCCGCCAGGTCCCAAAAATACCATGCCTCTTCCCTGGTCATCTACATCACCGCTTCCGTCTTTGCTTTCATCCTCATCATCTTAAGCGGCTTTGCTCTCGGTTATTCCGGGGACAAGATCCGCTTGGCTTCGGTCGCCGGGTTGAGCTTTCTCTGTTCGGCGCCCGGCCTGGCCTCGCAGGCCGTGCTACACGGGCACGGGGATTTTCTTCTCTACGCTTCCGTTTACGCTGCGGGGATGATCCTCTACATGGCCCTGGGGGCCGCGTTCGTGGAGAGCGGGCACGGGGTCCTGGGGATATTTTACGCCTTGAGCATCGGCTACGGCGCGATGGCCGTGGTCCTGATGTGGAAGACCATCAAAAAATACGGCAAACCGGTCTTTGAAGGGTGCTTGAACCATGCCCGCTCACTCGCTCAGCTTGGGCTGCCCCTGGTCGGCAGCGCGGTGCTCATCGAGCTCATGCTCCGCGCGGACCGGCTGCTCATCACGCGCTTCTGCGGGGAGACCGCGGTCGGCTATTACCATGCCGCATTCAACCTCGTCTATCTACCCCGGGAGGTCGTGCTCATCCCGTTCCTCACGGCCGTCTACACGCCTCTCTGCGCCTATTATGTGCAGGACAAGGACCGGTTCCACCGGCTCTTCGAGCAGTCCATCGTGATGCTCCTCCTGGCCGCGCTGCCCGTCGCCTTGTTCGCCTCGCTCTTCGCGGTCCCGGTGATCGCGCTTTTATACGGGGATAAATACGCGGAATCCGGGAAGATGCTCTCCATCTTGATCTGGATGGTGCCGCCCTTCTTCGTCGCCTGCGCGTGGCAGAACATCCTCATCATGCTGAATCGGACCCGCACCTATCTCTGGACGAATTTCGTGGGAATGGTGCTGAACCTGGGTCTGAACTTTTGGCTCATCCCGCGCTTTGGGGCGGTAGGGGCGGCGGTGAGCGCCGTGGCCACGCAGGCCGCGCTTATGGCGCTTCTTTTTTGGGTGTTAAGGGACATGTCCCTTTGGGGGTTCATGAAGCGGCTCCACCGCATCGCGGGGGCGGCGGCGGTGGCAAGCTTATTTTCATTCGTCCTGTGGAATCATATCCCTTCCTCCGGGAGATTTATGTGGACGGCCTTCGTATTCGCCGGGCTGGCCCTCTACGGCCTGCTCCTTTGGGGGTTCAATGCGCTTCGGCCCAATGAGGTGGACTGGCTCAAGGCGCGCCTGCGCTCCCGCCTGGGATGAAGATCTTAACGGCTTATAACAGCTCCTGGCACAAGCTCGGCAACCATCATGAGAGATACTTTCAAAACAAATCCGATGAGGTCCGCGCGTACGACATCGCCCAGTCCCCACTACTGACCGACCTGCGCGGCATCCTGCCGTTCTACATCCCCAAAGGCCTGCCCGTCACGCTCGACTCGCTTCAGGATAAATATAAGACCGCGTTCGATTTCCTGCTCGAAGTGGACGGGCCGGGCCAATACCATGTTTTCAAAAGAAGTTCTTCCTGCCTCCATTTTTTGTGGTCCCAGGACATCCAGCGCGAGGATAAACAGAAACTCCATCGCTGGATCGAAAAGGACTCGGACGCCATCTTTGTGGCGCTCAAGAGCTACCTTTCATTTTTCAAGCACAGGCCCGCGGTCTGGCTGCCTTTCGCCTGCGACCCGGACGTCCATTCCAAACACGACCTGCCCAAGGCCTATGACGTCGTCTTCATCGGCAATGTCGATCCGCGCGTTTATCCGGACAGGGTCCGGCTTCTGGACGCTCTTTCTAAAAAAATCAAGATTTCCGTTTTTACGGGGGTCTATGGGAAGGAGTCCGCGCCGATATATTCCCAAGCCAAGATCGTCTTGAACATCTGTAGTTTCGGAGAGGTCAACTTGCGGATTTTCGAGGCACTCTCCTGCGGCTCGATGCTTTTGACCAACCGCCTGGGGCCGGAAACGGGCTTGCACGAGCTGTTCGAGGATGGCAAGCATCTGGTCCTCTACGACCGGGTGGATGACCTGGCGGAGAAGATAGACCACTACCTTAAGAATAGCGATGAACGCGAACGCATCGCGCTGGAGGGCTATCGGGAGGTTCGGAGCCGCCATACCTATTTCAACAGGGCCGAGGCCGTCGTGGAAACGGCTAAAAAGTTACAAAAAGTTTACAAATAGTTGAGGACAAAAGGGGGGTCTATGGGTTAGAATTCATGTGACCCCATGGAATCTAGCCGCCGAGGTCCCCTGCCCGCCTGGATAAGACATACGTCTTTAGCGACGTGTGTTATTTTTGTTTATGTGAACGTCGTCTATTCCGCCGTCGAGCCGGCGAGGAGCTTCTGGAAGGAGAGAAAGGCGGCGGCCCAGCTGGCCATGCTTCCTTCGGCCAACCTTCCCATCCTGCCCCGCGTGAGGCCCGATCTGGGCCTTCAAATCCCCGTTTCCGCCCGACTCCCCGCGGTCGACATCCATCTGCCCCTGTCCTATGCCAACCTGAAATCTGCCCGCATTCCCCAGGGTTGGAAGCCCGCCGACGGCCTCATCCTCCACATCCAGGACGTCCACATGAATGCCGAGGCCCAGAAGAACATCGGCGCAGCCATACAGGAAATGATCGATTCCGGCAAAGTGGACCTGGTGGCCCTGGAAGGGGCTTTTGGGGACATCGATCTTTTTCGCTTCCGCGCTTTCGAGGATCAGGATGCGGTCCGTAAGGTGGCCGACTACATGCTCCGCGAGAACAAGATTTCCGGGCCCATTCATGTTGCCCTGACCGGCACACCTCACCCCGGGCCCCGGTTCATTGGGGTGGATGATGACGCGCTTTATCACTCCCATGTGCAGGCCTACAAGGAATCCGTCCCCAAGGTAGAGGCACTCAAAAAAGACCTCGCCTTGCGGGAAGGAGGCCTGGCGCGGCAGAAAGCGGTGGTCTTTGGCAAAGAGCTTCTCGATTTCGACGCCAAGGTGGAACAGCACCAAAAGGGAACGCTGGCCCTGGGGGAGTACGTGAAGTTACTCACCTCACCCCGGCCCTCTCCGATGGTCTCCATTTTCCTCATGGCCCTGGAAATGGAAAAATCCCTGGACTTCGCGCAAGTGGAGGCCGAGCGGGGCCGGATGATCAATGCCCTGGTCAAGGAGCTTTCCAAACAGCAGACCGCACAGCTGCTCAATGCCAGCGTTTCCTACCGCGCGGGGAAGATCCGCCACACGGATTTCTATGTTTATCTGAAGAAACTCTGCGACGAGAACAATGTCCTCCTGAAAAACTATCCCGCCATGGCGGCCTATATCCGCTATGTCCTGCTTTCCGACCAGATCAGCCCGGAGGCGTTCCTTGCCGACCTGCGCAAGATGGAAGAGGCGTCGTATTCAGCCCTTGCTCGCAAGCCAGAGGAAAGAGAACTGATTTCCCAGTCCCGCCGCCTTTACCTGGAGGGTAAACTTCTGGATTTTGCTCTCACTCCGGAGGAGTGGAAGGAATACCGTCATTCCCGCGAAGGCGGGAATCCATCCCTGTCATCGTTTGAATCGTTCTTTGAACACGCCGAATTAAGAGACGCCGCCCTGGCGAAGAACCTCATCCAAGCGGTCCATGCCAAAAAATCCCAGGTCGCCGTGCTCGTGACGGGGGGCTATCACACGGATGGAATCGGGAACCTGCTCAAGAACGAGAAGATGGCCGTGGTGACGCTCGCTCCCAAGATCTCCAAACTTGAAGGCAAATCCGGGACGGAATATCTCTCCGTCTTCACCCAGGAAAAGACGCCGCTCGAAAAACTCTTTGACGGGGACAAACTTTTCCTGCCTCAGGAGATCCGGGTGGGGCAAATCACAGATTCCGCGGCGTCTCTCGCTCTGCCTTTGGCGGGAATAGACAAAGGAATTTTGCGGGGGGAAATGTCCCACGAGGTTCTAACGGGCAGGCCCGGATTTGAAACCTCCTGGGACTCTGACGGTTCGAACGTCGCCCTTGTGGAAAAGCGCTCGGACGGTTCTTCGATTTCCCGTCAAATGACCTTAACGGAAGAACGGGATATCGCCCAAGTCGGCCGCGAAGATGCCTCCGGGCCGGGGTTTGCCGCGAGGGGTAAGCAGTTGGCAAACCAAATCG
>MGUS01000094.1:6922-11825 GCA_001800085.1 Elusimicrobia bacterium RIFCSPLOWO2_01_FULL_60_11 | reverse complement strand
TCATGGCCAGGCACATGGAACAGCCCGCGTTCCGCCACTCAAAACCCGCTTCCGTGAATATCTTATCCAGGCCTTCCTTGCGCGCGGCCTGGTCCACCTGCTGCGAACCGGGGACCACCATGGCGCGCACGCCCCGGGCCACTCTTTTACCCCGGGCCACTTTGGCGGCTTCCCGCAGGTCGGAGATCCTGGAATTGGTGCAGGAGCCGATGAAGGCCACGTTGATGGCCGTGCCGCGGATGGGCTTGCCCGGCTCCAGGGACATGTGGGCGTAGGCCTCGCGGGCGGTCTCCCTCTGGTCTCCCGAAAGGGATTCCGGTTTGGGCATGTTCTCCGAGATCCCGACGGACTGGCCGGGATTGATGCCCCAGGTGACCATGGGCTCGATCGCAGCACCTTTGAGTTCGACCCAATCCTCGCAGCGCGCGTCCTTGTCGGAGGCCATGGACTTCCACCAGGACACCGCCTTGTCGAACGCCGTTCCTTGAGGCGACATCTCGCGGCCCTTCAGATAATCGAATGTGGTCTGGTCGGGGTTGATGTAGCCGATGCGCGCGCCGCCTTCGATGGACATGTTGCAGACCGTGAGGCGTTCTTCCATCGTCATGCGTTCGACGACTTCCCCGCCGTACTCGTAGCAGAACCCGATGCCGCCGTTCACCCCGAGGCGGCGGATGATGGCCAGGATGACGTCCTTGGCATAGACCCCTTTTCCCAGTTTTCCGGAGACCAGGATCTTCCTGAGTTTGGGTTTGGAGAGCGCCAGGGTCTGGGTGGCGAGGAGGTCGCGGATCTGCGTGGTGCCGATGCCGAAAGCGAGCGAGCCGAAAGCCCCGTGGGTGCTCGTGTGGCTGTCGCCGCAGGCGATGGTCATGGCCGGCTGGGTGAGCCCCATCTCGGGACCTATGACATGGACGATGCCCTGCTTATGGGTGGCGAAATCGAACATCTTGATGCCGAATTCCTTGACGTTCTTTTCGAGCGCGGCCATCATCTCTTCGGCGAGAGGGTCGGCGAAGGGCCGGGCCTGTTCCCGGGTGGGCACGATGTGGTCCGCCGTGGCGAAGGTGTTCCGCGGGTAAAGGACCTTCCAGCCTTTTTCGCGGATCATGGCGAAGGCCTGGGGGCTCGTGACCTCGTGGATGAGGTGGAGGCCGATGAAGACCTGGTCCTTGCCGTTGGGCAGGGTCCGGACTTTGTGGGCTTCCCAGACCTTGTCCAATAATGATTTGCCCATCACCCAAAGATTTCCTTTCGTTTGATCTCCCCGATGGCCTGCGTGACCTGGATGCCGCGGGGGCAGGCGTCCGTGCAGTTGAATATGGTGCGGCATTTCCACGCGCCTTCTTTTTCCCCCACGATGTCCAGGCGCTCTTCTCCCGCCCGGTCGCGGGAATCGAAGATGAAACGGTGCGCCGCAACCAAGGCGGCGGGTCCCACGAAATCGGAGTCCGCCCAGTAGGTGGGGCAGGACGTCGTGCAGCAGGCGCAGAGGATGCACTTGGTCGTGTCCTCGAACTTCATGCGGTCCTTCTCGGACTGCGGGCGCTCTTTGGCCGGGGCCGCCTCGTCGTTGATGAGATAGGGCTTGACCGACTTATATTTGTTGAAGAACGGCTCCATGTCCACCACGAGGTCCTTGATGATGCTGAAACCCTTCATGGGCTCGATGACAATGGGCTGCTTGTGGTTCATGATGAGTTCCCTGCAGGCCAGGGCGTTCCTGCCGTTGATGCGCATGCCGTCCGACCCGCAGACCCCGTGGGCGCAGGATTTCCGCAGGGTCAGGGTGCCGTCCGTCAGCCCCTTCACTTGCAGGATGGCGTCCAAGATGCGGTCCGTCAGCTCGGATTCCACCGTGTAGTCCTCAAAATGGGGCGACTTGTCCGTATCGGGATTGAACCTCTGGATGCGGAGCGCGACTTTCATCAGTATTTCCTCTCCTGGAGCGGGAATTTTCCCATCACGACGGGCTTATATTTTAAATCCACTTTCCCATTCGAAAGGGATGCCAGGGAATGCTTGAGCCACTTGGCGTCGTCTCTTTTTTGGAAATCCTCGCGGTAGTGCGCCCCGCGGGATTCCTGCCGGGCCAGAGCCGCTTCCACGGTCACCCGGGCGAGGTCGATGAGGTTGCACAGCTCCATGGCGTCCAGGAGGTCCGTGTTGAAGACCTGGCTCCTGTCCGAGACGTGGAGCTTGGAGAACCTGCTTTTGAAGACCGCGATGTCGCTCAAGGCCTTTTTCAATGTGCCCTCGGTGCGGTAGACGCCGCAGTTGTCCGTCATGCTCGCCTGCAGGTCGGAGCGGAGTGTCAATGTCCTTTCCTCGCCGGAATTGGAGCGGAGCCGATCGATCTGGGCCTTCACTTCTTCGTCGGCGTTCGCGGGTAGGGCGGCAAAATCATTGCTTCGGCAATATTTGGCCATGGAAAGGCCCGCGCGCCTGCCGAAGACCAGGATATCCACCAAAGAATTCGTGCCCAGGCGGTTGGCTCCGTGCACGGATACGCAGGCGCATTCCCCCGCCGCGTAAAAACCTTTTACAACGGTGTTGTTCTCGTCCCCCACCACTTCGGAATCCTTGTTGGCGGGAATCCCCCCCATGGCGTAGTGCGCCGTGGGCTGGATGGGGATCAAGTCCTTGACCGGGTCGATGCCCATGTAGGTGCGCACGAAATCGGATATGTCCGGGAGTTTCTTTTCGATGACTTCGGCTCCCAGGTGGGTCAGGTCGAGATGGACATAGTCCTTGCCGTTCACCCCGCGGCCCTCCAGGACTTCCTGGTGGATGCAGCGGGAGACGATGTCGCGCGGGGCCAGGTCCTTGATGGTGGGGGCGTAGCGCTCCATGAAGCGCTCGCCCTTGCCGTTGCGGATGATGCCGCCCTCGCCCCGGCAGGCCTCCGAGAGGAGGATGCCCATCTTGTAGATGCCTGTGGGGTGGAACTGGAAGAATTCCATGTCTTCGAGCGGCACGCCCCGCCTCAAGGCCACCGCCATGCCGTCGCCCGTGAGAGCGTGGGCGTTGGAGGTGATCTTGAACATCCGCCCGCTCCCGCCCGTGGCGAAGAGAACGGCCTTGGCGTGGAAGATGTGGAGCGAGCCGTTGTTGATCTCATAGGCCACGACGCCGCGGCAGACACCGTCCTTCAAGATGAGATCCATGACATGGAACTCGTCGAAAAAATCGACCTCGTTCTTGATGCACTGCTGGTAGAGCGTCTGCAGGATCATGTGGCCCGTGCGGTCGGCGGAGAAGCAGGCGCGCTTGACCGGCCCTTTGCCGTGGTCCTTGGTGTGGCCGCCGAATTTGCGCTGATCGATCTTGCCGTCAGCCGTGCGGTTGAAGGGCAGGCCCAGGTGCTCCAACTCGTAGACCGTCTCCACGGCTTCGTTGCACATGAGCTCGACGGCGTCCTGGTCCGCGAGGAAATCGGAGCCCTTCACCGTGTCGTACATGTGCCATTCCGGGTTGTCGTCTTCCACATTGGCCAGGGCCGCGCCGATGCCGCCCTGGGCCGCGCCCGTGTGGGAACGGCTGGGATAGAGCTTGGAGAGGACCGCGGTCTGGACCTTCTCCTTGGAGAGTGCCAGGGCCGCGTAGAGACCCGCGCCTCCTCCCCCCACGACGATTGCTTCAAAACGATGCACTTTTGGGGTCAGGTCCGTACCTGACCCCATGTTGGGACCTGACCCCATGGTGGAGGCGCTCATCAGACCACCCGCTTGAAGGCGAAGATGACGACGGAGCCCACGGCGAGGAATGCGATGCCGATGATATAGAGCGCGGAGAGAGCCAGAGTGCGTCGCTTTCCGGGGCGCAGGTAATCTTCCAGGATGGTGCGCAGGCCGTTCACCCCGTGGACCATGGCCAGCATGAGCATGAGCCAGTCGTAGCCGCGCCAGAACATGCCGAGCTCCCCGCTCCAGCGCCCGGCCACGAACTCATAATTGATGTTGCCCACGTTGTTGATGAGGTGCATGATGACCAGGTGTCCCAGGGCCAGGACGAGCAGCAGGACGCCGCTCAGGCGCATGAAGAGCCAGGCGAAGAGTTCGAAGGCGCTGCCGGTGGGGGCCGGGCGGCTCCCGTAAGATGTGGAAGGTTCGCTCATGGGGTCAAATCCAGATGTGGCGGAGCATCAGGTAGGAGACCGGGACCATGCAGAGGACGAAGAGGGCCATCATGGCGTAAAAGATGGTCTTGTGATGCCGCGCGGCCCCGGGCCAGAAATCGATGAGGATGATGCGCACGCCGTTCAAGGCGTGGTAGAGGACCGCGGCGAAAAGCCCCGCTTCGCTGGTCCTGAAAAGGGGGTGGGCGTAGATGGAGATGACCCGGTCGTAGACCGCGGGCCCAAAGGCCACGAGCATCGTGTCGAGGATGTGGGCCAGGAGAAAAAGCAACACTCCCACGCCGGTCAGGCGGTGGAAGAACCACGACCATTGGCCTTCTTTGCCTCTATAAAATGTCACGGAAAGAGGATTTTATATAAATCAGAAGGGATAATCAATTCCGACGAAAAGCGCGGTGCCCTCTTCGCTGAATCCGAGCTCGATGTCGCCCACGACGTTGGGGCGCACGATGGAGCGGAAGCCCACCCCCCAGACATGGTGCAGGTCGGCCGGGCGCAACTTGTCCTGCTCGCGGTAGACCGCGCCCGATTCATAGAAAGGAGCGACTTCGAAGTCGATGTTGACGTTGAAGGCCTTCAAGGTGTAGAAGCGGACGCGCTCTTCCAGCGTGAGGAGCACCTTGTGCTTGTCGATGAACCGGCCCTCGCCGTAGCCGCGGAGGGAATCTTTTCCCCCCAGCCATTCACGCTCGTAAAGGGGCGTCGTGTCGCCGCCGTTCATCCCTTCGCCCTGCGCGCGCCAGGACGTGACGGACCGCGCGTTCC
>MGUS01000094.1:5809-6775 GCA_001800085.1 Elusimicrobia bacterium RIFCSPLOWO2_01_FULL_60_11 | reverse complement strand
AGTTCGTCGATGGGCCCGTCGACGATCTCCGTGAACCGGAAGCGGTGTCCCACCGTGAAGCGGAAATCATGCCAGAGATTGACCCCGGTCAGGAGTTCGAGATGGTTGTCCCGCAGGGTGAAATTGGACTGGGAGCCCAGCTGGGAGTCGTTCCCGAACCCGAAGAACCGGTTGGTCCCGTCGCGGTGGATGGTGTAATCGAACTTGAAATAGAACCAGTCAGCGTAGAATTTGGGGTCTTCATAGCGCAGGGTGAAGCGCCGGTCGGTCTCGATGGCATAGGAAGCCAGGGTGAAGAACTGCGCGCCCGGTCTCGGATACCAGTAGTAGCGCATCGTCGCGTTGGCTTTGAATATCTTGTTGTAAGTGAGCGACGGGGCCAGGATGTGCTTGACCACTTCCTTGTCGTCCACGAAGAGGAAAACGGGGAGGACGCCGACCGTGAGGCCGGAATTGGGGTCGGAGGAGGGCGCGGGCAGGTAGACCTGCGTCTTCCCGGGCGAGGCCGCGATCATGACATTGATGATGCCCTGGAGGATCTTTCCGCCCAGGGTGTGCGCCCCGATGGCCGCTTCCGTCACTTCCTTGGCGGCCGTCTCCGCGGTCTTGGTGACGGCTTTTCGCGCCGGTTCGGTCATCTTCTTGATGTCTTCAACGCGCTTCTTGATCTTCTTCCGGACTCCCGATGACTGCGCATGGGCGGGGATGGCGGAGAGGCCGATCAAGGCCGCGCAGAGCAGGACCGCGGTCCTGTTAACGGACGGGCGGGTTCTGGACATTGGCCAGGCGGGGATTTTTCAAGGTTTCAATGGCGAAGAACGAGAGTCCCAGGAAGACCCACAGGAGTTCCCTGAACCGTTTGAGGATGGCGATGGAGAAGCCGACGGGCTCCGAGAGCCCCAGGATGGTGAAGGCCAGCACCATGGCTCCTTCCTGGCTGCCCGCGTGCCAGGGGACGAAGAAGAG
>MGUS01000094.1:4164-5802 GCA_001800085.1 Elusimicrobia bacterium RIFCSPLOWO2_01_FULL_60_11 | reverse complement strand
GAGGAGCGATATGGTGCCCGCGATCACGACCGTCGCCCAGCCCTCCTCCAGGCGGAGGAAGTGGAACCCCAGCCAGATGAAGAAGATCTCCTCCACCCACACAAGCGAGCACAGCAGGACCGCGCCCGAGACCCGCCAGGGCCTTGAGCGGTAGGTCTCCAGGATATGCTCATCCAGGCGGGTCAGGTGCAGGACGTGTTCGCGGAGCGATTCCATCTGGTGCTCGAACTTCTGCAGAAGGCGCGCGAAGGGGCCGAACATCCCCACTCTCTGGGCCCAGGACGCCGAGAGGATGACCAGCGTGACCAGGACGATCCCCCCGCCGGCATAGAGCTTGACCTTCACGGAAAGGTCCGCCGAGAAGAGCGCCAGGGCGAACCCGCCGCTGATGACGAACCAGAAACCGAGTAGGGTGCAGAATTTGAGCACGATGGCCGCCGCCGCGGAGCGGGCGAGGCCGATCTTGTCGCGGAACGCGAGGGCTTTCAGGGCTTCGCCGCCCATGTGCGTGAGCGTGATGTAGTTGAGGGAATTGCCTTCGAGCGTCGAGAGGAAGGCCCTGCCGAAGGGGATCTCGCGGCCCTTTTCGCCCGCGATCAGCTTCCAGGCGGAGGATTCCAGCAGATACTCCGCCGCCTTCATGCCGGCCAGGATGAAGAACCCCCAGCTGACGCTGTGGATATTGGCCGCGATGCGGGAGGGCCCGAGGCGGTAAAGCAGCAGGCAGGTGATGAACATGCCGGCGATGCCGATGCCCCGCTCCCAAAGGAGGATGGTGCGGGCCGTGAAATACGACCGGAGCTTGCGGAGAAGAGGAAAATCTTGGGTCAGCATGGGAATGAGGGCCCTGCTTTTAGGGGATGATGAGTTCTTCGCCGGTCTCCAACGAACCTCGGCGTATCTTGGAACGGTTGGCGTCGAAGATCACGTTCCACTTGGTGGAATCCCCGTAATACTTATCGGCCAGGGTCCTCAAGGTGTCGCCCTTTTCCACTTTATGGACATAGACCCTGCGCCCCATCTCGGGGTTGGCCTGCTTGACCGCGTCCGCCTCGGCCTGGACCTGGGCTTTTTTCTTTTCAAGCTCCTCGATCTGCTTGTTCAGGTTCACGATCTTCTCGTTCTGTTCGGCCAGGCGTTTCTGCGCCCGCTCCAGGTCCCCCACCGCGGTTTCGGTCTTTTCGCGGGTCCTGCGGATGTCGGCGTCGATCTTCTCGTAGAGCGCGCGCTGTTCCCGCACGGAGGCGTCCAGGGAGGAGCGCTTGTATTCCAGGTTGGTCAGGCTCATCTCGGTGTCGGCCGCGTTCTGTTTGTTGGATTGGTCGAGATACTGCCCGAGGAGCGGCGAGCCGAAGCGGTAGGTGAAGCTGACGATGGCGCGGTCGTTGGACTTGTCCAGGTCGCTCACGGGGAACCCGTAGGCCAGGTCGAGCTCGATGGGCGGCAGGAGCGTGCCGATGCCCACCACGAGCTGGCGGGGCGCGCCGGGAGAAACGCCCGTGCCGGCGCGGAGCAGAAGAAGACGCTTGAAAAAGGAGACCTCCCCGCCCGGCTGGAAGCGGGTGACGCCGTTCTGCGTGACCATGTCCATGGCGAGGGTGTAGCGCTGGCTGCGCCAGGCGCCGCCCAGGCGGATGG
>MGUS01000094.1:3691-4148 GCA_001800085.1 Elusimicrobia bacterium RIFCSPLOWO2_01_FULL_60_11 | reverse complement strand
TGGCGGGGCTGCCCCCGACGGAGCCCATGTTCATCTCCTGGAAGGCCAGTCCCACCGACCAGCAGTCCTGATAGGTCTTGACGCTTTCTTCGAACTGGTAGAGGAATCCCAGGTCCATGCCGAAGCCGTAGGCCGTGCCGCCGGTGACGCCGTGGTTGACGCGCCTCAGGCGCAGGGTGGACCCGGCATGGAAACGCTCCGGAACGGGGATGTAGGAGGAGATGACCCGCCAGCGCTCCGAAAGGAAATCATGGGGCGCCACGCCGGCGGAAACGGAAAGGGTGGTGTTGCCGTTCTCCCCGGAGCCGCCATTGGAATGGAAGAGGAACCCGGCCGTGCCGTTCTTCCAGGCATCCTTATAGAAGTTCAGGGGGACCGCTCCCGCGGCCATCAGGTCCGTTTTGGGCGAGCCGACGGGGAGCGTGCGGACGGCGGTGCCTTCCACTTCGATCTGCTG
>MGUS01000094.1:234-3667 GCA_001800085.1 Elusimicrobia bacterium RIFCSPLOWO2_01_FULL_60_11 | reverse complement strand
CGGGGAGATCTCGGCCCCGCAAGGACGCGCGGAAAGGAGCAGAACGGAAAGAGGGAGCGCGGTGAGACGGAAAACGCGGAGATTCATCGTCGTTATGTTAGCAAATTTTGTTAAAATGGCAAACCCATGGTCGGAGAACGCGTCTATATAGGAATGGGTTCCAATATCGGGGACCGCCGCAAGAACATCGAGCGCGCCCTGTTCCTGCTCTCGCAGAGCGGCATCGCCATCGTGAAGAGGTCTTCCTGCTATGAGACCGCGCCCGTGGGGCCCAGGCAGAGGGATTTTTTGAACGCCGCGGCGCTTTGCCGGACGAGCCTCCCCCCGCAAAAGCTCCTATCCATGCTCCGGTCCGTCGAGCGCCGTCTGGGGAGGGTCAGAAGGAAAAAATGGGGGCCACGCACCATAGACCTGGACATCCTGTTTTACGGAAAGCGGCGCATCCGGACCCGGAACCTGACCCTCCCCCACCCCCGGTTCGCCGAGAGGAAATTCGTCCTTTGGCCGCTCAGGGAGATCGCTCCGCATCTGCGGCCTCCCGGGCATTCCCGCACCATCTGCGGCCTGGCCAAAAAATTGACAGATCCGTCTCAAAAGGTTAAAATCTACAGGCATGGTCAAAGTCACCGCCGCCTCGCTCCTGGAGATGAAAAAACGGGGCGAAAAGATCACGGCCCTTACCGCCTACGACGCTCCTACCGCCCGTTTCCTCAATGACGCCGGCGTGGACGTCGTCCTGGTCGGGGATTCCGTGGGCAACGTGAAGCTGGGCTATGAGAACACCTTGCCCGTCACATTGGAAGAGATGCTCCACCACACCAAGGCCGCGGCCAGAGGCAATTCCCGCGCTCTGCTCGCGGCCGACATGCCGTACCTGACTTACCAGATTTCGCTCGATGAAGCCCGCAGGAACGCCGGCCGCCTCGTCAAAGAAGGGGGCGCCGCCGCCGTCAAACTGGAAGGCGGCATCGAAGTGGCCGGCATCGTCAAGGCGCTCGTCGACCTGAACATCCCCGTCATGGGGCACTTGGGGTTGACTCCCCAGGCCATCCACAGGCTCGGCGGCTATAAGATGCAGGGAAAGACCGAGGAAGCGCGGGAGAAGATGATCACCGACGCCAAAGTCCTGGAAGGGGCGGGGATATTCGCCTTGGTGCTGGAATGCGTCCCCCCTGACCTTGCTAAAGCCATCACGAAAAAATTGTCGGTTCCCACCATCGGCATAGGCGCCGGGCCGGACACGGACGGCCAAATTTTAGTGACGGACGACCTCCTGGGCCTCACGCAAGGCCCCGTGCCGAAATTCGTGCAGCCCTACGCGGATTTAAAGGCCGAAATCTCGCGCTCCCTTAAAAATTTCAACAAGGACGTCAAAGAAGGCAGATATCCCGAGCGGTCTTCAACCGCGGTCCCCGGTGAGCCGATCCCTCAAAGAGAATCTTAATCGTCACGTTCCGATGATCTGGGCACTGCCGTTCCTCATCGTCTTCGTGGCGGTCCTCTGGTCTTATCTTTCCTCCAATCTCATCATGCAGATCCCGCGCTATCCCCTGGAAGCCAACCCGAGGGCGTTCGGGCATGAATTCGAACCCTTCACGGTGGCCGCCGATGACGGCGTCCGCCTGGAGGGCTGGTTCGTCCCGGCAAAAAAAACTTCATCGACCACGATATTCGCGCTCCACGGCTGGGGCGCCAACCGGAGCGACGTCCTGGCCCACACCGTCTTCCTGGGCGAGAAGTACAACCTGGTCTATTTTGATTTCAGGAACCACGGCTCTTCCGGAGGAGCTTTGAGCTCTCTCACCTGCTCTGAAATCGGGGATTTCATGTCGGTGGTGAAGCATGTCCGGCAGGACCATGCGGGGGCGGCCCGGCAGATGGCCGTCTTCGGGTTCTCCATGGGGGCGTCCGTGGCCATATCGGGCTCCACCAAGATGCAGGACATCCGCGCCGTGGTGGCCGAGAGCCCCTTCGCGTCGTTCAACGAGACGGTCATCCGCTTCGCGCACCATTTCTACGGCATCCCCCGCTTCATCATCCCGCTCACCCTTATCGCCGTGCGCATGCGTCTCGGCTTCGACCCCGAGGACTGCGCGCCTCTCTACCTGGTGGACAAGCTTTCCCCCCGCCCGCTCTTCATCATCCAGGGCGCGGCCGACCAGAGGATGCCCGTCACGGAAGGCGAGGGAATCTACGAGACGGCCCGGCAGCCCAAGGAGATCTGGGTCATCCCCGGCGCCGACCACGGGGAGGCCTTCGACAAGGCCGGGCCGGAATATCAGAAGAGGATCTTGGATTTCTACGCGAAATGGCTCAATTGATCTATGTCTGCGAGGCGGATTTAAAAGAGGGGGAGCTCCGCGGCCGGAAGGTCGAGGGGCAGTGGATCTTGATCGTGAAGCACCAGGGCGGACATTACGGGCTGGACGCCGCCTGCGCCCATTCGGGTTACCCTCTTTTCAAAGGAGGGACCGTGGACTCCGAAGGCGCGGTCACCTGCCCCCTCCACTATTCCAAGTTCGACTGCCGCACGGGGGCCGTGGTCTCCAAGCCGAGGATATGCGATGACCAGATCGTGTTCAAGGTAGAGGTGAAAGAGGGAAAGGTTTATTGGATTAAAAATCAGTAAATGTTTTCTCCGGTAGTTCCGGATTTATCTCCAGGTCCTTCCACTCAAAGCTCTCCAAAGTCCTTCCGTTAGAATCCAGCTCTTCCACCCTGTTTAAAAACCCTGATTTGTCGAAAGTGACACGGCGGCCCGGCGCCTGGGGTTCGGCGCAGACGGTTTGGATCTTGTGGCCCAGGTCCGAGCGGTCGATGGTGCCGCCGGACCCCGATGAGACCTTCTTGTCGGTCAATGCGTATGAGAGCGCGAAGGACTTGACGCCCGGAAAGGGCCGCACCTTCACCTTTTCGGAAACCTCCGGATTGTATATCAACACCGCGCCTTTGCGGGGCTTGGCGATGTCCATGCGGACTTTGCCGGGTTTCTGGAAACTGTAGACCATCATGCTCACTTTGACTTTGCCCTCGTGTTCTGTGACGGCGCGGTAGGTGCAGCGGTAGGAATTGACGCTCCGCCACGCGGCCGCCGCTTTCTCGCAGGGCGTTTCCGCGCCTGCGAGGCCGGTGAAAAACAGGAGACAGAGGATTATTTTCGGGGCGCGTGGAGGCCGCATTCTTTCTGGTCGGGGTTCTCCCACCACCAGCGGCCGGAGCGGATGGATTCCCCCTCTTTCACCGCGCGCGTGCAGGGTTCGCAGCCGATGGATCGATAGCCCAGGTCGTGAAGTTTATTATAGGGAACATCGTTCTTTTTGATGTAGTTCCAGACCCTCTTGGAATCCCAGTCGATGAGGGGATTGATCTTGGTGATGCCTTTCCTCGGGGAATCCTTTTCGAGCTTGGAGATGCCGGTCCGCGTCACGGACTG
>MGUS01000094.1:0-142 GCA_001800085.1 Elusimicrobia bacterium RIFCSPLOWO2_01_FULL_60_11 | reverse complement strand
TCTCAATGGACTCGCGGAATGAAAACAAACCCTTCTCTCTTTCAAGCTTCTCCACCGCTTCGCGCTCGGGGAACTGGGATTCGATGGTGATGCAGTATTTTTCCCGCACGCGCTCCATCACCTCGTAGGTCTCCTCGTTCAG
>MGUS01000093.1:4876-4999 GCA_001800085.1 Elusimicrobia bacterium RIFCSPLOWO2_01_FULL_60_11 | reverse complement strand
TTCTCGCACATGGCTTTGACGTCCACCGGCTCTTCGGGCAGGCAGACCCAGTCGGCCGCGCCGGCGATGGCGGTGAACAGCGCGACCCACCCGGCGTGGCGTCCCATCACTTCCAGGACCATG
>MGUS01000093.1:0-4866 GCA_001800085.1 Elusimicrobia bacterium RIFCSPLOWO2_01_FULL_60_11 | reverse complement strand
GGCTTCGCCCGGTGTCCCTCAAACGCTCCAGGGCGTCCACCGCGATGGTCGTCGCCGTGTCGAAGCCGAAGGTGTAGTCGGTGGCCGAGAGGTCGTTGTCCATGGTCTTGGGCACGCCCACGACGTTGACCTTGTGCTCCTTGTAGAGTTTCGAGGCCACGCCGAGAGTGTCCTCTCCCCCGCAGACGATGAGAGCGTCCAGCTTCAATTTCTTAAAACTGTCCAAGCACTTCTGCACGGTGCCTTCTTTCTTGAAGGGATTGGTGCGGGACGTGCCGAGGAGGGTGCCGCCCTTGCCCACGATCTCAAAGACGTCCGATACTGAGAGAGGAACGGCGTTGCCTTCCACAAGGCCCCGCCAGCCCTCCTGGATGCCCAGGAACTCGAAACCGAAATCCGCCCCGCGCATGACGGCTCCGCGGATGGCGGGGTTCAGGCCCGGGCAGTCGCCGCCGCCGGTCAAGATCCCGATCGTCTTAGACGCCATGGATGTCAGGCGATGGTGATGCTTTTATCCAGATAGACGTCCTGGATGGCGTTGAGCAGCTCCACGCCTTCTTTCATGGGGCGCTGGAAAGCTTTGCGTCCGGAGATCAGCCCCATGCCCCCGGCGCGCTTGTTGATGACCGCGGTCTTGACCGCCTCGGCCAGATCCGCGGCTCCCGAAGACGCCCCGCCGCTGTTGATGAGGCCCGCGCGGCCGGAATAACAGTTCAGCACCTGGTAGCGGGTCAGGTCGATGGGATGGTCCGTGGACAATTCCGAGTAGACTTTCGGGTGCGTCTTGCCGAACTTGAGCGCCGTGAACCCCCCGTTGTTCTCGGGGAGCTTCTGCTTGATGATGTCCGCTTGGATGGTGACGCCCAGATGGTTGGCCTGGCCGGTGAGGTCGGCGGACACATGGTAGTCCTTCTCGGCGGTTTTGAACGCGGAGTTGCGGGTGTAGCACCATAGGACCGTGGCCATGCCCAGACGGTGGGCTTCGGCAAAGGCCTGGCTCACTTCCACGAGCTGCCGCGCGGATTCGGCGGAGCCGAAATAGATCGTGGCCCCCACGGCCGTAGCACCCATGTCCCAGGCCTGGCGGATCTGCCCGAACATGATCTGGTCGAACTTGTTGGGATAGGACAGGAATTCGTTATGGTTGATCTTCACCATGAAAGGGATCTTGTGGGCGTATTTGCGCGCCACGGAACCCAGCACCCCGAACGTCGAGGCGACGGCGTTGCAGCCGCCTTCGATGGCCAGCTTGACGATGTTCTCAGGGTCGAAACAGTCCGGATTGGGAGCGAACGAGGCTCCGGCGCTGTGCTCGATGCCCTGGTCCACGGGCAGGATGGACAGATATCCCGTTCCGGCCAGGCGGCCGTGGCTGAACATCTGCTGCAGGCTGCGCAGGACCTGAAGGCCCCGGTCGGAGCTCGCGCAGATCTCGGACACATAGTCGGGCGAAGGCAAATGCAGCCTGCCGGCCGGCACCTTGGCCTTGTAGTTCAACAATTTTTCCGCGTCATTTCCAAGCAATTCCTTGATTTTAGTAGCCATCTTCACTCTCCTGTTGTTATTTCTCCAAATCTTTGTTCTTCTTGGCCCGCTTGGGCGCGCTCTCTTTGGATTCGCTCCACTGGCCCTGCTTGCGGTATTTCTCGTAGCGCAGGTCGAGGAGTTTTTCCGCGGGGATGGCCTTGAGTTCCTTCAAGTGCTTTTGAAGCGCGTCCGACACGGACTCGAATATGGACGCGGCGTTCCTGTGCGCGCCCCCGGCGGGCTCCGCCACGATCTCGTCCACCACGCCGAACTCGAGCAGGTCCCGGGCCGTCAGTTTCAAAAGCCGGGAAGAGTCCTGCGCGCGGGCGGCGTCGTGGAAAAGGATGGCCGCGCAGCCCTCGGGAGAGATGACGGAATACCAGGAGTTCTCGAGCATGAGGATGCGGTCCGTGACCCCGATGCCGAGCGCCCCGCCGCTCCCGCCCTCGCCGATGACGACGCTGACGATCGGGACCTTGAGCGCGGACATCTCCATCAGATTCAATGCGATGGCCTGGGCCTGGCCCCGCTCTTCCGCGCCGATGCCGGGGTAGGCCCCGGCGGTGTCGATGAATGTGATGACGGGGACGCGGAACTTCTCCGCCAGCTTCATCAGGCGGATGGCCCTGCGGTAGCCCTCCGGGTGCATCATGCCGAAGTTGCGCATCATGGAATCCTCGATGCTCCGGCCTTTCTGGTGCCCCATCACGACGACGGGGTTCCCGGCGAGGAACGCGGTGCCGGCCAAAAGCGCGGCGTCGTCTCCGAAAAGGCGGTCCCCGTGGAGCTCGGTGAAATCGGTGAACAGGGCCTGCACATAGTCCCGGGTGTGGGGGCGCTTGGGGTGGCGGGCCAGCTGGACTCTCTGCCAGGGGGTCAGGCCGGAGAAGATCTCGCGGATCATGCGGTCCCGCTTCTCTTCGAGCGACTTGATCTCCTGGTCCAGGTTGACCGTCTCGCTCTGGTTCAGGGTGCGGATCTCGGCGATCTTGTTCTCAAGCTCGACGATGGGGATCTCGAAGTCTAAAGCGCTCGTCTCGTCGGCCACGGTTCAGAACGTCCCCACCCAGTTGATGCGGATGATGCGCTCCTTGTCGTACCTGGAGGCGATGCGGCGGAAGGCGAAATCGATGGCCAGCGAAGGCACCGGGAAGAACCGCACGCCCGCGTTCCAGCGGTTCTCGGGACCTTTGCGGATGTTGTCGTATTCGGTCAGGAGCGCCACTTTGTTCTCGATGACGTAGGAGAAGCCCACGAACCCGAAGACCTCGCCGTCCTTGAACTTGGCGATGTTGGCGCCGGCGTGCCCGAGCAGGCCCGGGAAATGAAGTTCTTTGGAGAAGACCGCGTGAAGCCCGCGCTCCCGCTCCCGGTATTCGTCTTTGTCCCGGTCGTAGAACCGGCCCTGCCCGTCGTAGCCCAGGGCCAGGGAAGGCAGCACGACGCTGCCGTCATAGACGCGGAACTTGACGAAAAGCGCGGGGGCCACGGTGCGGGCTTCTTCGGACCCCAGGAGGCGTTCGATGTCCCAGGAGGCCCCGATGTTCAAGCGGCGGAACACGCCGAAGGAGATGTGGTTCTGCACCCCGCCCTCGGAATAGAGGCGGAAGTTCAGGCGGAACCCGCCGTAGTCCAGCACGTTGGATGTGGGCACGTCCACGAGGTCCACCATGCTCTCGGGGTTGTCCGGCTCTCTGCCGCTGATCTTCTCCCGCGTTTCCGTCTTTTCAAGCCCGAAATATTCTCGCCACTTGCCTTTGGCGGATGGTTTTGAGGCGTCATCGGCGTTGAGGGCGAACGGGGCGGACAAGGAAAGGGAGAGGAGGAGCAGGATGGATTTTTTCATCTTTTTTGTTTTTTGGGAGAGGCGGGTCTGGGGGAAAGGAACTGGATGGCCGATTTGAGGGATTCCTTCACTTGCGGGTCGGGGTCATCCCCCATTCCCCTGAGCGCCGCCAGGTCGGAAGGGGCCCCCATGTGCCCCAGGATGTCCACGGCCATCTTGCGCGAGCCGGAATTCTTGTCTTTTAAAAATTTCCTTGCCATGGGAAGGCCGGTGCTGTCTCCCAGAAGATAAAGGGAATGGGCCGCGGCGATCCTGACGGAAGGGTCGGGGTCCTCCATGAAGGGCTTGACCTTGGGGATCATGGCCTTGTCCCCCATCTCGCCGAGTGAGCGCAGCATGGAGGCCGCCACGGTGGCGTCGCCTTTGGGCTGGCCGTTCAGGGCCGTTTCGGTGGAGCGGGATTGTTTCAAGGACTCCAGGAGAGCGGGAACGGCGGACTTGTCCTGCAATCTGGAAAGGGCATAGGAAGCGGATTTGCGCATGCGGGGATCGGGATCCTTCAGTTTTTCGGCAAGGGCTTTGCTCGTCGAAGGATCCCGGAGGATGCCCAATGAATTGACCGACGCGAAACGGGTGCCGTCGTGGGGATCGTCCAATCCCTTTAACAGAGACGATATCAGGGCCCGGTTGCCCATGTAACCCAGGGCGATGGCCGCTGTCTGGCGGACCGTGGCATCCTTGTCGGTTTCGAGCATCTTGGCGATCACGGCGCCTGCGCCCTGGAACCGCATCACGCCCAGGGCGTCCACCGCGGAACTGCGCACCTGGGGAGAGACGTCCGTTAAAACCCTGATGAGCGCGGGCGCGGCTTCGGGATTGCGCATCTCCCCCAGGGCATCCGCTCCCTGCCTGCGGACGGAGGGGTCCTTGTCGGAGAGTTTTTGGACCGCGGCCTCATAGGGCGTGGCCGGGGCCGCTGATTTGGCCGACTTCTTGGGAGCGGCCCACGCGTTGAGAGATAATAGGGAAAAGGCCGCCAAAGCGGCCCAAAAATGGCTATATTTCATGAGCGGGATATTTTACTTTTTTTGAAGTTTTGAGTCAAACCCGCGGTTCAGGTGCCAGACGAGGCGGATGCCTTCCAGGGTGAGGGTGGGATAGACGGAATCCTTCCTTAAATAAGCGGAACTTCCGGCGATCAAACCGGCCAGTCCCCCGGTCGCGATGACGCGGGCGCCCGGCCCCAGGGTCTTCATGAGCCGTTCGAGGATTCCGTCGACAAGAGAGACGTAACCGTAGTAGAGTCCCGACCGGATGGATTCCCCGGGGGTTTTGCCGATCAGATGCTTCGGCCTGGCGATCCTGACGAACGGCAGTTTGGCGGTCTTGAGGCGCAGGCTTTCCGACGCCAAGTCCGGTCCCGGCACGATCAACCCTCCCGCGTATTCCCCCTTTCGGGTGATGCAGTCAAAAGTCGTCGCGGTCCCGAAATCCACCGCCACGCAGGGCTTGCGCAGCATCTCCCACGCGGCCGCGGCGTTGACGATGCGGTC
>MGUS01000092.1:1125-9790 GCA_001800085.1 Elusimicrobia bacterium RIFCSPLOWO2_01_FULL_60_11 | reverse complement strand
CCCGACCAGGACGGCGGGGTCCTTCGGAAGACGGTGGACTATGTCCTTCGCGAAGGATTTTTATGGAATTTCGGCATCACGTTCAATGATTGGAACGAAGGAACGGAACTGGAGCCTTCGTTCGAAAAGGGCTTCGGCAGGGTCTGGGAGATCGTCCGACTGGTCGAGGGACTGAAGCATGTGACGGTCGATCGAAAAGCGGTCATCGATGCCGTTGAGAAATTCGCAAAGCTGCGGCATGGAGGCCGCATGGACGAGAGGCGCCGGGCTGCTTTTGACGAAGCCAGAAGGCAAGCGAGGTAAAGGGATGAGATATCGGACTTTGGGAAAATCGGGCGTGAAGGTCTCGGAGATCAGTTTCGGCTGCTGGACGATGGGGGGCCTCAACTGGGTCGACGGCCAGGCCAACGGCTGGGCCGTCGTTGATGAGGATGAAGTCACGCGGGCGATCAAAACCGCGATCGACGCGGGAGTGAATCATTTCGATACCGCCGACGTTTACGGCAACGGGCGCTCGGAGCGGATGCTGGCGCGGGTGTTCAGCCGGCTGGGAGTCCGGTCGTCCCAGTTCATCATCGCCACTAAAATAGGGCATTTTCCCGGCACGGCGGAGCACGCTTATACGCCCGCCCATATCCGGCACCAATGCGAACAGTCCCTGATCAATCTGCGACGCGACGTCCTCGATCTCTATTATTTCCATCACGGCGACTTCGGCCCCGGGGACCGCTACCTCGCGGAGGCGGCGGGAACGATGGACCGGCTGGTCGCTGAGGGGAAGGTGCGCCTGAAAGGGCAGTCGGCTTATTCCGCGGAGGATTTTGAAAGGATCGTGCCGGCCGTCAAGCCGCAGGTGCTGCAAAGCTGGGCGCACGCTCTGGATGACCGATTCATTGCCCAGGGTTCAAAAGTGGACCGGCTCATGGAAACCTGCGGCACAAGCTTTGTGGCGTTCAGCCCGCTCGCCCAAGGAAGGCTTCTGGACAAGTATGACCCGAAAAACCCCCCACAATTCGAGGACGGGGACAACCGCAAGGACAGGAAGGAGTTCGGCGTGGACGCCCTTGCGCGGCTCAGGCCGAAATTACAGGAATTGAAGGGGCGGTTCGGGGCGACAACAGAGGATCTTGCCGCGGTCGCTCTCAACTACGTGCTTGCGCATCCCAGAGTGGCCTGCGTGATCCCGGGGTTCCGCAATGAGCGGCAGGCGAGGTGTAATGTGGCGTCCCAAGGCCGGAACCTGTCTGAAGCCGATATCAAGTTCGTCCGGGAGACCTTGTCCCGGCCTGCCTGATCCCGAATCCCTTACCAGTAGCGTTTCTTGTTCTGGCGGTAGAACGCGATGGTTTCTTCCAATCCGTCGCGAAGAGGCGTCGTGGCTCGCCATCCTATCAAGCGCCCGGCCTTGCTCACTTCGGCGACGAAGTCCCCCACGTCGATCTTCTTATTGGTGTCCGGCCATGGCACATGGACGATCCTGCCGGTCCCCGCGAGGCGCACCACTTCCTTGACGATGGTGATGAGGGGCAAGCCCCGGCCCGAGGCGATGTTGAGGGTTTCCCCGGGGATTTTCATATTCCGGCCGGTTTTAAGGAACGCGTCGGTGATGTCATCCACATAGACATAGTCCCGGACTTGTTTCCCATCCCCAAAGATCTTTATTTGAGCGTCATCGAGGGCCAGGCGGATGAACCAGTTGAGTATTCCGAAGGACGGTTCTTTCATCTGGGCGCGGGGGCCGTAGCCGTTGGCCACGCGCAGGATGGTGGCGTTCAAGCCGAAGACCTTGGCGTAGACCCTATGGTAATGCTCCCCGGCCAGCTTGTTCGTCGCATAGACATCGAGCGGCCTGGGGACCGTCTCTTCATCGATGACGCGCTTGGAGACCGAACCGTAGACGGCCCTCGAGGAGCAGTAAACGACGCGGATGCCCGGGTTGGCTTTCTTGCAGGCCTCGAGCAGATTGATCTGGCCGCGGGTGTTGATGTCCACGTCCAGGTAGGGATTTTTCATGGAGTCCGTGTGGCTGGTCTGGGCCCCGATGTTGAAAAGGACGTCCTGGCCTTTGACGAGGCGCTCCATGAGGGGCTTGTTGCGGATGTCGCCTTTGACAAAGCGGGCGCTCTTCTTGAAATCGGCCATGTTGAAGAGATTGCCCCCGTGGCCGGGGAGCAGGCAGTCCAAAAGCGTGACTTTGGCGCCCAATCCGGCCAGACGGCAGGCCAGATTGCTGCCCAAAAACCCCAGTCCCCCCGTCACCAGGACCTTTTTTCCCTTATAGAAATCCGTCATGAGAGCCTTATGATATCAGATTTTTACGGATTTGACATTGAGTCGGGGGCGGTCTATAATTGACGAATGGGAAGGACCTATCTCACGCGCGAAGGTTATGAGAAGCTCCGCAAGGACGTCGACGCTTTAAAGGAACAGAAGCGCGAACTCTCCAAGATGATCGGGGAAGCCCGCGAGCAGGGCGATCTGCGCGAGAACGCGGGGTATCAATACGCCAAGGAAAAACAGGCCGAAGTGATGCGGCGCATATCCGACATCGAAACGAAGCTGGGAAGCGCGCAGCTGATCGATGACGCTAAGATCGCCAAAGATGAAGTCCGCATCGGAGCCACGGTCACGATGAAAGAGCTGTCTTCGGGCGCCGAGATGACCTACACTTTCGTGGGCCAGGAAGAGTCCGACCCTTCCGCCGGCAAGCTTTCCGTCCATTCCCCCTTGGGAGAGGGCTTTCTGGGCCATAAATCAGGCGAGACGGTGGAGATCACCCTGCCCGCGGGCAAGAAGCAGTTCAAAATCCTGAAAATAGGCCGTTGATTTCTTAGCGGAGGCGCTCGCCCGTGATGCGGGTAAAGGCCTCGAGGTACTTCTCCCGGGTCTTTTGGACGATCTCGGAAGGCAGAGGGGGGGCCGGAGGTTTTCTTTCCCACTTGATGGAGTCCAGGTAGTCCCGTACGAACTGCTTGTCGAAGGACACGGGGGAAGTCCCCACCTTGTACCGGCTCGTTTCCCAGAAGCGGGAAGAATCGGGGGTGAGGACTTCGTCGATGAGGATGATCTCTTTTTTGCCGTTGACCGTGACGAGCCCGAATTCATATTTGGTGTCGGCCAGGATCAGCCCCTTGGGCTCCACGATCTTGGCTGCCGCGTTGTATATCTTGATGGAGATGTCCCGCAGCTTTTCGCTCAAATCCTCGCCCACGATCCCGCACATGCGCTCAAAAGAGATGTTCTCATCGTGCTTGCCGCCTTCCTCTTTGGTGGCGGGGGTGAATATGGGTTCCGGGAGTTTTTGGGATTCCTGAAGCCCCGCCGGCAGACCCACCCCGCAGACGCTCTGCGTCTGCTTATATTCCTTCCAGCCCGAGCCGGAGATATAGCCCCGCACCACGCATTCGATGGGGAACTTCTCGGTCTTGACCACAAGCATGGAACGGCCTTCGATCTGGTCCTTGTACTTTTTGGCCTCCGCGGGATAGTCGGCAACGGACGATGAGATCAGGTGGTTCTTGATGATGCCTTCGGTCTGCTTGAACCAGAAGGCGGAGATTTGGTTCAGGACTTTGCCCTTGTCCGGGATGGGGGTGGGGAGGACGACGTCAAAGGCGGAGATGCGGTCGGAGGCCACCAGGAGGAGCTTGTCCCCCAGGTCATAGACATCGCGGACTTTGCCTCGGATGAAAAGCGGTAGGTTAATTACTAACCAAACCCATCGCAGGCAAGATCATGCTCTGCACAAGTTCCGGCTCGTCTCTCAGGAAATCCGTTGGCGCGAAGAGAGCGTCGATGCGGAACTTGAGTTGATCCGCGATGACGGCCGCGTAGCGGGGGTCCGCTTGGCGGGTCTCGCTGCCGCTCCGGGAGGCCCATAAGAGAAGAGAGGCGGTGGCCAGGGTGAGTAGGGCGATTTGCTTGGTACCCATGGCCAAATCATATAAAAATACCACAGGGCCTGTCCTCAACTTTTTGTAAATTCTTTGTAACATTACTCCCACTCGATGGTGGCGGGGGGCTTGCTGGAGATGTCGTAGACCACCCGGTTGATGCCGCGGATCTCGTTGATGATGCGGTTGGAGATCTTGGAGAGGACCGGTTTGGGGATGTCCGCCCAGTCGGCGGTCATGGCGTCCGCTGATGTGACGGCGCGCAGGACGGCCACACGCTCATAGGTGCGGTCGTCGCCCATCACGCCCACCGTGCGCACGGGGATGAGGACCGCGAAGGCCTGCCAGAGTTTTTCATAGATCCCGGCGGCCCGGATCTCTTCCTCCACGATCTTGTCCGCCAAGCTCACAAGCTTCAATTTTTCTTCGGTGACGTCGCCCAGAATACGCACGGCCAGGCCCGGGCCCGGGAAAGGATGGCGTTTTAAGATCTCGGAAGGCAGGCCCAGCTCCGCGCCCAGTTCCCGCACTTCATCCTTGAATAGGAATTTCAAGGGTTCGATCAAGGACAGTTTCATCTTCTTGGGAAGTCCGCCCACATTGTGGTGGGTCTTGATGACCGCAGAGGGCCCCCGCACGCTCTGGCTCTCGATCAAGTCCGGGTAGAGGGTGCCCTGCACAAGGAATTTGACCTTGCCGAGTTTCTTGGCCTCCCGGTCGAACACTTCGATGAATGTCTTGCCTATGATCTTGCGCTTCTTCTCCGGGTCCGCCACGCCTTTGAGCTTTTTAAGGAAATCTTTGCGTGCGTCCACGATGTGAAGATGCGAGCCGAACCTCTTGCGGAAGACCTCTTCCACCCGTTCTTTCTCGCCGTGGCGCAGGAGGCCGTTGTCCACGAAAACGCAGTGGAGCTGTTGGCCGATGGCGCGGTGCACCAGGACGGAGGCCACGGCGCTGTCCACCCCGCCGGACATGCCGCAGACCGCGCGATCGGCCCCCACCTGGGCTTTGATCCTTTTGATCTCGCTCTCGATGAAGGAGGACATCTTCCAATCCACCGATTCGCGGCAGATGTTGAAGAGGAAATTGGACAGGATCTGCTTGCCCTGGGGCGTGTGGGCCACTTCGGGGTGGAACTGTACGCCGTAGAGCTTCTTTTCCGGCCAGGCCATGGCGGCCATCTCCGCGTTGGCAGTCTTGGCCAGGCGAACGAACCCCTGGGGAAGGTTCTGCACCTCATCCCCGTGGCTCATCCAGACGTTCAAATTGGAAGCAAGGCCTTTGAAAAGCTCCCCCGCGTTCTCCACGCTGATCTCGGCATGACCGAATTCCCGGCGGCGCGCGGAAGCGACGCGGCCCCCGTGCTGGTGGGCCAGGAGCTGCATGCCGTAGCAGATGCCCAGGACCGGCACTCGGCCCGAAGTGATCTCCTTGTCGCAGGAAGGCGATTTGCCGCCGCCGTTCACGCTGGCCGGGCCGCCTGAAAGTATGATTCCGGAAGGGTTCTTCTTGAAGATTTCCTTATGAGAGACGGTATGGGGGAGGATCTCGCAGTAGACCTTGAACTCGCGCACCCTGCGGGCTATGAGTTGGGTGTACTGGGAGCCGAAGTCCAGAATTATAATCATAATTTTATTAAATTTCAGTCCGTCATGCCCACGAAAGTGGGTATCCATTCCATGAGTTAAAGTTTATGTTTTTCTATGTAGAGCTTCCAGCCGATGTCGCCCAGCTCCTTGGACTTTGCTTCCACCCTGGTCTTCAAGTTGGCCTTGAACTTCTCGATCTCCTGGGCGGTCTTGGCATCGGCCAAAGAGAGCATCTGGGCTGCCAGGATGCCTGCATTGCGGGCTCCGTTGATGGCCACGGTGGCCACGGGGATGCCGTCGGGCATCTGCACGATGGAGAGGAGGGAATCCAAACCGGAAAGTTTTGAGGTCTTGACGGGCACGCCGATGACGGGGAGCGGAGTGAGGGCCGCGATGACTCCGGGAAGGTGCGCCGCTCCTCCGGCTCCCGCGATCATGACTTTCAACCCGCGGGACTTGGCTTTGGAGGCGTATTCAAATGCGCCCTTGGGGTTCCTATGCGCGGAGATGACCTTGATCTCGTAGGGGATGCCGAACCCATCAAGGGCCTCGGCGGCTTCCTTCATGACGGGCAGGTCCGAGTCGCTTCCCATGACGATCCCGACCAGAGGTTTCTGTGCCATTGCCGCCTCCGCTTACTTGCCCATGCCCAGTTTCTGGGCCTTCTGGTAGACCTTGCCTTCGGACTTGATGTCCGGGGCGATGATGATCTCCACCAACTGCATTTCCTTGAGGTTGTGCGCGCCGAGCGAGCCCATGGCCACCTTGAGAGCGCCCACAAGGTTCTGAGTGCCGTCGTCCACATTGGCGGGCCCGAGCAGGATCTCTTTCAGGGAGGCGGTCGTTCCCACTCTGATGCGCGTTCCGCGCGGCAGGTAGCGGTCCGGCATGGCCATGCCCCAATGGAATCCCCGTCCGGGGGCTTCCACGGCTTTGGCCAAACCCGAGCCGATCATGACCGCGTCCGCGCCGGAGGCGAAGGCCTTGCAGATGTCCCCGGAAGTGACCATGCCGCCGTCCGTGATGATGGAGATGTATTTTCCCGTCTTTTTAAAGTAGAAGTCGCGGGCGGCGGCACAGTCCACGGTGGCCGTCACCTGGGGGACACCCAGGCCGAGCACTCCTCGGGACGTGCAGGCGGCGCCCGGGCCGATGCCCACGAGTATGGCGGCAGCGCCCGATTCCATCAGCGACAAGGCCGCGCTGTAGGTGACGCAGTTGCCGATGATGACGGGGACTTTCTTGCCCAGCTTCTTGCATATCTTGGAGAAGTCCACGCTGGCGTAGTTGGAGGATTCGTGCTTGGAGCTCGTGACCGTGGACTGGATGAAGAAGAAATCCGCGCCCGCTTTTAAGGCGATGTCGGCGAAGCGCTCCGCGCGCTTGGGGATGGCGGAAATGGCGGCCTTGCCCCCAGCCTTTTTGATCTGCTTGATGCGCTGCGCCAGAAGGGCTTCCTTGATGGGTTCCTTATAGACCTTCTGGAGGAGCGAAGTGGCTTCTTCGGGGCCCGAGTTCACGATGGCCTGGAGGATCTTGTCCGGGTTCTCGTAGCGGGTCTGGATGCCCTCGGAATTGAGCACCGCCAGGCCGCCCAGCTTGGACATCTCGATGGCGAACCTCACGTCCACCACGCCGTCCATGGCGCTGGCGATGATGGGGATCTTGAGGGGGGTGCCGCCTATTTTTGTGGAAGCGTCGCAGTCCTCGGGGTTGATGGTGCCCAAGCCCGGCACCAGAGCCACTTCGTCAAAACCGTACGCCCGCCTTGCTTCTCTGTCCCGTCCTATAAAAAATGCCATGATAATTTAAACGGTCTGCTTGATCTTGGGAAGCGTGATGTCCGTCTGCTTCTGGTACTTGCCCTTCTTGTCCGCGTAGGACACTTTGCAGAGTTCGTCCGACTCCAGGAACAGCACCTGGGCGATGCCCTCGTTCGCGTAGATCTTGGCCGGCAGGGGCGTGGTGTTGGATATCTCGAGGGTCACAAAACCCTCCCATTCCGGCTCGAAGGGCGTCACATTCACGATGATGCCGCAGCGGGCGTAGGTGGATTTGCCCACGCAGATGGTGATGACGCTCCGCGGTATGCGGAAATACTCCACGGTGCGGGCCAGGGCGAAGGAGTTGGGCGGGATGACGATGAAGTCATCGGAGACCATGTCCACGAAGGACTTGGGGTCGAATTTCTTGGGGTCCACGATCGCGCCGTAGGTGTTGGTGAAGACCTTGAACTCCCGCCCCACGCGGATGTCGTAGCCGTAGGAGGAGACGCCGTAGGAGATGGCGCCGCCGTTGACCTGGCCCTCCACGAACGGGTCGATCATGCCGTGCTCCTGGGCCATTTTTCTTATCCAGTTGTCTGATTTAACGGGCATATCGGGCTCCTTATATTCGAAGGGTCAGCCGCACTTGGTGAAGCCGCAGTGCTTGCAGGTGGCGCAGCCGTTCTCCTGGACCATGGTCTCCCCGCAGTCGGGGCAGATGCCCGCGAACTCCTTGGTCTGGCGGAGTTCCTTGGTCTGCTGCGCTTGGGCCAGGTCTTCGGTCGCAGGCGCCGGTTTGGCCGGGGCTTCCACGCCCTGGGCGAATTTCAGGCGCAGCTGCTTGGTGGGCCTTGCCGCGGGCTCGGGCAATGTGGACACTCTCGGATAAACGTTCTTGGGGTTGAAGTTCTCGCCGTAGAGGTAGCGGCCGAGCACCAGGGCCACGCCCTGGGCCACGGTGGTGACCATCACGTTGGTGCCGTCCGAGGACTTGTCGAACGCCACTTCGCGGGAGCGCACGCGCCAGAGCTGTTCCATGATCTCGCGCGGGTCCACGCCGGCGCGCAGAAGCAAGCTGGCCAGGCGGCCGGTCACTTCGGCTTCGGCGTCCAGAGATTTCACGAATATCTCGCAGAGGCCGAACTCGTCCTCGTTGATGGTGACATAGATGGGGCCGCGGGGGGTTTCCACCCGTTCCGTGCGGCCTTCCGTCACCTTGGGGCGCTGGCGCGGAGGGAGCTGTTCGGCGGGCTGGGCCTGGACCGAGGTGTTACTGGACTTGGCTTTGGCTTTCGTTTCAGCGTCGGTGATCAGCACGCCTTCGCGGCTGCCTTCGCGGTAGACCGTGATGCCTTTGCAGCCCATCTTCCAGGCGTTGAAGTAGATCTTGCTCACGTCCTGCTCGGTGGCTTCG
>MGUS01000092.1:0-1116 GCA_001800085.1 Elusimicrobia bacterium RIFCSPLOWO2_01_FULL_60_11 | reverse complement strand
GTGGCTTCGCGGGGAAGGTGCACCGTTGAGGAGATGGCGTGGTCGATGTGTTTTTGGATGGTGGCCTGCATGAGGACGCGTTTTTCCGCGCTGACCTGGTGCGCGGTCACGAAATAAGAAGGCAGTTCGGCCTCGTCCTTCAGGCCCTGGTGTTTCATGTATTGGGACACCAGGGGATGGTAGACCTTGAAATATTCCTGGCTCAAGGATTCCGACCGGCGGGTGTAGCAGAGGTCGAAGATGGGCTCGACGCCGGAAGTGGTGCCGGCGAGTGAGGCGCCGCTGCCCACGGGGGGGACGGTCAGGAGAGCCACGTTCCGGAGACCATGCTGGCGGATGCGCTCCTGCACCTGCGGGTAGAGGCGCTGGATGAAAGGCGAGCGCATGTGCTTTTCCTTGTCGAAGTGCTTGAAGATGCCTTTCTCCTGGCCGATGTTGACGCTCTCGTCGTAGGCGAAGTTCTTGATCCTCTCGAAGAGGTTGTCGGTGAAGGCGATGGCCTCGTCCGAATCGTAGGCCATGCGCATCTGGCAGAGCATGTCGCCCAGGCCCGTGAAGCCCAAGCCGATGCGGCGGGAGATCATGGAGGCCTCGGTCTGGGCCTTCAGGGGGTGCTTGTCCGCGTTGTAGTCCAGGACGTTGTCCAGGAAGCGGATGCCGTAGCGCGCCGCTTTCTCGATGGCCACCCAATTGACGCGGGCCTTGTCGGTGAACTCGTCCTCCACGAACTTGGAAAGGTTGATGTTGCCCAGGCAGCAGTCGCCGTAGCCCTCGAGCGGGATCTCCGCGCAGGGATTGGTGGAGATGACTTCCATGCCGTTGTATTCGGATGTGGATTCCCGCTTCACATTGTCCCAGAATATGACGCCCGGCTCGGCCCAGTCGCGCGCGCCCGTGATGAGCTCGTTCCACACGACCCTGGCTTTCACTTTCCTGTGCACTTTCACCTTGTCGTTCTCGAAGAAGAGGTCGAAGTCCTCGTCCTTTTCCACGGCTTTCATGAGCGCGTCGGAGATGCGCACGGAGATGTTGGCGAAGCGCACGGTCTTCAGATTCCTCTTGACCTTGCAGAACTCCAGGATGTCCGGGTGGGAATCGCGGATGGTGATCATGAGC
>MGUS01000091.1:10174-12793 GCA_001800085.1 Elusimicrobia bacterium RIFCSPLOWO2_01_FULL_60_11 | reverse complement strand
TACATCTTGAACGGCGTCAAGAACTTCTGCTCCAACGGCGAGGTTTCGGAGACCTACACGCTTTTCGCCACGACCAATAAATCCAGGGGGGCGCGCGGCATCACGGCTTTCATCGTGGAAAAGGGCACGCCCGGTTTCGGCTTCGGCAAGAAGGAGACCAAGATGGGCATCCGCTCCTCCCCCACCTACGAACTCCATTTCGACAACTGCAAGCTGCACAAGGACCAGGTCCTGGGCGGGGAAGGCCGCGGGCTCTTCGTGGCCCAGGGGACTTTCGACATCTCCCGGCCCGGCGTGGCCGCCCAGGCCTTGGGCATCGCCACGGGCGCGCTGGAAGAGGCGCTCAACTACGCCAAGATCCGCAAACAGTTCGGACAGACCATCCTCTCATTCCAGTCCTCCCAGCACATGGTGGCCGACATGGCCACGCAGATCGAAGCGGCCAGGGCCCTGCTCTATTCCGTGGCGCGCGCCATGGACGTGGGTCTGAAAGCCGCCGTGGAAGCGTCGGAGAAATCCGGCAAAACGGTCTATGAGGAGATGAAAAAACTCGGCGGCGACCGCTGGACCAAGTATTCCGCCATGGTCAAACTCTTCTGCTCCGACGTCTCCATGAAAGTCACCACGGACGCCGTGCAGCTCTGCGGCGGCGTGGGCTACATGCGGGACTTCCCGGTGGAGAAATACATGCGGGACGCCAAGATCACGCAGATCTACGAGGGAACCAACCAGATCCAGCGCAACGAGATCGGCTACTCCATCATCAAAGAACTCGCGAAGAAAGGATAATCAGACCCGCCATGCACATCGTCGTCTGCATCAAACAGACCCCGGCCACCGCCAACGCCGCCCAGATCGACCCCAAGACGGGGACGCTCAAGCGCGAGAGCATGGCCGCGGCCATCAACCCCTTCGACGAATACGCCGTCGAAGAAGCCGTGCGCATCAAGGAGCGCGTGCCGGACACGACCGTCTCCGTCCTCACCATGGGCCCGCCCCAGGCCGAAGAGGCCTTGCGGGACGCCATCGCGCGGGGCTGCGACCAGGGGTTCCACCTCTGCGACCGCGCCTTCGCCGGCGCCGACACCTACGCCACTTCCTACGCGCTCGAGATGGGCATCCGAAAGATCTCCAAAGAGACGGGCAAGCCGGTGGACTTGATCATCTGCGGCAAGCAGACGAACGACGGGGACACGGGCCACGTGGGCCCGGGAATCGGGGCCTGGCTGGACTGGCCCAACGTCGCCTACGTCAAGAAAGTGGATGAAGTGGATGGCAAGCGCATCCGCGTCTCCCGCATGATGGAAGACGGCACGGACGTGATCGAGATGCCCCTGCCCGCCGTCATCGCCGTGGTGAAAGAGATCAACGAGCCCCGCGTGGCCTCCCTCAAGGGCAAGATGAACGCCAAGAAGGCCGAAGTCAAGCGCTGGACGGCCCAGGACATCGAGGCGGACAAGACCAAGATCGGCCTCTCGGGGTCCCCGACCATCGTGGCGTCCAGTTTCAACCCCCCGGCGCGCACCGGGGGCGTGCGCATCGAAGGCAAGACAGCGGAGGAAAAGGCCAGGAACCTCGTGGCCAAGCTCCGGGAAATGAAGGTCATCTGATGCCGAACGAGATCTTCATCATCAAGGACCGCTGCACGGGCTGCAGTTCCTGCGTGAAGGTGTGCCCCACCCACTGCATCTCCATGACGGACAGGAAAGAAGAAGGCGTGCGCTGGAAGAAGCTCGCCGTCATCGACGTGGATAAGTGCGTCTTCTGCAACGCCTGCGTGGTGGACTGCGACAAGCTTTTCGACAAGACCTTGGCCAAGGGCATCAAGGACCCCGATTTCTTCCACGCCATCGTCATGCACAAGGAGGAGTCCGCCGCGGTCAATATCGACACGACGGCCTACAAAGGCGTGTGGTGCTACGCGGAACAGCGCCACGGCAAGCTCGTGCCCACCATCTTCGAGCTCCTGAACGTGGGCGGGCAGATGGCCAAGGATTTGGGTGAGGAGGTCTCCGCCGTCTTGATCGGCCACAAGGTCGCGCAGCACGCGCAGACCATCATCGAGCACGGTGCGGACAAAGTGTATGTCCTGGACCACCCCGTTTTCGAGCATTTCGTGGACGAGGCCTACGCGGCGGCCATGAAGGACCTCATCGTTGCGGAAAAACCCAACAAGCTGCTCATGCCGGCCAGCATCATCGGACGCTCCTTCGCCTCGCGAGTGGCCATCATGGCCCAGACCGGGATCACGGCGGACGCCACGGAATTCGCCATCAACGCCAAGACCCGCATGATGCACGCCACAAGGCCTTCATTCGGCGGCAACCTCATGGCCACCATCCTCTGCGAAAAGCACCGGCCCGAAATGGCCACGGTGCGGCCCATGTCTTTTGCCCAGACGCCGCGCCAGGCCGGGCGGGCGGGGAAGATCGTCAACGTCCCCGTGGACCCCGCCAAGTGGAACATCCGCACCAAGTTCGTGGAGTACAAAGCCGAAGCTAAGGAACAGATCGACATCACCTCCGCCGAGAAGATCGTCACGGGCGGGCGCGGATTGGGAAACCCTGCCGGATTCAAGCTGATCGAGGAATTCGCCAACAGCATCGGCGCGGCAGTGGG
>MGUS01000091.1:7712-9956 GCA_001800085.1 Elusimicrobia bacterium RIFCSPLOWO2_01_FULL_60_11 | reverse complement strand
TCTACGAGCTGATCCCTCTCATCATCAAAGAGATCCAGAAGTCCAAGAACTAACCTCACTTACCTCCTCGAAATTCTACACAGGTTGACATAACTCCCGCCACATCTCTGCCCTGCTATTCAATATACTGATGGCATGGAAAGGAGACCATTTATCCATCTTGACAATCTGTACCTTATAGTATACACTTAGGAGGTCTGGAATTTGGAGATTATTGAAAGGAATATCCTTTACTATGAAACACGCGATGGAAAAATCCCCTTCAGGGAATGGGTCTATGACCTTCCGAGTGAAAAAACTCAAGAAATCATCCATAACAGGATCAGTCGCTTGCGTTCCGGGAATTTCGGCGATTGTAAGACAGTCGGAGGAGGAATTTTCGAGCTGCGCATTCACTATGGACCAGGATACAGGATCTATTTTGGCGAGATAGAAAATACTATCGTGCTCTTATTACTGGGCGGGGAAAAAGATACTCAAATCAGGGACATAATGAAAGCGCAATCATTTTGGGAAGATTTCAGGAGATAACTATGAAAAGAAAAGGAATTTCCAGCATCACCTATCATGATGATTTGATGAGGGACCTCAAGAATCCAACAACAGCGATAGGATACCTCAATCTCGCAATGGAAGATTCTGACCGGAGAGTTTTTCTGTTAGCGCTTCGAGATGTCGCCGAATCCTGGGGAGGCATGACCACCATTTCAAAAATTTCGAAGATTCCCCGGATCACTCTTTATAAAATTTTGTCCAAGAAGGGAAACCCGGAGATCCAAACGCTGGACGCCATTCTTCATGCCTTGGGATTCCGACTGAGCGTCATGCCTCTGAAACCCCGCAAACTCCGCCGGGCCGCCTAAAAGAAGTCGCACCCCTCCCGAAATTCTACACAGGTTGACATAATTCCCCTCTAGGGGCACCGGTCTGCCTTTTCTATCCTATGGATGAAAAGCGAGGTGCTTTATATGTATAAATGTATTGATAAGTATATGTATAACTGCTATACTTGACATGGACATCACGCGAGGTGATTTTACCTGGGATCTTGAAAAGGAAAGGAAAAACATTGAAAAGCACGGGGTTAATTTTGAGACTGCCTGCGAGGCCTTTCGAGATCAGAGCTGTCAGATCATCGACAATACCGGGCACAGCTTCCATGAAAGACGGTTTTACTGCATCGGGCAGGTGGAGGGGAGGATATTGACCGTGCGGTTCACCCATCGCGAAGGAAGAATCCGCGTCATCGGCGCTGGATTTTGGAGAAAAGGGAGGAAACTATATGAAGCGAAGCAACTATGAAATGCCTGTCGGCAAGGTAAGGATCATCAGGAATTTCCTGCCTCCGCCGTCCGAACTTGTCTTTCCGAAAGACACGAACAAGGTGACGATCAACCTCACCGTTTCGAGCCTCAACTTCTTTAAAAAAGAGGCCAAAAAGAGAGGGGTGAAATACCAACAAATGATCCGCGCCGCCCTGGACGCCTACATGGGACAGTTTTCCTCCCGCTGAATCAACCTGAATACTCCGCGAACGAGGTGTCCGTCTCCCAGAGGCGGACACGGATGACGGGAAGTTTCTTGCCGCGGGCGAAGTCGAAGATATGCTTGGCTATATTTTCCGCGGTGGGGTTCTCCTTCATCAGATAATAGAGTTCCCTGCGGGCCCGCAGGACCGGGACGATGGTGTCCTTCTCGCACAATATCATCTTGTGGTCCAGGTTGTCATCCACAAACCCCTTAACGATCGTCTTCACGTCCCCGAAATCCACCACCATCCCGCGCTTGTCCAGCTTCTTGGCTGACAAGAATATCTCCACCCTTCCGTTGTGGCCGTGCAAGTGCTTGCACTTGCCCTGGTAGTTCAGGAGCCGGTGGCCGTAGCAGAATGAGATCGTTTTAGTGACGCTATACATGTTTTAGAGGGTCTTTCACTCCCGCCTCCCTAAACCCCATCTCCCGCTCGCGGCAGGACTTGCAGTTCCAGCAGTGTTTTTTGCCGTCCCTGGAGCAGCTCCAGCAATGCTGGAAGGGAACGCCGAGCTTGGACCCGACCCTGATGATATCTTTTTTGCCCAGGCCTATAAAGGGAAAAGAAAAGGGGATGCCCGCGAGTTTCGAGATCTTCATCAAGTAGGATCTCTTGGCATCGCCGAACACCTGGCCGTCGTGGCGGATGTGGCCGCCGAATATCTTTTTTGCCCCGAGGGTGTCCGCCAAGGACGCCGCGATCCCGTAATACAT
>MGUS01000091.1:7329-7672 GCA_001800085.1 Elusimicrobia bacterium RIFCSPLOWO2_01_FULL_60_11 | reverse complement strand
CATGAGGTTCCTCTTGGGGATATAACAGCCCTTGTCCGCTAAGGGCTTGGGGACAAAAGGAAGAAAGACCTCGTGGTTTTCCCTTGAGCCCGCCAGGCGCGCCAACTTGCGCGCCGCCCTTATCTCCATCTTCCTCCTGCCCGGAAAAAGGACCGTGAGCGTGACGATCTTATATCCCTCTCGCTTGAGCCGCCAAAGCAGGACCCCGGAATCGAGCCCTCCGGAAAGCAGAAGCAAGGCCTTACCGCGCCGCCGCACGCCGCCCCCTCATCATCAAAATCCTTTCCTTCACCTGCGCGCGGAACGCCCAGAGGAGCGCCGCGGCATAGAATACCGCCACATC
>MGUS01000091.1:4597-7303 GCA_001800085.1 Elusimicrobia bacterium RIFCSPLOWO2_01_FULL_60_11 | reverse complement strand
AATGGCTCCACGGCCAGGAGACGAACCAATCGCTCAAGGCCAGGGCGCCCCGGCAGAGAAAATAGAGGGAAAAGTCCAGGACCTCTTCGAGGCGGCCGTTCAGGGAACCGAAAGAAAGATACATGAACCCGCCGATCTGAAGGAGTCCGAAGTAAGGCACCAGGACCAGGTTGGCGAACAGGGTCACGGGCGTGACCATGCCGAAGACATGGGCGATGAGCGGCGCCGCCCCGACCCAGGCCGCCAGGGAGACCGTGGCGGAATCTTCCAGATAGATCCTGGCCTTCCGCCCAAAGGACCGTTTGCCTTCCGGATCGGTCCCCTCAAGCCCGACGGCCGCGGCCGCTATCATGAAGACAGAGATGAAGGAAAGCTGGAATCCCAGGTCGAAAAGCTGAAGCGGGTCGTATAAAAGTATGAAGATGGCGGCCCAGGCCAGCGAGGTGAGGATCTCGGATTCCCTTTTGAAAAGAGACCCGGCCATGTAGATGGAGACCATGATCGTGCCCCGAAGGATGCTGGAGGCCGCGCCCGTGAGGGCGCAGTAGAAGATGAGGACGCCGATGACGAGCCCGTAAGTCCAGCGGCGGGGGATCGAAAGCAGGCGGAAAATCATGATCAAACTCAAGGCCACAAGGGCGATGTTGCCTCCCGATATGGCGAGCAGGTGCGCGGTGCCGGACCTGGAGAAGCTCCGGCGGGCGGCGGAGGGAACGTCCGTCTGGTCGCCCAGGAGGATGGCGACCGCGATGGAACCCAGCTCCGGGGGGACTTGCCTGTAGATCTTCTCTTTCATGAATTTCCTCATGGGATCCAATCGGCTTTCATCGCGCGCGGCCCGATCGCCGCGGGCTTTGAGGTAGGCCCGGGGGGAATGCGAGAGGAAATATTTGGAACCGAGGAAAACGGCCAGGCAGAGGGCGGCCGCGGCCCAGACCACGGGGCGGAGTTTCACGGGACGCTCAGATGCGGCTCGATCTTTTTGTAGAGGGCGATGGTGATGCCGTCCACCTTGAGGAGGTCCGTTTTCGCTTTGAAAGGACCTTGGGCCGAGCGGTAGGCCGCGATCCGCTCCGCCGAGACCTTGCCGATCCCGGGAAGGCCCTCGAGTTCCTCCGCCGTGGCGCGGTTCAAATCTAAAATCCCGGCTGATCTGTCCGCTTTTTCCGCTTCGGCGGGTTTGGCTCTCTCTCTTGAAGCCGCGCGGCGTGAGAATTTAAAATCGGGGACCTCTTTTTCGAGCTTATAGAACTTGGCCGCCACCCCCACGATCAGCAGAAAAACCAGGATCCAGAAAGCCGCCTTCTCCGTCCTTGCCATGGCCGTTATTATATGAAAATTTCCTTGACAAGACCTGACTCCATGGAGTAGGATGAGGGGGAAGCTGAATGCTCAACCTTAAGACGTTGCTTGAGGGCTTCCGTTAGATACCGGCCGAGGGTGGATGGCCGGTTTTTTTATTGACAGAAAGACGGGATTCTGATAATGTAGTGGATGGCAAAAGACGGCAACTGATGCCATGAGGAGATAAAACATGCACTTGAAAAGCATCGAGATGGTGGGTTTTAAATCCTTCGCCGACCGCACGACGGTGGAACTCAAGCCCGGGATATCGGGCATCGTGGGCCCCAACGGCTGCGGCAAGTCCAACATCGTCGACGCCCTGCGCTGGTGCCTGGGGGAGATGTCCGCCCGCTCGCTCCGCTCCAAGCAGATGCTCGACGTCATCTTCGCCGGCGCCTCCGGCCGCGCGCCCCTGAACCTGGCCGAAGTGACCCTCACCTTCGACAACTCCCACAAGCTTTTGCCCATCGATTTCAACGAGATCCAGGTGACCCGTAAGCTCTTCCGCAGCGGGGAATCCGAATATTATCTGAACCGCGCCCAATGCCGCTTGAAAGACATCCGCGACCTCTTCATGGACACCGGCATGCACGAGGGCTACAGCATCCTCGCCCAGGGGGAAGTGGACTTCGTCATGCACGCCAAGCCCGAGGAAAGGCGGGAACTGTTCGAAGAAGCCGCCGGCATATCCAAATACAAGGCCCGCCGCGAGGAAGCTCTCCGCAAGCTCGACAAAGTGGAGCTCGACCTGAACCGCTTGAACGACCTGATCTCCGTGGTCAAGGAACAGATGGAATCGCTCGAAGCGGCGGCCCGCAAGGCCAAACTTTTCCAGAAAGTGAAAGAGGACTTGAAACAGATGGAGATCACCGACGCCCTCCACAAGATGATCTCCATGGACGAGCAGATAGCGGTGTCCGCCAAGAGGATGGAGGAACTGCGGCAGGACCACGAGAAAGCCACCACCCGGGTGGACACGGCCGAAGCCGCGCTCACGCAGTACCACGTCGACCAGGACGCCACGGAAAAAGAACTCTACGCCAACCAGGTCTCGGTCATGGAACTCGACAAGGCCATCCACGCTTCCGACAGTTCGGTGCGCACCGAAAAGGAACGCGAAAAAGAATTCGAGGAGCGGGCGCGGGCGCTTACGGAAAAGATCTGGCGGCTCGAGGAAGAAGCGGTCTCGCTCCGGGCCAAATGCGAAGGATCGCGCCTGGAGATCGAAACGGCGTCGGAACGCCTGAAAGGGCTGAAAGACACATTTGACGGCGCCAGCCAGGCCCGGGAGAAGGCCGCGGAGGAAAGACGGGACATCGAGGACGAGAAGAAGGTCCTTTCCGAAGACATCTTCGCCGCGTC
>MGUS01000091.1:2215-4572 GCA_001800085.1 Elusimicrobia bacterium RIFCSPLOWO2_01_FULL_60_11 | reverse complement strand
TGCAGGTGCGGCGGGAGTCCGAGATGGCGGCGTCGCTTCGCGAGCTGGAAAAAGCGGAATCCGAACTCGCCAAGGTCCGGGCCGGGCTGGAAGAAAAGAAAAAGGACCTGACCGGCGCCTCCGAAGGGCTCACGGTCCTGAAAGAGGAGTCGGCGAATGCGGGGGCCGACCTTGCCGCCTCGCAGGAAAAGGAAAGATCCATCGAAGCGCAGATGCAGGCGCTCCGCGTCAGCATGGCCCATGCCCGCGCGCAAAAAGAAGTGCTCGAATCCAGGTTCAAGAACGACCCTTACCGCAGAGGCACCCAGGCCATCCTCAACCAGGGGTTCCCGGGCCTGCGGGGCGCGGTGGGGATATTGCTCGAATATCCCCAGCATCTGGGCCACTGGGTGGAGTCGGTGCTGGGCTCGAAGATCGACCATCTCGTTTTTGACCGCATGGACCAGGCCCGGGAAGCTTTGAATTGGATCCGCGAACAGGGATCGGGGCGCGCCCGCTGCATCATCCTGGAAAAAGTGCCGGAGACCCCGGTGCCCGACCTGAGCCACATCGCCAACGCCAATTCGCTCCTCACTTTCGTCCGCTGCGACCCCGCCCTTGAGACGCTCAAGAGATTCCTTCTCGGGCAGTCGTTCCTTTCCGGACAGACGCTCTACGACGAGGGCGTCATCGACGGGGGGAGCGACGTCCCCATGCCCGACCCGGAGAAGAACGACGCCGTGGAGAACTTCCAGAACGAGTTCCTGGCCCTGAGCAACCTGGAAAAAGAGCTGGCCGCGGGAGCCGGGTCCCTGAATGGGCTCGAAGCGGAACTGGCCCTGGCCCGGGAAGACGGCGCCCGCCTTAAAGCGGTATTGGATGAAAAGACCCGTGAATACGGGAAACTGTCCCTCCGGCAGGACCACTGGAACGGGGTGATCTCCTCGCAGGAAGAGGAGCTCGACCTGGCCCGCCGCGAAACCGCGTTCTTGAAAGAGAACCGCGCCAACGCCGAAAAAGAGCTCGCGGACGCCCGCGTGAAGATGGAGTCGCTCTCTCAGACCGTCCAGCGGCTGAACGCCCATTTGACGATGAAAGAGACCGAAAGGGCCGGTCTCGAGGCCCGCATCGGCGGATCCCTGGCGAAGGAACATGAGCTCGAGATCTCCGCCAAGGAAGCGGAGATCCGTTTTGAGACCTTCCACACGGATTTTGAGAAGCGGGAGGAGTCCATGAAGGAATGGCAGTCCCGGCTGGAACGCACCGTCAAAGAATCCGAACAGGACGCCGCCGAGGCCGCCGCCAACGCCAGGAAGGCGGCGGATTCCCGCGCCCGCCAGACGGAAGAAGCGGGCAACATCGTGAAGCGCCAGGAGGACAAAGACCGCCTGGGCCGCGTCATCGAAGAGCTCTTGAAGGTCAAGTCGGAGCGCGAAGAAAGGAACCGGGCGTTCCTGGAAGAGATCCAGAAGACGCGGGAAAGCCAATCCCACCTCACGGAGACCCTCCACACCCTGGAGCTGGACCTGCGCACGCTCCAGGCGGACAAGAAGAACGTCCTTTCCCGCATGGAAGAGACCTACCAGGTCACCCTGGAGCAGATCGAAAAGGACTTCCAGGCCCAGCCGGCGGACCCCGAAGAGATCGCGCGCTTGAAGAAACGGGTGGAATCCATGGCCAATTCCATCAATCTCGAAGCCCCCGAACAGCACGCGGCCCTTTCCGAGCGGTATAATTTCCTCACCTCCCAGACGCAGGACCTCACCCAGGCCCGCGAGGACCTAAAAAGCGCCATCCAGCAGATCAACGCCACCACGCGGGAACAGTTCCGGGAGACCTTCACCAAGGTGCGCGAGAACTTCCGCAAGATCTACGCCACGCTCTTCGAAGGCGGCGTGGCCGACCTGGTGTTCACCGACGAAACGAACCTGCTCGAGACCGGCATCGACATGGTGGCCCAGCCCCCGGGCAAGAAGCTCCAGAACATCGCGCTCCTTTCCGGCGGGGAGAAAGCGCTCACGGCCATCTCGCTCCTCTTCGCCTTCTTCATGGTCAAGCCCTCGCCTTTCTGCGTGCTGGACGAAGTGGACGCTCCCTGGGACCCCGCCAACGTGTCCCGTTTCCTGGGCCTGTTGAAAGAGTTCACCCACAAGGTCCAGTTCCTCGTCGTCACCCACAACCCGCGCACCATGGAGATGGCCGACGTCCTCTACGGCGTCACCATGCAGGAGTTCGGCATCTCCAAGGTCCTCTCGATGCGCTTGAAGAAGGACACCGCGGAAGCCGCTCCCAAAGAAGAACTCGCCTCTGTCTGATCTCCGGTCCTTCAGGGTCTTGGGCGGAAGGGTGGATGCCCTTTCGTTCCCCGGCTTCATGCG
>MGUS01000091.1:363-2176 GCA_001800085.1 Elusimicrobia bacterium RIFCSPLOWO2_01_FULL_60_11 | reverse complement strand
GCCCGCATCCGCGAAGGCCGCTTTACCCATGTCATCACCGTCAACCCGCTCATGCTCGACGACGCCCGGACCGACCCCGACATGGCCCGCATCTTTGAAACGGCGGATTTCTGCGTGCCCGAATCCGCCGGCATCCTCCTCATCGCCCGTCTCAAGGACCTTCCCGTGAAGGAAAGGATCGCGGGCATCGACCTGATGCAGGAACTCTGCGCGGTCGCGGCGGAAAACCTCTGGCCCGTGGCGTTGTACGGCGGCGGGCCGGGCGTGGCGGAAGAGGCCGCCAAAGCTCTTGAGGAACGGTTCCCCGGCCTTCGAGTGGCGGCATCGTTCCACGGATTCCTCTCCCCGGAAGAAGAAAAGGACGCTCTCCAAGCGCTGCACACAATAAAACCCAAGATCGTCTTCGTCGCCCTGGGCACCCCCGGCCAGGAGTTCTGGATATCGCACAACAAAAGCCGCCTGGACGGCGCCCTGGCCCTCGGAGTGGGAGGAAGTTTTGACGTCCTATCGGGCTCCCTTAAGCGCGCGCCTCTCTGGATGAGGCAGCTGGACCTGGAATGGCTCTACCGCCTCGCTCAACAGCCCTGGCGCATCCTCCGCGTCCTCCGCACCGCGAAGGCCGTTTTCCTTGCCATTTTGCGGCCTATTTCATAAAATCATAAGTTAATGCGCTACGGTGTTTTCTCCGACGTCCACTCCAACCTGGAGGCGTTGGAGGCGGTCCTTTCCGCCTTCAAGAGCGAGCGCATCCAGTCCTTCCTCTGCCTGGGAGACATCGTGGGCTACGGCCCCAATCCGAACGAGTGCGTCGAGAAGGTCGCCGCGCTCAAAAAACTCCAGGCCACGGGGGGGAGCCACGATTTCGCGTCGGTGGGGTTGAAGGAGACCACCTGGTTCAACGACATGGCGGTGCGGGCGCTCACCTTCACGAAGCGCAAGCTCAAGGAGGAGAACCGCAGTTTCCTGATGCGCCTGCCCCGCCTGATCGACGGGTCCCTTTTCACCATGGCGCATGGGAGCCCCAGGGACCCCACGGACGAATACCTTCTCACGGCGCGGCAGTACCTGGACAATCTTGAATTTTTCCGCACCCCGATCTGCCTGATCGGCCATACCCACGTGCCCTGCATCTTCTTCACCGATTCCCTGGGCGTCATCCAGCACAAGCCGCTGGAGGAAGGCAAGCCCTTCAAGTTCGACCCCCAGAGCAAGGTCATCGTCAACGCCGGCTCGGTGGGCCAGCCCCGGGACGGCGACGCGCGGGCCTGCGGCCTCCTGTTCGACACGGAAGCGCATGAAGTCACCCTGGTGCGCCGCGCCTACGACATCAAGGCCGTGCAGGACAAGATGAAGCAGGCCAGCTTGCCGCTTTTTTTGATCGAGCGTTTGAGTTACGGAAGGTAAGAGCAAAACAAGGAGGAACTCATGAGAAAGTTCATCGTTCAGTTGTCGGCAGGACTTTTTATTTTTACCTTTTCCCAGGCCCAGGCCATGGGGAGGATCCCCAAAAAGCAGTACGAAGCCAAAGTGTCCGAGCTGGCCGTATGCAATTCGGCGCTCGATTCCAGCAAGACAAGGGTCGGATCGCTTTTAAAGGACATGGATTCCAGCAAGAGCGAACTGCAGAAGCGGGTGGCCGAGATGACCCGGGAGAAGCAGGACGTCGAAAAGGAGAAGGAGCGGATCGAAAAGGAAAAGCAGGCTGAGGTCGACAAGCTCAAGTCCACCTATGAGGACCTGGTGAGCGACATGAAGAGCGAGATCGAGCAGGGCTCCATCCAGATCACCCAGCTCAAAGACAAGCTTTCGGTCA
>MGUS01000091.1:0-251 GCA_001800085.1 Elusimicrobia bacterium RIFCSPLOWO2_01_FULL_60_11 | reverse complement strand
CCGCATCGAAGGCCACACGGACAACATCCCCATCGGCGGCGCGCTGAAGGAAAGGTTCCCCTCCAACTGGGAGCTTTCCGCGGCCCGCGCCACCACGGTGGCCCGCTACCTCACGGAATCCTCCGGGGTGAACGCTACGATCGTCTCGGCGGCCGGCTACGGGCAGTTCAGGCCCATCGCGGACAACGCCAAGCCGGAAGGCCGCTCCAAGAACAGGAGGATCGAGATCGCCCTCGTGCCCCTGGATGTCA
>MGUS01000090.1:5750-10779 GCA_001800085.1 Elusimicrobia bacterium RIFCSPLOWO2_01_FULL_60_11 | reverse complement strand
GGATTCCCACTCCGGTGTCCTTCACTGAGATCTCGAACTCATTTCCCTTCAGCTTGGCTTCCAGCGTCACCGTTCCCTTCTCACGGTTGAACTTGATGCCATTGTCCGCCAGGTTGATGAGCACCTGCTTCATCTGGTCGCGGTCGGCGTTCAGATCGGGGAGGCCGGCGGGGATATTGTTCTCAAAACGGACCTTGTGCTTTCGATCCTGGGGGGAAAGTGATTCCGCGACTTCCGCCGCCAATTCACGAAGCGAAAAGGAGGATATCTTCGGGGGGTTCTTTCCGGACTCTATAGAGGAGAGGTCCAGAAGGTCGTTCACCAGCCGGCTCAATCTCTCGGCCTGGTCCTGGATGGTGGTCAAGAAGTCCCGGGCATGCTTTTCATCCGAAAGGGCGCCGGAAAGAAGCGTCTCAGCGTAGCCCTGGATGGAGGTCAGCGGGGTGCGTAGTTCGTGGGAAACATTGGCGACAAAATCCCTGCGGACTTCTTCGAGCTGATGGATGCGGGTGATGTCGTGAAGCACCAGAAGGACGCCCTTCAAATGCCCATGGCTCCGGATGGGCAGGGCTTGGGCGTCAAAAATGCTCTCTTCGGGCAGGAAAAGCCGTATCTCCTGGCGGACCTCGTCGTTTTTTTCCAGCACTTCCTGTATCATGGAAGCGAGGGTCGCCTGGCGGATGACTTCTGAAAAGAACTTTCCAGCCGAATCAGCGCTGGTGACGCCGAATATCATCTCGCCGGCGGGGTTGACATAAAGAAGCCGGCCCGAAGCGTCCAGCGCGGCCACCGTTTCCACCATGCTGCCGAGGATCCGGGATATTCCCTCCTTCTCGGAACGGAGAGCCGACAAGCTTTGAGCCAGTTTTTCAGTCATCTCATTGAAGGATTGGGCCAGGAGGCCGAATTCGTCGCCGCTATCCACCCTGACCTTTTGCGCAAGGTCGCCTTCGGATACGGCTTTGGCCGCCGCCGTCACCGCCATGAGGGGCCGCGTCACCCAGCGCGCAAGGACGGCGGTCAGCAGGCCCGCCAGCCCCAGGGCCAGAGCGCTTGAGAACAGAACGATGCCGGTGAATTCCTTGACCTTGTTCTGCACCCGGGTGGTGGACATGGCCATCCGGACCGCGCCACGAGCCGGGCCGGATGCCGGCACGGGGACGGCGATATAAAGCAGGTCCGAACCCACCGTATGGCTATGACGGGTGTCCGTCCCCATTCCTTTGAGATAAGCGTCGACGATCTCCGGACGGCTTTGATGATTTTCCAATCTGGGAATGTCTTCCCAGCGGACTTGGGAATCAGCCAGCACCTTCCCGTCCCGCCGGATCAGCGTGATGCGGTTCCCGCCGGCTTGACCGGTCTTTTGAGCAAGCGCCTGGACCCCGGCCTGGGGTGAAGAAAAGGCGTCCGCGGGAAGGGCCGCGGTGAAGGCGCGCGCCTGGATATGAAGGGATTCTTTCAACTCATCAAGCAGGTGGGATTCGAGGCCACGGACGCTGCGGTAACCGGACAGGCCGATGGTCAGGCCGAAGGCGATGAGAAAAAGAGAGGCGACCTTCGTTGAGAACTTGATCGGATAGATGACCTCCCTGAAGTTCACTTCAAAGTCAGCGCCCAGTAGCAGGCGCCCGAGACAGCGGCCGAAGCGGGAATGGTGAAAACCCAGGCCCAGATGACGCGGCCCGCCACGCCCCAGTGCACGGCCGTGAAGCGCTTGAGCGCCCCCACGCCCACGATGGCCCCCGTGATGGTGTGGGTCGTGCTCACGGGAATTCCCATCGCGGAAGAAATGAACAGGGTGATGGCTCCGCTGGTCTCGGCGCAGAAACCGTCCACGGGCCTCAATTTCGTGACTCTCTGCCCCATGGTCTTGACGATCCTCCACCCTCCGAACAGGGTCCCCAATCCCATCGCCGCGTGGCAGGACAGCACCACCCATGTGGGGACATAGAAGGTGGCCCCCAGATATCCGGAAGTAAAAAGGAGGATGGCGATGATGCCCATCGTTTTCTGAGCGTCGTTCCCGCCGTGGCCCAAGCTGTAGAGCGCCGCCGAAATCAGCTGGCCCTTGCGGAAGAACTTGTCCACCCCCGATGGGGTCCATTTTTTGAATGTCCAATAGACGATGAGAGCGATGATGAGCCCCAGCCCTAGACCCATAAAGGGCGCGACGATCATGAAGGTGACGGTGCGCGCGATGCCGTGAAGCTGGAGAGCGGCCACCCCGGTCTTGACGAGCGCCGAACCGATGAAGCCCCCGATCAAAGCGTGTGAAGAGCTTGTGGGCAGGCTCCAATACCAGGTCACCAGGTCCCACACGATCGCGCCGGTCAGCGTGGCGATGATCACATTGCGGTCCACGATGCGGGGGTCGATGATGCCTTTGCCCATGGTATTGGCCACGTGAAGTTTGAATATCAGGAATGCGATGAAATTAAAGAAGGCGGCCCAAAATATGGCCGCGCGGGGGGAAAGGACCCGGGTGGAAACGACCGTGGCGATGGAATTGGCCGCGTCGTGGAACCCGTTGATGAAATCGAACGACAGGGCCAGGGCGATGATGCAGACGAGACCCAGGTCCATGGAAAAGTTATCCGTGCTTCACGACGATGGATTCGATCGTGTTGGCGACGTCCTCGCACTTGTCGATGGCGGTCTCGGTGATCTCGTAGATCTCCTTCCACTTGATGACCTGGAGAGGGTCCGGATGATCGGCGAACAGCTTTCCCATGCCGGTCTCCTGGATCTGGTCTCCGATGTTCTCGAGGCGGTTGATCTCGATGCAGTAATCGAGGATCCTCCTCGACTTGCTCATGTCGGTCAGGCTCAGGATGGCGTTCTTGAGGGCCTCGGTCGCCTGGAGCAGAACGCCTGCCAGCTGGGGCAGCTCCTCGGTGATCTTATCTATCTTATAAAGCTGAAGCCGGGCCGCCGCGCCCTGCGTGAGGTCCACCACATCGTCCATTTCGGTGGCCAGTTCATGGATGTCCTCGCGGTCGAAGGGGGTGATGAAAGTGCGGTTCAGCTTGTCGATGATGTCGTGGGTGATGATGTCGGACTCGTGCTCGACGTCCCTGATCTTATCGATCAGCGGAGATCTGGGGTCCCAGGCCCCCAGGAGTTCTTTAAAGATCCTCGCGGCTTTGCAGATGTGCTCGGCCTGGTCCTCAAAAAGGTCGAAGAATTTTTCTTCTCTGGGCAGTAAACTGAATGACATGAAATCGGGCCTCCTTCAGAATTCTTCGTTGGAAACCGAGATGATAGCAAAAATAAAGTCAATGTGATATATTGGGCGGAGTCCCCTCATGAGATTCGAGAATTTCGAGACGCTCCGCGACGAACTCTATTCGGCCTTGAAGATCGGCGACCTGCGTTGCGTCGAGATCGAGTCCAAGAAGCGCGTCCTGCCCCGCCAGGTGAAAAAACTCAGGAAATTCATGGCCAAGTCCAAGCGGACCCGCCACATCAAGACCACCTACTTTTTTGATCAGTTCCTGGACACGACCCGCATGGATATTTTCCGGCGCGGAGCAAGCTTGCGCCTGCGCTTCAAAAAGGGGGGGTCCAAGGTCTACCTGCAGTATAAGGGACCCGGGTTCTTGGAGGACACACTGCTTTTCCGTTCGGAATTTTCCACCCGCGACCTGAAAGGCATGGCCCTGGAAGAGAGCCACCATGACATCATCCATTTCACCAAGACGTCCATCGCCCAAATATTAAGGAAATACGCGCACAAGCGCATGGTGCGGGCCATGAAGGCGCATCTTGGAGAGAGCATCCTCTCGCGGATATCCTCCGCCAAGATCATCAGCTTATATCAAAAGGACAAGTATTCGGTGGATCTTGGGAAGGATGCTTTTTTGGAGCCGTCGGTGGACAAGGTCTCGGCCTTTTACATCAACAAGAGGGGGCCTTACCCTCTTTCAACTTTCTATGAGTATGAGAACGAGATCAAAGCGGAGGGCCATTCCCTGGCCAGCAAGCTCCGCCATCTTCCCGCCCTGCTCAAATTCGACCGCAAAGTCGTCAGACGGTTCCGTCTGAAGCCCGAAAAGCTGGACAAATACCACCGCTGCGCGTCAATCTTCTTCTCCCACCGCGGCCGCTAGGACCTTGGGCCGCCGCCCGCCCAGGGCCGTGCCTTCATAACGTTTAGAAGCCAGCTCCTCAAAGAACTTCTGCGAACGCACCGGCTTTTCTCCCGGGGCCGGCGTGATGCGGATATAAGTGCCGTCCGCCGAAAGGCGCCAGGACTTGACGTTGTCGGCCAGGCTGGTGGCGAGGATGACGTCTCGGATGAAGGACTTCAAGTCCGGATCCTTGACCGCGAAAGCGATCTCATACCGCGAGTTGAAGTTGCGGGGCATCAAGTCCGCGCTGGAAAGGTAGAGTTTGTGCTGGCCCCCGGCGCGGAAATAATAGATGCGGCTGTGCTCCAGGAACCGGTCCACCACGCTTTTGACCTCGATGTTCTCGCTCAACCCCTTCATCCCAGGCCGCAGGCAGCAGATGCCCCGGACCACCAGGCGTATCTGGACCCCCGCCTGGGACGCTTCGTAAAGCGATTCGATGATGCGGTCGTCCACGAGAGAATTCATTTTGGCCAGGATCTCGCCCTGGCCGCCGCTTCTCTGGATGCGGGTCTCTTCGCGGATGAGCTTCAAGAACTGGTGGTCCAAGTCCTGCGGGGCCACGAGGATGTCTTTGAAGGCCATGTTCGGCTTTTCTCCCTTGGTGAGCCACGCGAAGTACGCCGCCACTTCATTTCCCAGGTCCGGGTCCGCCGTGAGCAGGCCCAGGTCCGTATATTGCAGGGCGGTGTCCGGGTGGTAGTTCCCTGTGCCCAGGTGGGTGTAATAGACCCCTGAACCGTTCTCGCTGCGGACCACCTGGGTCAGTTTGGAGTGGACTTTATAAAGCCCCATGGGACGGATGACTCTGCATCCGGCTTTTTTAAGCTCCCTCGCCCAGCGCAGGTTGTTGAGCTCGTCGAACCGCGCCTTGATCTCGATGTAGACCACCACCT
>MGUS01000090.1:4901-5730 GCA_001800085.1 Elusimicrobia bacterium RIFCSPLOWO2_01_FULL_60_11 | reverse complement strand
AGATGGCGGTCACGTCGGGGTCCTCGGCCGAGCGGTCGATGAAATCCACGATCACCTGGAAGGAATCATAAGGATGGTGCAGGAGCATGTCCTGATTCCTTATGGATCGGAAAGAGTCCTCCGGATTCGACAAGGCGGGAGGAACGACGGGAACGATGGATGGATATTTGAGCTTGACCGTTTCTTCGGCGCGGTAGACCTGCATGAGCGTCTTTAAATCCAAAGGAAGGTTGAAACTATAGAGGGCCGCTGAATCCAGGCCCAACATGGTGGCCAGATATAAACTGCCTTCCGAATAGGATGGGCCGTCCACTTCCAGGCGCACCACCCGGGCCTTTGCGCGCCTGTCGATGGCCTCCTCGATCTGCTCCTCCAGGTCGCCGCTGTCCATGCGGCTGTACTGGAGATCGGCGTCGCGGATGATCTTGAAGCAAAAGGCCTCGAGCACCTCGCGGCTCGGGAAAAAACTCTGGGCGCGCGCCGCGATCCAGCGGTCCAGCAGGACATGGCGCCGGCCCGCGGCGTGGTCCGAAAGGTGCAGGAGCCGGTCCGAGCGGTGTTCCAAGCTCACCACGGCGTATTCCTTGGCGAAGCGGATGAAGATGTGGATGCGGTTGCCGCGGAGATGGGGGAGAGGTTCGCCGTAGCGGCGAAGGATGAAGTTCAAGTCAGGCAGTTTGTCCATGATGTCCCGGTCCAGTTCCTCGAAGGCCTTGAAATCCGAGAAGATGTGGATGCCGTGCCCGGCAAGGGCGCGGAAGATGTCTTTGAGGACCTCCGCCTGGCGCTCTTTCTGCTGGATCACATGCGCCCGGATGAGGGCGAGGAT
>MGUS01000090.1:0-4891 GCA_001800085.1 Elusimicrobia bacterium RIFCSPLOWO2_01_FULL_60_11 | reverse complement strand
CACTTCGGCCACCCGCACCATGAAGAATTCGTCCAGGTTGGTGCTCACGATGGTGGCGAAGCGCAGGCGCTCCAGGGCCGGCACGCGCGGGTCCGCCGCTTCGGCCAGGACGCGGTCGTTGAACCTCATCCAGGAAAGCTCCCGGTTGAAGAAGCGGGATTCGGAGGGCGGCGCCTCCTCGGAGAGTCCCTGGCCTTTGGAGAGCTCCTGAAGATAGCGGGTAAAGGACCGCCACTTGGGCGGCAGGGATTTAGAATGCATGGGATAGAGGGTCATCATACAAAAATCACTTCTTCTTTAGTACAATGTATGTTCTACTCTAAACATGATTAATTCATCCAAAGGCTTAGCGCTTTTCCTATCCATGGCCTGCCTCTTTTCCGGATGCGCCTATGTCCAGAAGATGACGGGGCGCAAATCGGCCACTCACTCAAAATCCTCTCACAAGGGCGCCAAGGGCGGCCCGGCCAAGCCCCAGCCCGCAGCCGACCCCGCAGCGCAGCAGAGGGCCTACGACATGGGTATGCGGTACTATTCCGAGGAAAAATATGTTGAAGCCAAAAAGGCCTGGCAACAGGCGGTCCAGTTCGGGCCCAACAGCCCCTTGGGCGCCAAGGCCCAGGAATACCTGAAAAAGACCGATCAAGTCCTTAAGACCCTGCAGGAGATGGAAAAGAAGTGAACCCGGAAGACTTCGAGACCCCGCCCCGGAACGGAACCGTTGTGGAGACGGTCAACGCCGAGACCAAGCATACGGCCGAACCGAACGGCGGGTCCGCCGTCCCGCCCGACCGCCTGCTCCAGACCAAGCTGGCGCTGAACCGTTCCCTCAAGACCGTCATCCTCAAATTCGCCGAACTCAAGCACCGCGCGCCTTCCCTCGCCTTCATCCGGGAAAAATTCCCCGCGATGGATTACCACAGGGTCTTCGTCCTCGTCTCCTCCATGAGCGTCCGCTTCAAGATCGCGGGCACCCTCATCCTGGTCCTCGCCCTGGCCATCGCCTCTCTCGGCATGGTCACCTTCGCCAGGCAGAAAAAACTCCTCGAGTCGGAGATGAAAAAGCGGGCGGGAGTCCTGGTCCAGCAGCTGGCCAACGTCGGCAAGGACGGCCTGCTCACCAAAGAGGACCTGGGCATCTATTCCACCATCAAAGACATCCAGAAGAATGGGGGCGTGGTCTACGCCATGGTGATGGACGGCTCCGGGAAAGTGTTCGTCCACAATTCGCTCGGCGAAAAGGGAAGGGCCTTGTCCGGGGAGGCGGACCTAAACGCCCTGGCGTCCAGCGCTCTCCTGTTCCAGAATGTGTCCTATGAAGGCGAACCCGCCCTGGAAGCGGCCCTGCCCATCGTCACCAAGGCCGGCAACATCCGCCTCGGCACCGCCCGCATCGGGCTCTCTGAAAAAGAGCTCAAGGACGCGGTGAGGCGGCAGAAGATCATCTTTTCATTGATCTCCCTCGGGTTCGTGGCCATCGGCCTCCTCATCTCCTTCGGCCTCTCCCGGGTGCTCACCCAGCCCATCTATACGCTCGCCATCGGCATGCAGGTCGTCTCGCGGGGGGACTTGAGCCAGCAGGTCAAAGTCTTTTATAAGGATGAGATAGGGAAACTCACGGAATCCTTCAACCAGATGATCTTAAGCTTGAGAGAAAAACTCCACATGGAGAAATATCTCTCCTCCTCGGTGATGCAGAGCATCCGTAAAAGGCGGGACAGCGGCGCCATGAAGCTCGGGGGGGAGCGGAAATACGTCACAGCCCTCTTTTCCGACGTCCGGGGCTTCACCTCCATGTCCGAGAAGATGAGCCCCGAAGAAGTCGTGGACGCCCTGAACGTCTACCTGAACCTCCAGGGGAAAGTGGTGCGGCAGCGGGGCGGGGCCGTGGACAAGTTCGTGGGCGACGAAGTGATGGCGATATTCGAGGGCAAGGGGCAGGAAGTCAACGCCATCCGCGCGGCCATGGACATCCAGCGCTATTGTTCCTCTTTGAACCAGGCCCGCGCCAAATCGGGCAAGAAGCAGATGCAGGTGGGCATCGGCTTGAACAGCGGCGAAGTGGTCATGGGCAACATGGGGTCCGAAGAGCACATGGACTACACGGTCATCGGCGACAACATCAACCTCGCCGCCCGTCTCTGCAGCGCGGCCGAAGCCGGGCAGGTGGTCATCTCCAAGGCCGTGGCCGACACCATCTCCAAGGACACCAAGCTGCGCAAACTCGCCCCCGTGCAGGTGAAAGGCAAGGACAAGCCCATCGAGATCTTCGAGGTCGTCGACGTTTCCGCCGCGGCCCGCCGCTACATGCGCAAAGAGATGGAGACGGGCGTCACCTACCAATTGGCCGGCCTCGGGGACGAAATGAACCAGGCCTTCGCCAAGAACCTGGGGCCCGCCGGCTGCCTGCTCGAGATGCCGGTCGCCGCCGGCGTGGGAACGAAACTGTCCCTGGAATTGACCCTCCCTTCCATCCCGGAACCGGTCAAGACGGATGCCGTGGTGAAGCACGCCAAGAAATTCGAGGGCAGATATTACGCCGGGGTTTGGTTCGAGGACCTCTCCGAGAAGGACAAGAACCGAATCATCGAGTGGGTCCACCAGGTGGAATCCGAGATCATCCAAAGCTCTTGATTTGCCAACCCTGTTTTGATATAATTTGGCTTCCTCAACGCTGAGAAACCATCAATAAAGGCAAAGAAGCCCTCTATCTGAAAACCCTCTGAAGCACTCGAGCTTCGAGAAATTTGAATTGAAGGAACATACGATGCCTACGAAACATAACGTGGAAAAAATGATCGCCGACATCAACCTGAACGGCCGCAAGAAGAACGGGATCGCCGAGATCTTCGGCTCCAACGTCTTCAACGACGCCGTCATGAAGAAGATGCTCCCCAAGGCCACCTATGAAGCCATGAAAAAGATCCAGGCAGGGGAAGCGAAGCTGACCCCGGAAGTGGCGGATGTCGTGGCCGAAGCCATGAAGGACTGGGCCATCTCCAAAGGCGCATCCCATTATACCCACTGGTTCCAGCCCTTGACCGGCAAGACCGCTGAAAAACACGATTCCTTCCTTGCGCCCCAGAAAGACGGCTCCGCCGTGGCGGAATTCTCCGGCAAGCAGCTCATCCAGGGGGAACCGGACGCGTCCTCCTTCCCTTCCGGCGGCATCCGCGCGACTTTTGAAGCCCGCGGCTACACCGCGTGGGACTGCACATCGCCCGCCTTCCTTAAAGAGGACGCCGCGGGGGACGTGACGCTCACCATCCCCACCGCCTTCTGCTCTTACACCGGGGAAGCCCTGGACAAGAAGACCCCACTGCTCCGTTCCATGGAAGCCGTCTCCAAGCAGGCCATGCGCGTCCTGCGGGCGCTCGGCAACAAGTCCTCCAAGAGAGTCACCTCCACGGTGGGCCCCGAGCAGGAATATTTCCTCATCGACAAGGTCTTCTTCGACCAGAGGATCGACCTCATCTCCACCGGCCGCACGCTTTTCGGCGCGGCATCCCCCAAGGGACAGGAACTGGAAGACCAGTACTTCGGCGCCATCAAGGACCGCATCTCCAAGTTCATGAAAGAACTCGACATCGAGCTCTGGAAGATGGGGATCGCCTCCAAGACCAAGCACAACGAGGTGGCCCCGGCCCAGTACGAGATGGCTCCCATATTCTCCACCACCAACATCGCGGCCGACCACAACCAGCTCGTGATGGAGACCATGCAGAAAGTGGCGCTCAGGAACGGCCTCGTCTGCCTCCTCTATGAAAAACCCTTCGCGGGCGTCAACGGCAGCGGCAAGCACAACAACTGGTCGCTGGCCACGGATGACGGCTTCAACCTGCTGGAGCCCGGCCACACGCCCCACCAGAACGAGATATTTTTGACGTTCCTCGCGGCCACCTTGGCCGCCGTGGACACGCATGCCGACAAGCTCCGCGCGAGCGCGGCCAACCCCGGCAATGACCTGCGCCTGGGCGCCAACGAGGCGCCGCCGGCCATCATCACGGTGTTCCTGGGCAGCTTCCTGTCCGCGCTCATGGAGAACATCACCAAAGGCAAGGCCACCCAGGCCAAGGGCCAGCAGTTCCTGACCATCGGCGTGGACACGCTCCCCGCCCTACCTTTGGACAATACCGACAGGAACCGCACTTCTCCCTTCGCTTTCACCGGCAACAAATTCGAGTTCCGCATGGTGCCATCAAGCGCCTCCATCGCCGGCCCCAACACGGTCTTGAACACCATCGTGGCCGAAGCCCTGGACCAGATCGCGACCCGGCTGGAGAAGGCCAAGGACAAGAACAAGGAAGTGACGGCCATCGTCAAAGAGACCTGGCAGAAGCACGGCAAGGTCGTTTTCAACGGCAACAATTACTCCGACGAGCTGGTCAAGGAGGCCGCCAAGCGGGGGCTTCCCAACATCCGCTCTTCCGTGGAGGCCTACGGAGCCATGGCCAACGCCGGCGCCATCCGCCTTTTCGAGAAATACGGGGTCCTCTCCAAGCGGGAGCTCCATTCCCGCCACGAAGTCTATCTTGAGCTCTACGCCAAGCACATCAACATCGAAGCCCGCGCCGCCGTCCAGATGGTCAAGACCCAGTACATCCCGGCCGTCATGGAATACGCGAGCAAGCTGGCCAACGACATCAACCGCATCAAGCAGGCGGGCGGAGACTCCTCCGTCCAGTCCGCTCTGCTCGCCGACGTCACGTCGCTCCTAAAATCCGCCGTCAAGAAGACGGCTGACCTGGAAGTCAGCACGGAGAAAGCGGCCAATACGGGAGACGCGGAGAAAAGGGCCAAGCTGTTCCGGGACACCGTGTTCACCGCCCAGACCGCGCTCCGCTCCGACATCGACGCCCTGGAGCAGGTGATGCCCAAGAACTTGTGGCCC
>MGUS01000089.1:17590-20616 GCA_001800085.1 Elusimicrobia bacterium RIFCSPLOWO2_01_FULL_60_11 | reverse complement strand
CGCGCCGATTCGCCGATTCGCCCGCAAGGACGCCGAGCTTCGGGACAGCGCCAAGATGGAACCCGCGCGGATCGGCAAGCTCCTGGCGGACGCCTGCAGGGCGGGACGAAAAGCGGTGCGCCTGGCGACCGGCGATCCTTCCGTGTTCTTGCGGTTCAAGGAGATCGCCGACGTGCTCAAAAGCGAAGGGATCGCCTTCAAAGTGGTGCCGGGAGTCAGCTCGTTCCTGGCCGCCGCCGCGTCGCTGCGGACGGAGTTCGTCGTTCCGGATGTGACCCGGACCGTCATCATGACCTACCTCCACGGCCGCACGCCGCCTCACCCCAAGGAGAAGCTCGAAGAGCTGGCCAAGTGCGAGTCGTCGCTGGTCATCTTCGTGGGAGAGGCGCTCGACCCGTCGCTGCAGGAAAGGCTTTCGGGCGCTTACCCTCCGGAGACTCCGGTCGCCGTGGTGTACAAGGCCTCTTGGCCGGATGAGCGGGTCCACACCGGGGAATTGAAGGACCTCTCCCGCATCTTGCGGCAGGAGATCACAGTTAAGAATCTCCCCACGAACAACACGCTCATCTTTGTGGGCCAATTCCTTGCAGGGCGCCACGGAGCCCTGTGAACAAGTCCTTTCAGGACGTTAAGGCCGTCCTCCTCGATTTCGGCGGCACTCTGGACGCCGACGGCCTCACCTGGCGCCAGCAGTTCTTCCCCATCTACCGCCGCCTGGGGTACCGCTGGTCCAAGAAGGAATTCGACCCGCTCTTTTACTACGCCGACGACACGCTCACCGAGCGCAGCTTGAAATCCGTCTCTTACGACAAGACCATCCGCCTCCAGGTCTCCCTGCTGCTCAAAAAAGCCGGGCGCTTCAGCCCCCGGTCCGTTGAAAAGGTGTCGCGGGCCTACCTGCGCGCTTCCCGGGCGCATCTGCGCAGGAACATCCCCCTGCTCAAGCGCCTCAAGAAGAAATACCGCCTGGGCATCGTCTCCAATTTTTACGGCAACCTGCCCGTCATCTTGAAGTCCGAAGGTTATGGCCGCCTCATCGGCGCCATGGCCGATTCCAACCGGGTCGGTTCCATCAAGCCCAATCCGGACATCTTTTTGCACGTTCTGCGCAAGCTGAAGGTCAGTCCCGAGGAAAGCGTGTTCGTGGGCGATTCCAGGAAACGCGACATGCGGGGCGCCAAGGAGTTGGGCATGCGCCACATCTGGGTGGCCAACCCCAAAGCGCGCAAGCTGCCCGTCTGCTGCCCGGGCGACATCGTGATCCGCTCCGTCCTGGAACTGGAAGACATCCTCCTGTGAGTTCCGTCCTGAGCGCGGGCATCATCGCGGCGGGCGAGGGCTCGCGCTTCCGGCAGCGCGGGTTCGCGACCCACAAGCCCATGCTCCAGGTGGCGGGCTATCCTCTCATCGGCCACGCCTTGAGGAACCTCCAGTCCGCGGGCATCCGCCGCGTGGCCGTCATATTCAACGAGGAGGAGCCCGAATGCGCCGCCTGGGTGCGGGCCCATTTCGCGGGACTTGCCCCGGAAATTTTGATAAAATCTACGGCATCCTCGTTCGAAAGCTTCTGGCTCGTGGGCCGCCTCCTCGGAGCCGGCCGTCATCTCCTGACCACGGTGGACGCTTTCTGCCTCCCTCACGAAACCCGCAAGATGGCGGCTCTTCCCCCGGAGGAGGGCCTGGCCCTCGGCGTGACCTCCTTTGTGGATGACGAGAAACCTCTCTGGGTGGATATGGACGAGAAGAGCGGCAAGATCTCGGAGATCGGCTTGGCGGGCGGCAAGTACGCGACGGCCGGATTCTACAACGTCCCCGGTTCGATCTTCGAGAAGCGCCCGGACGGCGACATCGCTTCCTTGAGGTTCTTCCTGAAATGGCTTGTCAAGAACGGGACGCCGGCGTACGGCGTGGTCCTTTCGGACGTGATCGATGTGGATGTCCCTAAAGATTTAGAAGCGGCCGAACGGCTCCTGGAGGGGTCCAAGATTTGAACGCAAGACTTCTGGCCATCTACAGAGAGGTCCGGCACTCGCCCAACCGCGAGTCGGACGACGCCATGATCCTGGACCGCACGGCGGAACGCCTGCGCGCCAAGGGTTTTGAGACGGACATGCGCCGGCCTGAAGATGTGGCCCGGGGGGATTTTTCTGGCTCCGCGGCGCCGGCCCTGGTGTTCATGATGTGCGAGCGCGAGGATATCCTGGGTCTCGTCGCTTCGCAGGCGCGGGGCGGCCTCCGCGTCATCAACCCGCCCGAATCCGTGCTCAACACCTACCGCTTCCGCACCATCCCTCTCCTGAAACAGGCCAAGGTCCCCATGCCCCGCACGGAGCTTTTCCCCGTTTCCCGCAAGACCGCCCCGGGTTTCGGCAAGGCCTGGGTCAAGCGCGGCGACGTGCACAACACGCAGAAGGGCGACGTGTTCCTGGCCAAGAGCAAGGCCGAGATCGACAAGGCCTTCAAGGACTACGCCTCCCGCGGCATCGCCCATGCCTGCCTGCAGGAGCATGTGGAAGGGGATTTGATCAAGTTCTACGGCGTGGGAACGGGCTGGTTCAAGTGGTTCTATCACAAGGACCAGGAATTGAAGAAGTTCAGGTTCTCCGAGCCGGAGCTCAAAAAAATCGTCCAAAAGGCCGCGCGCGTCCTGGGCCTGGAGATCTACGGCGGCGACGCCATCGTGAGCGCCGCGGGGAGCATCGTCCTCATCGACTTGAACGCCTGGCCCAGTTTCGCCCTTTTCCGGGACGAGGCCTCGCAAGTCATCGCCGATCACATCGCTTCGCAGACCAGTAGGGAACGGTCGCGACCGTTCCCTACGACGGTATAATCACCCATGGTCAAAAAGATCCCCGGCAAAAAATCTCTGGCGCTCTTCAATGAGGAGCAGAAGTATATTTCCCCCGGTTCCCAGGGCATCGGCCTCTATTCCAAACTCGCCCTCGCCAAGGGCAGGAACGCCCATGTCTACGATGTGGACGGCAACAAGTTCATCGATTTCGTGGCGGGCATCGGCGTGGGCAGCG
>MGUS01000089.1:15406-17581 GCA_001800085.1 Elusimicrobia bacterium RIFCSPLOWO2_01_FULL_60_11 | reverse complement strand
GCCACCCGCACTACGTCAAAGGCCTCAAAGCCCAGGCCGAAAAGATCACCTTCTCCAGCTTCACCACGAGGGTGCGGAAGGATTTTCTCAAACTCCTGACCTCCATCCTTCCTAAAAGTTTGAACCGGGTCCAGCTCTTTTCCGGCGGCGCCGAGGCGGTCGAAGCGGCTTTCCGCCTGGCCAAGAGCGTCACCAAAAAATCCGAGTTCGTGGGTTTTTGGGGCGGGTTCCACGGCAAGACGGGCGGGGTCCTGGGCCTTTTGGGCGACGATTTCAAAAAGGAGCTCGGGCCCTTCATGCCGGGGCTCTACTCCGTGCCCTTCGCTTACTGTTACCGCTGCCCCTTGAAACTCAAATACCCTTCCTGCGGCGTGGCCTGCGCGGACCACGTGAGGGACTCCATCAAAGTGCAGAGCCAGCAACGGATCGCGGCCGTCATCGTCGAACCCGTGCAGGGCACCGCGGGCAACGTCATCCCCCCCAAGGAATTCCTGCCGGCCATCCAGTCCATCGCCAGGGAATTCGGCGCCCTCCTGATATCCGACGAGATGCAGACCGGGTTCGGCCGCACGGGGAGGATGTGGGGTTTTGAAGCCGACGGGATAAGACCCGACGTGCTGACCGTGGGCAAGGGCATCGGCGGGGGTTTTCCCTTGAGCGGGGTCGTCTCCTCCAAGGAATACTGCGGCTCCAAGCCCTTCGGCAACCCTTCGGGCAGCTCGTCCTCTTATGGCGGCAATCCCCTGGGGGCCGCGGCGGGCCTGGCCTCGCTCGAGATCATTCTGAAAGAGGACGTGGTCGAGAACTCCCGGCGCGTGGGCGAGCTCATGCTCCGCCGCCTGAAAGGATTCGAAGACAAATATGGATTCGTCGGCGAAGTGCGCGGCCGGGGGCTCATGATCGGCATCGAGCTCGTCAAAGACAAGAGGACGAAGGAGCCGCTCGACAAGGCGCTCACACAAAAGATATTCCGGGAGTGCTTGAAGCGCGGGCTCCTCTCCATGGCCTACGCCCCCCGGATCCGCATCAGCCCGCCGCTCACCATCTCCGAAAAGACAGCCATGGAAGGCGTGGATATTTTGGAAGAGGTCTTCACCCTCATTGCCCGGACTTAAAGGCGCCATCATCGGGCTCGGGAATGTGGCCCTCGAAGGCCACCTGCCCGCCTGGAAAGGCCGCAAGGACTTCCGGGTCGTCGCCGGGGTGGATTCTTCAAAGGAAAGAAGGGAACTTTTCTCCAAGCTCCTGCCGGACGTCGGGACTTTTGAGAACCTGGAGGAATGTCTTGTACGGAACGGTCGCGACCGTTCCCTTCTGGATTTTGTCGACATCGCCACGCCTCCCCACACCCATTTCGCCCTCATCCGGGCCGCGCTGAACGCGGGGCTCCATGTCCTCTGCGAAAAACCCCTGGTGCTCAAGCGCGAGGACGCCGCCGAATTGGGATCGCTTCTTTTGAGGTCCGGCAAGGTCCTCATGACGGTGCACAACTGGAAATTCGCCCCCATCTGCCGCAAGATCTCCGAGCTCATCCGCGAAGGCGCGGTCGGCGACGTGAACCGCGTGGAATGGTATGTCCTGCGTTCGGGCCCCGCCGTGACCACCCTCGAGGGCAAGGAGAACTGGCGCTTGAATCCGGAAATGTCGGGCGGCGGCATCCTCGTGGACCACGGCTGGCACGCTTTCTATCTTGTCCTTGAGTGGCTGGCCGGCCGGCCTTCAAAAATCTTTGCCACGCTGGAGAAACGGCAGTACGGGGACCTGCCCGTGGAAGACACGGCCAAAGCGCGCGTCGAATTCACGTCGCCGGGCGGGGTCAAGACCGTGGACCTCTTCCTCACCTGGGCGTCCCGCCTGCGCAAGAATTCCGGCCTGATCGAGGGAACGGAGGGCCGCATCCATGTCGAAGACGACCGGCTGATCGTGGTCAAGGGGTCGTCCCCCGCCCGGACCTTCCCTTTCGAGAAAGCGCTTTCCGCGGGCTCGCACCACCCGGACTGGTTCGATTTCGTCATCGACGAATTCCTGGCGGAAATCTCCGGCGCCTCCCCCGCGGGGCAGAATTTTGAGACGGCGCGCGCCTGCCTGGAATTGATCGAGAGATCCAAGGAATCCAGCGCCAAGGGCGGGGCGGAACTGGCGATGGCATGAAGATACTGGGGCTGGACATCCAAG
>MGUS01000089.1:13873-15386 GCA_001800085.1 Elusimicrobia bacterium RIFCSPLOWO2_01_FULL_60_11 | reverse complement strand
AAAGGCGCGAAAAAGGCCGGTTTTTCCGAGCCCCCGTTCCCTTTCTCCGGCCGTCTCTATTCAACGGATGGGTGGAAAAAAATCGCGGCCGAACAAGAGCCGCCTCCCAAGGACTGGATCGATGTGAAGGGCGAAGCGGATATCCCCCGCGCGGAACGGTGGCTCCTTCAAGGCCTGGTCAAAGACACCGAAGGGTTCATGTCCAGGCATCTGGAGAGGAAGATCTCCCTGGCGCTCACGCGGGACCTGGTGGACACCTCCGTCACGCCCAACCAGATGACCCTCGTGAGCGTCGTCATAGGCCTGGTGGGCGCCCTGTATTTTCTGCCGGAGGGAAGAGCGTATCACGTTTCCGGCGCTTTGCTCTTCTGGCTCCATTCGGTGCTGGACGGCTGCGACGGGGAGATCGCGCGCCTGAAGTTCCTGGAGTCGCGCTTCGGAGGCCTTCTGGATTTTCTGGGCGACAATGTCGTCCATTCAGCCGTGTTCGTCTGCATCGCTTACAGTTCCGGCGCTCCGGGTTTGGGGGCCCTGGCGGTCCTGGGGACGCTTGCTTCGGCTCTATGGGTCTACGGGTTCACGATGCGGCCCAAAAAAGAGGCGGGGCCTCTCTTCACCTCCGTGGCGGAGGACTCGGCCACGGGGCGTTTCCTCGATTTCCTCGCGCGCCGGGACTTCATCTACCTCGTCATAATCCTTTCGATATTTGGTAAAATCCATTGGTTCCTGTTTCTGGGAGCCGTCGGAGCCCCCGTCTATTTTCTGATATTGGTAATATTATATTGGGGACACCTTACTTAATTCGAAGAATTAAGTAAGGTGTCCCCAGAAGGCAACCATGAGCGAACACTCGTCCCACTATCCGGAGCTTGCCCGCAATATTTCCCCGGCCAAAGGCCGCCTGGGCGTGCTGTTGCCCGGCATGGGAGCCGTGGCCACCACTTTCGTCGCGGGCGTGCAGATGATGAAAAAAGGCCTGGCGCGGCCCATCGGCTCCATCACACAGCTCCAGCGCATCCGCCTGGGCAAGCGGTCCGACCCGCGTTTTCCCCTCATCAAAGATTTCGTCCCGTTAGCCGGCCTGAAGGACCTGGTCTTCGGCGGCTGGGACATATTCAAGGACAACAGTTATCAGACGGCTATGAAGGCGGGGGTGCTCCCGCCCGAGAGTTTGAGGCCGGTCAAGGCGGAACTTTCGCGCTTGAAACCCATGCCCGCCGTCTTCCAGAAGGATTTCGTCAAGAAGCTGGACGGTCCCAATGTGAAACATGCCAAGACCAAGATGCACCTGGCCGAAGCGCTCATCAAGGACATCGAGGATTTCAAAAAGAGGGAAGGCCTGAAACGGGCCGTCATGGTCTGGTGCGGCTCGACAGAGGTCTATTCCAAACCGACAAAGACGCATGAGACCCTGGCCTCGCTCGAGAAGGGCTTGAAATCCAACGCTAAAGACATCCCCCCTTCCATGATCTACGCTTACGCCGCGCTCCAGACCGGCACGCCCTATGCCAAC
>MGUS01000089.1:9518-13849 GCA_001800085.1 Elusimicrobia bacterium RIFCSPLOWO2_01_FULL_60_11 | reverse complement strand
CGCCATGATCGAGCTGGCCAAAAAAAATTCCATGCCCATAGCGGGCAAGGATTTCAAAACGGGCCAGACGCTCATGAAAACGATTTTGGCTCCCGGCCTGGCCGCGCGCATGCTCGGCCTGCACGGCTGGTTCTCCACCAATATTTTAGGGAACAGGGACGGCGAGGTGCTCGACGACCCGGGCTCCTTCAAATCCAAAGAGGTGAGCAAGGCCTCTGTATTGGATTCCATATTCGATAGGAAACTTTACCCGGAGCTTTATAAGGACATCTACCACAAGATCCGCATCGAATATTATCCGCCGCGCGGGGACGCCAAGGAAGGGTGGGACAACATCGACATCTTCGGCTGGTGCGGCCTGCCCATGCAGATCAAGATAAACTTCCTCTGCCGGGATTCCATCCTGGCCGCGCCTGTGGTGCTGGATCTGGTCTTATTCATGGACTTGGCCCAGAGGGCGGGATTATCAGGGATACAGGAATGGCTTTCTTTCTATTTCAAGTCGCCCATGGCGCGGCCGGACTTGAAGCCGGAGCACGATCTCTTCATCCAGCACCTGAAACTTCAGAACACTCTTAGAATTCTAATGGGAGAGGAAGTTCTGGACCATTCGGGGCTGGACTACTACGAACTCGCCTAGGAGCTCATCTTTGGTCGATTTCTTCGTTGCTCGTCGCTCATGTGCCGCTTCGGCACACATCGCTCCTCGCGCCTCGAACTCGACTCAAACATGAGCTCCTGTTCGTTTACTTCTGGACCAGCTTAAAGAACCTATCCTCATACTCGCGGAACAGCCCCGACTCCTTCAGCCGGTCGCCCAGGACGGCCACCGCGTCGGGGTTGCCCCGGGCCTTGGAAAAAAGCCCCTCGATCTCCTTCCTTCTCTTTACCTCCGGGTCCACCGGCAGGTCGAAATAGCCGTGCTCGTCCAGTTCCCGCAGGTTGCCCGCGAAAGACCTCATGCACTCGTCCGCGATGAATTTCATGAGCGACACCTGCCAGCCCGCGTCCGGCCCGCGGATGAGGGCGGACTGTTCCCAGCCCTCCGCGGATAGGTTCTTTTTGACGTTGTCGCAGAGGGTCCTGGCGGGCAGGATCTCCATCTTGCCCGAGGTCAGCTCGTTCTTGAAACGGTACTGGAGGCCGCGGAAGGAGGGCCCGTAGTTGTCGGAAAGCCACCGCCCGAAATCCTCCGATTCCTCCCCGAACCCCTCGAAGCGGTTCTTGAAGAAATCCGGCGTTATGATCTTGGGGCTCTCGGCCGTGACGACGCCTTCCCGGAGACGCGAACGGTCGGAGAACGAGGGCACCTGCGAGACGAAGAAATACCGTATCTTGGTGAAGCCGAACGTGGAGATGCGGCGCTTGGGCACCTTCACCACGGCGGTCTTTTTGAGGATATCCCTGTAAGATTTGCGGCTGTCCATGAATATATATTATCTTATTTTAGTGGTAAAATAGACCCATCGTCCCCATAGTTCAATGGATAGAGCGAGAGCCTCCGGAGCTCTAGATTGAGGTTCGAATCCTCATGGGGACACCCTTCTTTTGTCCAGCCACCGCGCCAGCCCGCGCGGGTCCGATATCTCCCCCCCGAGCAGTGCGAGGACCATGTCATGCGTGCAGAGGGTCTGGAATCGGCGTTCGTAAACGGACCCCTCCTTCTGCCCCGCGAACTTCACTACGAATGGGACCCACCGCTCATAGAGCTTGCCGTCGAAATCCTTTGATTTGCGCCAGTGGTGGTCGGAGCTCAGGATCACCGTCGTGGCATCCCAAGTGCCCGCCTGAGTCATCGCGGAACGCAGTTCCCCCAGGGTCCGGTCCACGAGGGCGAGGTTGTCCAGGTATCCTTGCGGGGTATCGATGTAATCATAGACGAATTCGCCCGTCGCGCGGTCATAGATGTAGGGATCGTGCGGAAGGATAAAATAGACGAAGCAAAACCCCAGGTCCGGCGTCTGCAGGCAAATTTTGGCGTTGTGAAGGTTGTTCTTAAAAGAGTTGACGGTGCTCTGGTCGCTGATCAGGTTCAGCGACACCTTCTGGCGGGACGAGCTCCAGGCGGGCCAGAGGCCGCTCGTCTGATTCGCCATGATCCTGACGATCTCGCGGCCCGGAGCTTCCACGGTGAAATTGTCCTTGAACTTCACGGTCGTTTGGGGCTCGAAGATGAGCTGCCAATTCTCCGTTTCGGACGCGATCGCGGCGTTGTGCCCCGCCTTGACGGCTTCGGAGAATATGCTGGTCTGCTCACTCAGCTTCACTTTCCGGCCGGTTCTTTCCCAGGTGATGAGCATTTCGGACGGGAAGAGATCGCTTTTGCTGACGAGCTGCCCGGTCAGGAGGGAGGGAAGCGAGACATAGGTCGAATTCGCGGGAGAATAGGCGTTGGCCGCGTAAAGGGACTCCGCGCGCAGCCGGTCCAGCTCCGGAAGCTCGAGCCCGGGCGGACGGGCGGCATAGGTGAGACGCTGGTCCATTTCGTCGAAGATAAGCCAGAGGACCCGGACCTTTGAGACCTCTTTCGCCAGGGCCGCTTTGACGGCCGGCTTGTTGCGGAGGATGGACCGGATCGAAGCCAATCCCCATGCCGCCTGGGAGAATGTCACCAGCACAAAGGGCGAGAGGACCAGGAGCGTCCTTGCCGCTATCCGGATGACCCGGTCCCGCCACTGAAGGAAGATGAGGAGGACCAGGCTGCTGAAGAGGACCGGCTCCGTGACGAAGGGGGGCAGGATCAGGGCGCCGAAGGCGACGATGCCCGTGACCGCGATCCGGACCGTCCTGATCCTCCGCTGGAAAAGCCCCCACACCACCGCGGCGCACAAGGCGAACCTTGCCGCGACAAAGGGCCAGTCGTAATCCAATATGAATTTCCAATACCCGATGTGGCTGAAGAGGAAATCCGAATAATTCAGGCCGGACATCTCGCGGGCGACGTTCAGAACGACGATCAGCATCCCCAGGAACGCCCAGCGGGCGAAAGCCATGGCCGACCCGTTCCGGGAGGTCCGGGCCAGGGCCACCCCCAGATAGGCCGCCCCCGCGAGCGCCAGCACGTTCAGGACGAGCGCCGCCAGATGGAGCGGGATCAGATTGGCGTTGATGGAGAACCAGTTGGACCTCTTGAGGATGACCGACCATTCCCTGATAAAACACAGGTTGGCGAGCGACAGGGCTATGGCGGCTTCTTTTTTCAACGCTTCTTCTTCAGGCAGTAGACGCGGCGCGTGCTGGACAGCTCCCGGGACCGGAGCACGGAAAAACGCCTGCCGCACGCGCTTTCAAAAGCTTCCGCCGTGACGGACGTGAAGAGGCCGTCCCGTCCGCGCGCGATACGGCGGAACATCGGGTCTTCGGGTGACACGAATTCGATCAGCAAAAGGTCCGTGGTCAGTTCCGAGGCGAGGTCCAGGATGTCGGCAAGCGGGACCCGTTCGCTGACCAGCAGGTGATGGACCACCGCCAGCATGAGGACCGCGTCGAACCTTCCCGCGGCGCGTTCCAGGAACGACGCGTTCTCCGCGTTCCTCCAGCCCGTGGCCGGGCTCGGGCGGGCGATGTCGACCACGAGCGGCAGGATGTCGAGCCCGACGGCTGCCGCGCTCCGCCAGGCCTCGCCCACGGCCGCGGCATCGGAATCGACGGCCACGACGGAGGCCCCGCTTTTCGCGGCGAGGGCGCTGAAGTGGCCGCTGTTGCAGCCGACGTCGAGGACCCTCTTGGGAGAGGATTCTTCGAGAGCTTGCCGGACGAACTCGTCTTTGGCCTCGAACTCTTCTTTGGAATAGGTATGGCAGGACATGTAGCCGCTCCAGGCGGACTTGGGGCCGCCGTTGCGGGCGGCGGAATCAAGGGCGGAGCGCAGGTTGCGGAAGAGGGAGCGCAGGATGAAACGCGCCTTTTCAGGATCTTTCGTCTGCCGGCTCCGATACAATCCGTCCGTGTCATTTCCCCTCCGCGCGCCGAGCCATGCCGGCAGGGTCACCAGGTTCAGGAACGCCGGCCGGAGCCGCTGCATCGGTCCCAGCAGCCGGTACGCCTCCTCCGGCCCGATGCCGTCGCGGGTGGCGCCGAAGACCGAGTTGAGCGTCAATCCCAAGTGCTTGTTGAGGAGCAGGGGCAGGGCGAAATTCCTCGTGAACTGCGCGTAGGGCAGCCAGACCGGATCCCGGGCGTCGCGCTTTTCGAACGACAGCACATCGACAAAGACCGCCTTGGGGCCGGAAAAAAGGATGTTGTAGGGAGACGCGTCCTTCAAGCCCATGCCCTCGTTCAAAAGGGATTCGGCAAGGTCCAGGGTCAGGTGCCCCGCCGCCATGAGCATC
>MGUS01000089.1:8581-9496 GCA_001800085.1 Elusimicrobia bacterium RIFCSPLOWO2_01_FULL_60_11 | reverse complement strand
AGACAAAAGACAATCTTTGATGTTCGGCCGTCATCTCGGTCTCGGGGTCGTCCGGGATCTCGTTCAGAAGGCGGGTGGGGACCAGGCGTCCCCGCTCCAGGAATGAGCGGGCTGTGGAAGAATCGAGGAATGCGCGGAAATCGGGCGCGAACGACTTGTTGACGGTCCGGATCAGGCGCCCGTCGATGTCCTTTAACTTTCCTCCGGGGTCACGGAACATCTTTGGGTGATTTCCCCCGGCTCCTCAGGGCTTTCCATCTGTCCGCGATCCATTGGCGCATCCTGTGGATGAAGAACGCCGCGCCGAAAACGCCCGCCAGAAGCATCTGCCAGGCCAGCGCGCCCATGCCCGGGTCGATGTAGGCGTAGGCCGGCTCGGGCGCGAGGAACCCCCAGAGGATCAAGAAACAGGCGCCGGCTATCATAGGGTATGCGCGAAGGTCTTCAAGGTCTCCTTCAGGTCGGGCACGCGCTTGCCGCCGCCCTGGGCGAAGAGTTCCCGGCCGCCGCCGCTCCCCCCGATCTTTTCCGCCAGCGACTTGGCGATCTTCCCGGCGTGGAACCCGGCCTCTTTCAAGGCGGGGGGCAGGGTGACCACGAATGAGATCTTGTCCTCCGATGTGCTGGCCAGGATCACGATCCCGTTTCCGAGCTTGTCCCGGAGGCGGTCCGCCGTCTCCCTCAAGATATCGATGCTCCCCGCGTCCACCGTTTGAGCCAGGATCTTCGCGCCGCCGTTCTTCGAGGACGGCAGGGCGACGGCCGCGTTCACGAGCGCCGCAAGGTCCGCCGGGTCTCCGCGGTCCTTCGCTCGGAGGGCGTTCCTCTCCCGCAGAAGGGCCTTTTCCCTGAGTTTTTCTTCCTCATCTTTCAAACTTTTTTCCCGCGCGGCCATGAAATCCCGGGCTTTCTCGC
>MGUS01000089.1:8477-8563 GCA_001800085.1 Elusimicrobia bacterium RIFCSPLOWO2_01_FULL_60_11 | reverse complement strand
TGCGCACGCCCGACCCCACGGACCTCTGCGACATGATCCTGAAAAGTCCGATGTCCCCGGTCGCCGGGCAATGCGTGCCCCCGCAC
>MGUS01000089.1:6999-8437 GCA_001800085.1 Elusimicrobia bacterium RIFCSPLOWO2_01_FULL_60_11 | reverse complement strand
AACGCGAGCGCGCCCATCTTGCGGGCCGCTTCCAGGGGCTCCTCCGTGCGTTTGAGCGGGATGTTCTTCAGGATGGCCGCGTTGACGGCCTCTTCGAGGGCGGCCATCTCCTTGGGCTCGAGCGCGCGGGGAAAGGTGAAATCGAACCGGAGTTTATCGGGCGAGACGAGCGACCCCGCCTGGGTGATCTGGGTGCCCAGAAGTCTCCTCAAAGCCGCATGGAGAAGGTGCGTGGCCGTGTGGTGGCGCATGGTCTGGCCCCGCAGGACGGCGTCCACGGCCGTCCGCACTTCGTCCCCGACCTCCAATTTTCCATTTTCGATCTTCACGGAATGGACGATCAGCCCCTCGTAGGGCCTTTGGGTGTCCGTCACCTTTGCCCCATCCAAAGTCCCTTTATCCCCCACCTGGCCTCCGCTTTCGGCATAGAACGGCGTCTCCGAGAGGATGACTTCCCCTTCTTCTCCTTGGGAGAGCTTCCCCACTTCTTTGTGGTCTTTGACGATGGCCAATATTTTGGCGTCCAGTTCCATGGCCTCATAGGCCCTGAACACGGTGTTGCCGAATTTCTTGTGCAGGCCGGCGTAGAGCGTCAGGTCCTCTTCTCCGGAACCTTTCCAGCCCTTGCGGGCCGTGGCCACGGCGATGTCCCGCGCCTTGTCATATTCCTCTTCGGAATAGATCAGTTCCCCGCCCCAGTCGCTCACGATCTCCGCCTGGATCTCCTTGCCCAGGCCGTAAGTGTCGTAGATCTGGAAGACCTTTTCACCCGGCAGATTCACTTTGCCGATCCTGCCCGCTCCTCCCGCCTTGCCGGTGGTCTTCTTGATCTCGGCTTCGAGGGTCTTCGTCCCCGCTTCGATGGTGGAAAGGGCGTTCTCTTCCTCCGTCTTGATGATGGACTGGATGTTACCCAGGCGTTCGGGAAGTTCCGGGTAGGCCTTGCCCATGTCCCTTGCCACGACGGCGGCCAGCTTGAAAAGAAAGGGCTCCCTTTTACCTTCGGTCCAACCTTCCCGGAGAGCGCGGCGCAGAAGGCGGCGCAGGACATAGCCCCGGCCTTCGTTGGAAGGCAGGATGCCGTCGGATATCAAAAAGGTCGAGGCGCGGATGTGGTCGGAGATGATGCGGACGTTCTTGGGGGACGCGGCATCCCCGATGCCGGCCTTGATCTCGGAAATCAGGTTCTGGAAAAGGTCCGTTTCATAGGCGGACGCCTTGCCGTTGACGACCATGGAAAGGCGTTCCAGTCCCATGCCCGTGTCGATGTTCTTTTTGGGGAGCGGTTCCAGCTTGCCCCCGGCCTTCCTGTCGTACTGGGTGAAGACCAGGTTCCACACTTCCATGTAGCGGTCGCAGTCGCACCCGGGGCCGGGGCACTTGTGGCCGCTCGAGTATTTCTCCCCGCGGTCGTACAATATCTCGGAGCAGGGCCCGC
>MGUS01000089.1:6304-6985 GCA_001800085.1 Elusimicrobia bacterium RIFCSPLOWO2_01_FULL_60_11 | reverse complement strand
GCGCACGATGCGCGATTCGGGCACGATCTTTTTCCAGAGAGCGTGCGCTTCCTCGTCGTCCTTGTAGACCGTGGGGATGAGTCGCCCGGCGTCGAGGCCGGCTTCTTTCGTCAGGAATTCCCAGGCCCAGTGGATGGCCTCCTGCTTGAAATAGTCCCCGAAGGAGAAATTCCCCAGCATCTCGAAGAAGGTGAGGTGGCGGGCGGTCAGCCCCACGCGGTCGATGTCGGACGTGCGCAGGCACTTCTGGCAGGAGGCGGCGCGGGTGTGATCGGTCTTCACCTGGCCCAGGAAATGCTTTTTGAACTGCACCATGCCGGCCGAAGTGAAAAGGAGCGTGGGGTCCCCCGACGGGATCAGGGAATCGGACGGCACCACGGCGTGGCGGTTCAGCTCGAAAAAGCGCAGGAATCTTTCGCGGAGCTCGCCGGTCGTCACTTCATCTTGCACTGCACGGCTTTGCCGGCTTTGGCCTTGCCCCCCGCGGTCTTGATGCGGGCGGTGAGCTTGTGCGGCCCGGGCGCGATGGCCGTCCAGTCGAACCAGAAATAGCCCGCGGAGTGCCGGCAGGGTTTCCAGTCCGAGCCGTCGATGGATATCTCCGCGTGAGCGCCGCTGGCTCCGACGCGAACGGTATAGTGGGGGTGGGTGAGCGTCTCCCCGTCCTTGGGGTGGTCGATG
>MGUS01000089.1:5812-6286 GCA_001800085.1 Elusimicrobia bacterium RIFCSPLOWO2_01_FULL_60_11 | reverse complement strand
TTGGCCTTGGCAGCGGCAAGGGGCGCTTTCTCCTGCTTGACCTTCGTTTTCTTCCTGCCGTTCTTTTCAACGTCGAGCATCATGAGGGGGCTCCTTCTGCGGAAAATATCCTGTAGTTGATGTTCGGGAATATGTTGTCCTTCCACTCGCATTCCTTGAGGAAGTCCTCGTTGACGCTTCCGGACAGCAGTTCCCTTTCCAATGTTAGAAATCTGTGCGCGTGGTCCTTGGTGCGCTTGCAGGAATATTGCGTGGCCGTCCCCGCCGTCATCAGGAACCCCCAGTCGGAGGCCTGGGCCAGGAGCACTTCCCGCGCCATCTGATTCAAAGCCCGGCGGCGCAGGCCCTGGGCGTCCCGCTCGTTCTCGGCCAGGGCGATCATCTTGCCGGTGATCTTGTGGATGTGGCGGTAGATCCAGTCGTTGGCGCCGTTGAGCCACACTTCATAATAGCCCTTGTCCCCCCACGACGACG
>MGUS01000089.1:0-5781 GCA_001800085.1 Elusimicrobia bacterium RIFCSPLOWO2_01_FULL_60_11 | reverse complement strand
TTCTGGTCGAAATGGATCTTCTTGAACAGGAATTCCAGGAAATCCGGGCCTTCATACCACCAGTGTCCGAAAAGCTCCGCGTCGTACATGGAAACGACGAGCGGCGCTCGGTCCATGAGCCCCGAAAGGTGCTCCATCTGCTTGACGCGGTTGAACAGGAAATTCCCCGAATGCTCGCCCGCGGCGTCCCTGGCCCAGTCCGGGTTGTAGGGCTCTTTTTGGTCCAGGGGCACGCGCCCCGTGATGCGGTAGTATTTCATGCCGATGTTGCGGCGCACGCCGTCCTTATGGAGATAGGGTTTGATGTCGTCATAGGCCAGGTCGTAGCCCAGGTCCCTGTAGAATTCCCTGTAGCGGTAGTCCCCGGGGTAGCCCTGCTCCGCGCTCCAGACCTGGTGGGCGGTCTCCATGTCGCGGGCGAACGCCGCCACTCCGGCGGGGGTGATGACGGGCGCGAACACCCCGTACTTGGGGCGGGGCTCCCCGAAGAGGATGCCGTGGGTGTCCAGAAAGAAGAAGCGGATGCCCTCCTTTCTTAATATGGCGTCGATGCCCGGGGCGTAGGCGCATTCCGCCAGCCAGATGCCCCGGGGCCTGCGCCCGAAGGTCTCGGTATAGTCGGCCACGGCCGCGCGCACCTGGGCCGCCTTGGCCCTGTCGTCGGTCATGAGGGGCAGGAATCCGTGCGTGGCGCAGCAGGTGATGATCTCGATGACCCCCCGGTCCTGGAGCCCTTTGAACACTTCGAGCAGGTTGCCCCCGCAGCGGTCGAAAAGTTCCCGGCAGGCTTTGAGCTTTCCCTCGTACATGCGGGCCACCGGCTCGAAGCGGGGTTCGCGGCGGGCCCGCGCCACCTCTTTTTCCGCCAGGTCGATCATCTTGTCCAGGTGGCGCTTGTACCGGCTTGTAAGGAGGGGGTCTTTCATCATGCCGCAGAGCGGCGGGGAAAGGTTGATGGTGAAGCGGAAATTCACGCCTTCCCTTACTAAGCGCTCGGAAAAAAGGAGGATGGGGATGTAGGTCTCGGTCACGGCCTCGAAGAACCAGTCCTCTTCGAGGAAGTCGTCATGTTCGGGATGCCGTATATAAGGAAGGTGCGCGTGCAGCACCAGACACCAAAGGCCTTTGGCGCCGTTCAAGTTTTTCTGAGAGCTGAGACCAGGGAGGAAGATACCCCGCCGGAACCTATCCTCGAAGAGGTCTGGACCATGACGTTCCACCGTTCGGCGATCTTCCTGGCGATCTCCAGGGACCCTGCCCCGGTCCTGCCCCCGCCGGATAGGGCCAGGAGCTCTTCGATCTGAGCGTGGATGCTGGCCCATTTTTCATCCGTGACGCTTGACACGCGTCCCCTGGGAAGGGTAATATTGTTGGAACGAGTGATGAGAATGAATTCCCCGTTCGGCCGTTTCAAGCCCAGTTCGACGAACCAGCTCGAGCCCTCTTCCTCGGCCTGCAGGTACCAGTTGCGGGCTTCCAGGGCGACGGTGCAGTCCACATGACCCAATATCCTGGGCTTCCCATCTTCAAGGCGGATGCGGTATCTGCGAAGGGTGGGCGCCGCACGGGAAAAGATATCCTCGCCGTATCTCGATTTCAACTCATTCGCCGTGGCTTCGGTCAGCTCCCAATAGCAGAACATCCAGGATGGGTCCCGCGGCATGAGCACAACGCAGGTCTGCCCATAACCTTGCGGAATGGGAGCGCCCCAGTCCTCCGGCCCGCTTTGAGGGGCGGGATGGGCCGCTTGGGGTTCTTTGGATGATGATAAGGAAAGGATATCTGCCATATTTTTGTCCTTTGGAGAATTTACAAAATAAAGGCCCAAGTGTCAATCGTCCCTTGGACTTGCCGACGAAAAAAATATTTTTTATAGGGTATTGACATAGTTTTGAGATTGTGGTAAATTTAACCCATTGAATATTTCGAGCAGGATAAAAAATAGGACCAGGTGAAGAACAGAGTGCGGAGCTTACATACTTATAATCATGAAAACAGCGCCCTCATCTCCGAGGCTCTTCCGAACCTTCCGAAATTTGATTCCTGCCGGCTAAAATACGCTTGGCAGTTTCAGATTTTTGATCAACCAAACTAGAGAAACAATAGTTTCGAAGCGGGAATTGCTCGCGTCATCGTTGAACGGACGCGAGGATTTTGTTTTTATAAAATACAAATCGGAGGAATCAACCATGCATTCATTGCTGAAAACTGCCGTCAGCTTCACAAGGACCTCGGTGCGCGTTCTGGCCACGCTGGCCATCGTTGCTCTCTCAATGGCGACATTGAAAGACAAGGCGCATGCGTTGACCATCTCCGTGGGCACCAACACCGTAGTCGATCGGCTGGGCGCGGCCCCCCAATCCTCGGTATCCGGCGTGCTGGAAGGCGGCAGCCAGGCCTTCTACGTCATCTACGCGACGGCGTCAAGCTCCAGATATTCCATCATGCTCGCCTCCCAGACGCAGGGAGCGGGTTCCGGGGGCGCGGCCACCGGTTGGACCCTCACCACCCTTTACAGCACCACGACCGGGATCGTGGACTCATCGGTCTTGTCCGTCATGAACGGCTTGGTGCTCAGCGGCGGCCAGGTCTTGGTCTATTATTATGACCAGTCCTTGGGCCACCTGCGCGTCCTCTCGGGAAATTCTTCCGCGGCTCCGTTGACTCCGGTCTCCGTGGCCTCGGCCACCGTCGCCAATATCCAGGTTTTCACGGCCCCCAGCGAATCCGCCGTCTATGTCCTTTATTCTTCCCAGGCCGCCAACGGCCGCTATGAACTGCGCATCGGCTCCTCCGCCTTGGCGAGCGTTGCAAGCCCCCTTACGTCCATCGTCAATTTGAGCACGGCCGGAGCCGAGAACACATCCGGCTCTTTCAATGCCGTCAGTACCGACGACACCAATACGATCCGGGTCTATTATTATGACTCCTTGGCCGGCGCTCTCAGAGAAGTCCTCCTGAACTCAGCCAACGCCGCCATCGAAGCCACGAGGAGCACCCTGGACTCCGGCGTCATCACCGACATCACCGCCTCCGACTCAGGCGCCAATGGCTCCGGCATCACCCGCCTCATCTACACGGTCGGCGGCGCCACCGTCCGCTACGCGATCCAGAGACGCGGCATTTCCGGCCAGTGCTGGTATATCCAGAAGATCGATGACGGTTCATCCGCGGGCTCCATCATCGTGAGCAACAGCAACCCCACCATCTCCTATACGCAGAGCGGCAACCTCCGTCTGGCCCGCGGCGTGGCAGGCGTATTCTTCGATGATTTCGTGGAGAACATCGTCAATACTCAGCAGGGCATCGGGACCATACTTACCGGCGTGACAAGAGGCCTCATTCTTCAAGCGACCACCGGCGCCGACCGCGACCGCGGCATCTTCTTCCCGTCCGCCACCAATGCCATCGGAACATTCAACTGGACTACCTTAAGAGGTTCCGTGGTCAACTCGTTCGGCACGGTCCTTCCGGCCATCGCCGTGGCTGATACCGTCACCGGCTCCGCCGCTCTTGTGGGGTCCATCACGGCCTACTCCGGCGCAGCCACTCTGAGCCCGGGTTCCAGCAATAATACGTCCGGCGGCATCACCGATGTCACCGGCGCGTACCAGATCAATGTCGGTTCGGGTTCCGTGAACGCGGTCTCCGCTTCCAGCACCAGCTGGTCGTTCATGTACCAGTCCTCGCGGACCCTCGTGTCCGTCAGCACCCTGGTCGCCACCAATGTCGACGCCAACGGCGCCGCGTCCAACTTGAACGCCACATTCATCGCGTTCTCGTCCCCGGTCATCAATCAAGTCGCCATCGACGCCGCTTCCGCGCGGATTTCCACATTCTCCGTGGGCTTCATAGCCGCGGTCAACGGCTCATCTTCCACATTCAATTTGGCCACTCTCTCCGGCCTGCTCAGCAACCGCTTCACGCGGAGCATGAATTTCCGGCTCGTTCCCCAGTCAACTCAAGGGACAGCCCCCACCATCACCGTGGGAACCACAGCCGCTGAATCGGGCTCCATCGACCTTCTCGGCCTTGCCAACGAGCAGTCAGCCGTCGTGTCGACCACCACTATCTGGGCCCGTTTCTCTTCTACGGACACCACCAACCTGCCCAAGTATTACACTCTCGTGGCTTCCAGCCGCACGGACACGGGCCCCGTCATGTTGGGCTCCATCGTGGACGCCATCTACCTCCGCCCGGTGGATATCTCCACCGTCACCGTGACGACAGGTGTTGTCACCCGCCTCCCGGGCTATACTTCTTTTAGTTCCACCGGGTTGTTCAACACCAGCACCATGACCCACATCGTCTTCGGCTCCCTCTTCTCCAATATATATTGCCCTGAACTGGCGCAATATGGGAACGTCCACCTGACCACATCCACCGCCTTGGTCCCGGGAGTGGCTTTCGCGGGTGACATTCCTTTAAGGGATTTTGTGTTAGATGCCAGGGGCTCCACGGTCTCGGCCAACGCCAGCATCATCGGCTTGAACTCCAGCGCGACCTGGTATGTCAGGATTTCGAGCGCGCCCGCGGGGTCTGTGTTGGACAACGGGCAGGTCGCCTTCTCGCCGTCCCTCTTGTTCTTCCCCCCCATGATCTCGTCCGTGGTGGCCATCAACAACAACAGCGACCCGGTCATCGCATACTCCAGCGCTTCGCAGACATTCGCCATCACCGGAAGCGGATTCATCGGCATTTCCACCATCACGTTCTCCACTTCAACGACCCTCAACACCGATAATGGGATGCCTCCCTACCACGCGGGCAGAGCCACCGCCTTCACGGTCAATTCAAGCACATTCATGACCGTGGCCATGCGGTTCGATCCCAAGGTATCTGCGCCCGGCACCCGTTACCATGTGTACTATGGCACGGCCACTGTGCCCGGTGCGGCCGGGACTTACAGCGCGGCCTATGGCGGCGTCTTGGGTAGCACCATCCTGGTCAACAGCACGTCGATCAACGCTGCGGGAGTCATCCTGGTCTCGACTCCGGCCATCGTCTCTGTGGATATCCCCACGGTGAGCAACACGCGGATCTGGACCCTGACCCTCCGCGGACGCGGCCTTCTCGCGGGCTCGACCGTCTCTCTTTTCGCCACGGACGGAAGCACGGCCCTCCCCCCTGTAGCCACTAACGAAGTGCCGGAAGGCGGAACGGGCATCGGTTTGGACAACTCCACGCCGACCGTCACCATCACGGTGGATTTCCGCACGCCTGTCGCGGGAGGCAAGACATTCTTTATTTCCATGTCTTCCCTCACGGACAAAGGAGCCGGCGTAGGATATGTGGAATCATCCTCCAACACCCTGCGCATCGTCACGGGCGGGCTCATCACCTGCTCTTCCATGACCGCGGGGGTCCTTTATCCCGACTTCTTCGGAGCGCCGACCAACACCGTCTTCAACAGCACCGCGAGCGTCAGGCTGAGATTGTCCGGTCTGGGGTTGATCCAAGGAACCACACTCCAAATCGTGAATGTGTCGTCGGCTGAGTTCGTGAACCAGACGGCCGTCGATTCTGCGACCGGCGCTTTCGCGACCTTCTTGACCACAAGCATATTCAAGGCATCGCCCAGCGTCTATACGGTGAATCTGAGTACGACGATACTCATCTTCGGCGGACTGGACAGATTCAGCGCCACGGTCTCCACCACCATCTCCATCTCCGCGGCGTCCATCCTTACCGCGGCGTTGGCTTCGCATTCGAGCGCCGTGAGCACCTTGATGTTCGCCACCTATACCATCACGGGAACGGGGCTTCTCCCCAATGTGACGT
>MGUS01000088.1:5103-7185 GCA_001800085.1 Elusimicrobia bacterium RIFCSPLOWO2_01_FULL_60_11 | reverse complement strand
GCTCCAGGCCCCTGCCGCGGAAAGCAAGGCCGAAGAGACCGCCATCAAGGAGCTGGCCAAGAAAGAAGTGGGGCTGGACATGACCCGCGAAGCCATCCAGGCCGCGGCCGCCGAGGAGATGAAGCTGGCGGAGTACCAGGAAGGCAAAGCCCTCATCGACGTCAACGGCAACCGCGTGCGCCTTCAGGAATATATTTTGCGGAAACCCAAAGACGTCGCCGAAGCGGACCGTGACAAAGCATTTAAATTCGTCGTTTTGAACTCCCGGGAAGGGCGTTTCGATTATTTCACTTATAAGGCGGTCTTCAATAAGACCTTGCCGCAGGACTTGTCCATCGCGTTGAAGAACGCAAGCGGGAAAGTCATCGGCGATGAACCTGAATTCTATCTGCGCTCATACGAAATGGCTCAATCGAACATTACGGACGCCATCAAGGACATGGCCGACGGGGGACATCTGGTGAAAGTCACATTCGACGGCACCACTTACACTTTGGAAGCCCAAGGCGTTGCGGCGGACGGCAAGGCTTCGGGCATGACGGATACGGTCACTCAGCTGGCTTCGGCCAACGGCAAGGTTTACGATCCAGTGGCTGACGTCTATTTAAATGCAGGTGTCTTTCTCCGAGAGGCGCGTGATGGTTCGACGGATGAGTTTCGCAACATGAAAGTCGGAGATACGTTCTGGCGCACCGCCTTTAATCGCTATGCCCACCTGATGGGTCCTTCGGGACTTTTGTCTTCATTGACTCTTGATAACGTGCCCGCGGGCACTTTGACCCAGCCCTGGTTCCAGTATTACACGGCAAGGACCGGCGTCACGAACATCGCCACTTTGGAATCCATCAACAATGCGGCGCTCACCGCCGATCCCAACATCCCAACGCTCGATGTCGGGAACAAGACGCTGGATACGCTCCCCGACCAGAACATCGGCAACGCCAGTTTCAGGTACTTGAACGGCCGTTATGCCTCCAATTCGACCTCCGACCTGGTGAACCTCCACGACAGCATCGTCATCTATTATCCCAAGAGTTCCAGCGACATTCCCTATGAGCAATACGACACTTACATCATCTCGGATGAAGGGAAGGTGGCTCCAAGGACTGCTTTTGCGGGTTTAAGGACAGGGACGCTTGGTTTCAACCAGGAATTGGTGAAGTGGAACTATCAGCAGATCGTCAGGTCGTCCTCTTTCGGCGGCCGCACCATTGATTTCGTCGCCGAGCCGCGCATTCTTCTCAGGTCGGGCCTTCTGCCCGGACCTGAGCCGTCAAAATAACTTTCAACGCCATGTAAAAAATTTATTGACAAAAAACTTCGGAGGGATATAATTTAACCATTCATCATAAATCCTTCTGAAAAAGGAAAGCATGGCAGAAAACGCCGAGGTTCTGCTGTCCATTTCATGAGATTAACTCACCTCACTCTAAAACGGGTGAGGTTTTTATTTTTATACGCGCTCCTTCTTGTCTTTATCTCTCTTCTTTTCTTTCCGCCTTCCCTGCGCGCCGCGGTCCTCGTCCTGGACGATTTCAGCGACGGGGCCGACGGCAACCTGCTCGGGCAGGGAGAAGCTGTCAGCGGCCTCGTGGGAGGAAGCGCGAGCATGGCCCTTGTGAGCACGGTCACAGCCGGCAATCAGGGTTTTGCGCGGCAATTCTCATACATCATAACCCCCGGAGGGTCCACGGCGCAGTATGACAGCATCTTCACGCCTCAAAATCTGACTCCCTACCGTTACGTCTCCTTCTATGTCCGGGGCGCGGTCGGGCTCGAAAAGCTCTTCGCAGAGATGGACGACGGGACCAATTATCCCCAGACCCGGATCGATAACTTCTTCACGAACGGGATGACGAAGAATTTTCAGAAAGTGGTGATTTCCACCGAAGCGTTCTACAACCCGAACATGAACTGGAACTCCGGAACCGGGGCGTTCCATTTTCTGGCCACCAACGCCATGACAGCGGTGGACGGGCAGATCTACATCGACGACATCCGTTTCGGGGACAAGCCGCCTTCTCCCGTATGGGTGGACAATTTCGATGACGGATCGGACCCCACCATCACGGGGAAATTCGC
>MGUS01000088.1:1959-5063 GCA_001800085.1 Elusimicrobia bacterium RIFCSPLOWO2_01_FULL_60_11 | reverse complement strand
ACTGTGAGGGGAAGCTATGACAATGGCGTTGCCTACGGTGGGGCGGGTTTCTCCTACAAGGTCGATTTTTCAAGCGGTTCTTCCACCCAATACGGCGTCTATCTCATCCAGTTCGCGACCTCCGACTTGACCGGCACCGATTCCCTGGTGTTCCATGTGGCCGGCGACGCCGCTTCAGCGGGAACCGACGTCGGGATCGGTTTAAAGGACATGTTCAGCACGGAATCCGTATTGCTTTTGAACAACACCTACCTTCCCGGGGGGATATCGAACGGGACGTTCGGGGAAGCGAAGATCCCCATCTCCGATTTCACCTCCGCGGTTCCCGCGCTCGACCCCGCGCATATCCTCGCTTTCGAGGTGTGGTTCCAGAAACCCGGCTTGGCGACCACCATCGGCTCCGCCACGATGTATTTCGACAACATCCGCTTCGTGGACACCAGCACTCCGACGGCCCCCTCGAGCTTCCAAGCGAACGGTTCCGCGGTCTTCACCGGCATGGTCATCACCACCGCGGCCAGCTTGAGCGTGACGGCGGACGCGGGCGGCTCGGACGCCACTCTCGAAGAAGTCCGTTTCGAGCACGACGGCTTGACCGGGGGAGCGAGCTGGTATACCCTCGGGATGGACACCACCACGACGGCCACGCTCTATGCCTCGAGCTGGTCGCTCCTGGGCCTTCAGCCGGGGACGAGTTACCAGCTCCGGGCTGTGGCCTCGGACATCCAGGGGAACGTCTCTTACGCCGGGCCGTTCACGGTCCAGCTTGCGACGGCGGTTTTACCGCCGGCGGTAGGGGGCGTTCAGGTCTATGCGTCATCCATCACAGTTTTCCTCTCCACCGCGGGCCAACCGCCCGGGACCACATTTTCCATCAGCTCGGGGGCCTTTGAGGCCTCCACTTCCAGTTCCGGCATCCTGGCATCGACCCTGACCCTGTCGAACCTCACGCCGAACACGAATTACAGCATCTTTCTCCGTTCCCAACTGCAAGTATTGACAAGCGGCGAACCCGTGGTGATTGCGACCATCACCTTTGCGGCCATGCCGGGGACTCCCGCTTTCGCCGGCGTGTCATCGGGTTCGCTCACCATCTCCTGGGCGTCCAACGGCAATCCTCTGACCCCGCCCACGAGCTACCAGGTGCAGGTCTCCTCTTGGAACGGTTTCCTGGGGAACGTGACCTCGAGCGAGACCTTCGCTCTGACATCGAGCACCGCGGGACTTCAGGCGGGAGCGAGTTACTATTTCCGGGTCGCGGCCTATAACCTGGCCGGGGGGCAGAGCGGCTATTCCGCCGTCGTTTCCACCAGGACAGACGCGGGTCCCACGAACTTGAATCCCTTGTTCTTCGCCGTGACCCCAAGTTCCGTGGCGGTGCTCTGGAACAATACGGTCGGCGCCAGCTACAACGCGGTCCTATCCACGGACAGTAATTTTACCGTCTCCGTCACCTCCGGAGAGCTCAGCTGGTATACAACGAGCTATGCGAACCTGTTCGCGGCCACGGCCTATTACTTCAGGGTCAAGATATCCACAGAAGGGGATTCGGGATACACCACCCCGGCGATATCGACGGCCACCCTGGCCGTAGCGACGACCGGATGGATCGGGGGGACCCTTTCTTACGGCGGCGGGCAGTCGGGGAACTATGTGGTCCGGGCCGCGACCGACATGGGGTACCTCAACGATTACTCGATCCGCACGCCGCCCCGTGTCACCACCGCCGTGGTGGTTGGACCCGACTACTCTCTGCCGATCGCGACCGGTAGCTACGCCGTGATCATTTTCAGGGACGCCAACGGCAACGGCACCCTGGACACTTCCGAGCCGGAATCCACTTCTCTCAATCCTGACGGGAACTATGAACCCTTCATCTCCACCGATAATCCCAACGTCATCGCGGGGGCGACGACCACGGTCAATGTCAGCCTCCTGGACACCAGCCTGACCTCGGGTTCCGTCATCAACAACAGCTCTCAAAGCGGTCCCATCGGCATCATTTCGTCGGATACGGTAAAAGGGCGGTGGTCGGTGACGGCCGGCGTGTTCTCCAGCCCGGGGGCGGCGCAGCAATTCTACGTCGTCAAATTCCCGACCGCCTCAAGCGTGCAGACCATCGCTTTTGTGGATGTGAACGGCAGCAATTTCCTGGATCCCGGAGAGGATTTCGGGGTGAGCACCGTGACGGTGAGCGTGGCGGTCGGAGCCGTCGGTTACGCCGGCGTCTTGACCATCAACAGCTCTTCAGGAACACCGCTCAGCCCCGCTTTCAGCAATGTGGCCGCAAGTTCCCTGACCGTGAGCTGGACCCAGGTTTCCGGATCCACTTACAATGCCGTGATCTCCACGGCCAGCAATTTCTCCGTCGTCGCCTCGACGGGCCTTGTATTCACGAACACGACCGGCTATCTGAGCCTCTCCGCGAGCACGACCTACTATTTCAAGGTCAAGGTATCGACGGAATTGGATTCCGCCTATACCAGCCCCGCGATCTCGACCGTGACTTCCGCTTCCACCACCACGGTGAAGATCTGGATAGGAAGCGGGTCCGACAATCTGGCCAGCAACGCGCTCAACTGGATCGGCGGCGTGCCCGTGTCGAGCGACGCGGTCAAATTCAACAGCGCCAACCCGTCCAAGGCCTGCCATTGGGACCTCTCTTCCATCCAGATCACATCCATGACCCTTGAAGTCGGGTTCTCCTCATCCGTCGTCCTAATCTCTTCGCTTACGATGACGGAAGACCTGCTTGTGTATTCCGGGCGGTTCGATGGGACCGCCTCGACGACGGCGTTCCTGGGCAACAAGAACACCCTGGTCAACATGCTCTCAAGTTCCACTTTGGGCCCCATCGTCGCGAATAAGGCCGACAACACGTCGCCCTACAACAACGGCCGGGTCCAGATCGCCGCGCCCATCACTGTCGGCAATGTCACGCTTCTGGGCGGGCTCCTCATGCCCGACGCTCTTTTGAGCCAGGGCGACATCCACTACCGCGGCAACATCACGCTCTTGAGCGGTTCCTTCACGCCCTCAAATACGTTCAGCACGGCGACTTTCTCGGGCACGGCTCCCCAGACCTTCAGCAATCCCGGCGGCTC
>MGUS01000088.1:1134-1912 GCA_001800085.1 Elusimicrobia bacterium RIFCSPLOWO2_01_FULL_60_11 | reverse complement strand
GTTCAATGTCTATCGCCACTGGAACAGTTCCGGCACATTCAATGCCCAGAGTTCCACGCTTTCTTTCGACGGGTCGACCGCGCAGACAGTTTACGGCAGGAATTTCAGCTATTTGCGGGTCACCAACGCCAACGCGAGCGGGGTGACTTTCTTGAGCTCTTTCACGGCCACGGGCTTCACCGACATCAGCACCAACACCAAGCTCTTCTTCAATTCGGGCTCCACTTACACCATCGCCAACCTCAATTTGAAGGGCGCTTCCGGCGCCCATATTCAGCTCCGCGGGACGGCCGGTACCCCGCTCTACCATTTCAACGTCGCCGTGGCCAGCGTGTCGTTCGTCGATGTCTCCAGCTGCCACGCCACCGGCATCAACATCAACGCGGGCGGGGGGAGCACGGACAGCGGAGGCAACATCAACTGGACATTCTCCCCGGGTTCCTTGAGCGGTTCCATCTCCTACCCCGGCACGGCGTCCGGGAATTTCAAAGTGCGTCTCTCCACATCCATCGAAGTCAACGCCTCCACGGCGACGGGCACCACTGAACAGCTCCTGAGCGGCGGGGCCACGACGTTCAGCTTCACCGGGCTGGCAGGAGGGACCTATTATTTGAGGGCCTTCAAGGATGTGAACGCCAACGGGTCGTGGGACGCCGATTCTGAACCCTACGGCCAGGCCGGCACATTCAATTCGCCCACCGCCTACGCCGTGACTTCAGGAACATCGATCGCGGGTGTTCCCATCAAGGTCTTCGACCGCAAGCCCATCGCGGCGGGC
>MGUS01000088.1:0-1123 GCA_001800085.1 Elusimicrobia bacterium RIFCSPLOWO2_01_FULL_60_11 | reverse complement strand
TCGGGGTATTACGGGGAATGGATCACCTTCTTCGCCAACGCCGGGCAGAGGTTCGTGGTGGATGAGACCGCCGTGGGCTTCAGCGACACCTACCTTTATCTCTTCAACTCGACGGGCGGGCTCGTGGCGTTCAACGACGACATCGCCCCGGGCACCAATTCGAACTCCAGCATCGTCTCGACCGCGGTCCTCACCGGGGTCCAGCATGTCCTGGCGGCGACATTCGGGTCGGGGATCACGGGCAGCTATAATCTGGCCCTCACATTCACGGGAAATTCCGGGAGCGACGTTCCCGCGAACCCCAGGTTCTTCTGGGTCAATTCTTCCACCATCGTCGCGGCATGGGACAGCGTCAACACAAGCTCTTACACGGTGGTCCTCTCCACGGACATCCTGTTCTTGAGCTCCGTCTCATCCCAGACCCTCAATACCGCAGGGATCGATTCCAGCACCTTCACGGGCCTGTCTGCTTCGACCTCATACTATTTCAAAGTGAAGATATCCACCCAGCCGGACTACAACTATACGGCCGCCATTTCCACCAAGACGCTCAGCTTGGGCGCGGGCAACGGCCAGATCTCCGGCACCCTCAACTATCTCGGCAACAACCAGAGCGGTTCCTACCGGGTCCGCCTGAGCACGGTCGCCATTTCGGAGAACGCCCTTTTCGCGGGAACCAGCGAGCAGAACCTTGTGAACTCGACCACTTTCACATTCTCGGGACTGGCCAACGCTGTTTATTACCTGCGGGCTTACAAGGACTCCAACGCCGATCTTTTACTGGACAAGGTGAAGGAGCCCCAAGGCGTCCAGAGTTCGAGCGGATTCGTCCCCATCGGCATCTCCATCTCCGGGGGGAATTTCGAAGGGGGGAGAGTCGTCGATATCCATGACACGCGGGAGATCGGCGTCGGCCAGTCCCTTACAGATGTTCTCGTTTCCACGGGGACGACGGCGAAGATCCGCGGCTCCGGGTACTACGGCAAGGTCTTCGCGTTCCAGGGTTTGAAGGATCAGAGGATCACTCTCGACATGACGGCCCAGGCCTCGAATTGGAACACCTATCTCTATCTTTTGGACGAGAACGGCGCTCTTTTGACGGAAAACGATGACGGCGGGGGAA
>MGUS01000087.1:19845-21539 GCA_001800085.1 Elusimicrobia bacterium RIFCSPLOWO2_01_FULL_60_11 | reverse complement strand
AACGGATAGCCGAAAACGACCGCCCCGATCAGCGCGGCTGCGCCATAGGCCGCGGCGGCTGAGACCCCGAAATAAGACATTGCGGCCAGGGCGGCGGCGCCTACTAGTCCTCCGAGCAAAGCGCTGGTGGGATGCCGCAGCCAATTGGGGCCGATGCGCGCCATCCGCCGCGGGATCAAGAGCCATGCCGCGCCCAGCGCCGCTAAGGCCAGCCCCAGCGCCGCCGCCGTCGCCCCCAAAGCGCCCGCGGAAAGGTAAACGACCGCGGCCATCCCCGCAAAACCGAAGGCCTCGCTCCAGAAGTCCGGGCTGGTCAGCAGGTTGTATAGGAAGTCCGGAAGAGTCCTCTCGAAGTAAGCGTCGACGGAACGCACGATCCCCGCCAGGGACCCCAAGAGTCCCCGGCCGATCTGGATGGCTCGGCCTGCCAGGAGCCCCGCCCAACCTATGGGATGGAAGAAGCGGGTGAACCCTCTCGCGCTCGAAGCCCTCCATTCGGCCTTCCAATCCGCCGACCGGGTCCGGGTCCATTCCCGGGCGCGCTCGAGCTGCTTGCCGACGAATCTTGGAAAACCGACGAAAAGCACGGTCAGGAAGTCCTTAGGGAAAGAGAGCCAGAACCCGAGCATCTGGGCCAAGCTTCCCCCCATGTAGCCCGCAGTATAAGCCGCCTCATCCGCCGGGGAGTTCTGCCCCCGGTTGGCGGCCAGTTCCTGGGCCTCCCGTTTTTTCTCCTGGCTCAGGCGCGGGTCGCGGGCCAGAGCTTCATAAAGCATTTTCCGGAATCCCTCCGGAAGCCAGCGGTTCTCGAGCGTGTTGGCATAGATCCAAACGACGGGCCGCTCCGGCGTGACCATGGCCCGCGCCCAGGCGACCGCAAGCGCGGTGACGCGGGCGGCAGTGCGGGCCGACCACGCCGGCCTCTGGACCACGGGGATGTCCTGGTCGGTCAGTCCGAAGAGGTGTTTGAGGGATTTATGCAGGTCCTTGGCAAGCTCATCCGCCCCGCGGGGCCTGAATTCGCGGTATTCCATGGCCACGACGTCCAGCCAGGGGAAGGCCCGCCGCGCACCGCCTGCGCCCGCTTTGGCCGAACTCCGAAGGAAATTATACGGGTCCGTGCGGTACATCAGGTGCGCCCTGGCGTAGAAGAAGAAGAACGAGAAGATCAGGTGGACGAGGGCTTTTTCAGCGGTATCGAGCGGCGGCAGGTTGAACAGCAATTCCCCGCCCTGGATCAGGGAGAAGGCCACACCCCAGTAAATGACGGCGCTGGACGCGATGTCGCCCATCGCGCGGTGAAGTTTGGCGCGGGTAGGGAAGGTGGGAGAGAAGAGGCGCACGTTCCTGTCCAGCAGAGTGATGCCCACGCCCGCGACGCCCATCATCAGGACCCGCAGGACGAGGGCATGCATGCCTTCGAATCCAAGCCCGCTCACGAGCAGGTCTAGCCCCATGTTCCAGGCGATCAGGCCCACGCCGATGACCACGCCTAGGCCGACGGTCAGAACATAGGGCCAGCCCGTCATTTTATCGCCTTTGGCTCGCTGGATCCACTGCTGCGCGAGTTCGGTGAAACTCACCACGAGAGCGCCCAGTCCCATGGAGGCGATATAGGGATGGAATTTTACGGCATCGGGCACGCTGACGGCGCCCGTATGGATGAAGGACATCGCCATGAACCCCGCGGCCGC
>MGUS01000087.1:14899-19783 GCA_001800085.1 Elusimicrobia bacterium RIFCSPLOWO2_01_FULL_60_11 | reverse complement strand
TTCGATCGTGGAAAGGAGCGCCCCCGCGACCTGGTCCGGCTGCATGTCCAAGGCCGCCTCGTGGTTGGCCAGGTACATTTGCCGGCCCCGGACGGGGTAATTTTGCAAGATATCCGCCATGGCGATGGCGGCTGCGTCAAAATCCGGGTGCTGCTCGAACGAGTCACTCTGCCCGACCATGGGAATCCTCACAACGCCTTCTCCTTGGATCCCGTCCTGCTTGGTGGTCACGGCCGGGATGCCGGCGCTCACCGCCTGCATGAACGTGCCCCAGCCGCCGGCTGTTTCATATCTCATCTGGTCGCTGATATGGGCGATTCGGTTGCTGATCCAGCCATGTTCCACCCGATTGATATAATTGGGCCGGTAGACGGCTTTGATCCGGACACTTTTCTTCAATTTTTCGGACCGGTAGGCCTCTTCCCTGCTCACCCTGGCAACGAGCCATCTCTTATAGGCCATGGCCCTTTCGTATTCATTCCCATATTTCCGGCTCGCCGCGATATGCCTCACGACCCTCTCGACGTCGCTCTCATACAGCACCAGAACTTCCTCTTTTCCCCAGTTGCCGTTGGGTTGTTCGCCCCATTCGGCGGGCAATGTGTCATTCTGATACCCCGGGCCGCCAATGATTCCCAGCACCCTCCGGGGTAGCCCTTTCACGCCCGCCGCCCGCCGCCGTTCATTTTCATCGTCCAGAAGGACGATGGATTCAAGGTCGGCTGAAAAGCGCCTGACCCCAACCTCGATCGGAGCATCGCCGGAGCGGTATCCCTGCATCTCATCAGGGCTGGATTCGGGCCTGTAGGGGACTTCGATCATGCGGCCGTCATGAAAGGAAATGGCCTCGATGATGGCAGTTTCCTTTCCCCATGCCATGGGGTCGAATTTTTCAACGGGTTGGATGGTGGTCGGGTAACCGCCATGTTTTCCTTCCCGTATCGAAGAACCAGGGTAATTCTCCGCCCAAACCTTGCTGTCTTCCTCCCCCAAAGTGATGAGGTTGATCCCTTTCAAGCTCGATTCTTCCGCGAGGTACTGGAAATAATTGGCCAGGTGCTGCGCCGGGGTGCTCGCAAAGCCTGCGGTCAACGGGTTGGAAACGGAGTGGTAAGGCCGGTGCAAGGTCGCCGAAACGTTCGGGGTCACCGCGATGCGGGTGGCCTTGGCGAGATACGATGCCAAAGTGCCGCCCCACCCGCCGCGGAGAAGGCTGCGGTACGGATAGAACTCGAAATGCGCGGCGTCAAAACCGCCTTGCAGGATGAGCCGTGGGACCCGGCTGATGGTGCCGGAGCGACCGTATTGGGACACCCGGTAGGTCCGGATCGGCGCCGCGCGTCCTTCCGCGTCCTTTACGAACCTGTCCTGCACCCAGGCGTACTCCGCCTTCCTCTCAAAAGGGTCATCATCGTACTGATTGGTGTAATAGATCTCGCGCTTGCCGTCCGCCAGGTCGTCCTCGACGATGATGCGCAGTTCGCGCCTGTGGGCATGCCCGTCCTCGTCGATGTTCCCCAGATTGAACCGCCTCACGAACTTATCGATATGGGCGGGAAGGATGTCGCTGCCCTCCAGCCAGCGCTTGGGGATGACCAGGGTGATATTCTCACTGCCTGACAGAAGTCCCGTCCGCATATCCGTGGGATCCTCGTCGCTGCCCAGGGTCTGAGGCCAAAGGTCCTCCATCCTGGAAAAATCCAGATATCGCAAGGGACCATTGTCCCTTAGGAAGGTCTGATCGAGCACCATTCCATAGAGGTCTTTGGAATCGCTGCTATCCCTTAAAACATAGCTGGGCAGGGAGCCGCTGCGCTTGACGATGATCTTAAGGTTCTTATCGCGCCGGTTCTTCTGGGCCGCGATGAAGTCATTGTAAAACACCATGACCTTGGCGCGTTCGCGAGGTTCGTCCAACCGGCTTTCATGAATGACGAGCGCGATGTCATGCCCATCCCTCACGGCGTCGGCCACCGGCGGCACCGCCTGGCCCGCTTCATTGATGAAACCCTCGGTCATCAGGGTCTCCCAGCGTATCCTTGGCGTCCGCGACAGATCCAGGCGCGTAACGGGCGAGGAGACCCTCCGCACGGCCTGGGCCATGAGGCGGCTGGCCATCACCGGCTGGCCGCCGTAGATCCAGTATCCGTCGCTCGAGATCTCCGGCCGGACCCTGCTGTCATAGACCACGACGCCGTCGCTGTTGCGCAGCACCAACTTCATGTCGCTGTATTCCTTGAGTCCAAGCGCGCCTTGGATCCTCCGGGCGACGTTGGTGACCGCAACGCGGTCCAGCACGGGGTCGACGTCGCCGACGTTCCACTCCATCAGGCGGCGGCGCAGGTTTTTAGCGGCATCAAGTTTTCGCATGAGGCTGTGGATCGCGAACTTCTCGACGTCCTCTTCGATCCAGTCCTGGTGCTGGGCATCCGTGAGGTTCACGCGGCCCGCGAGGATGTGGGGCACGAAGCCGGGAAGCATGATGTTCTCGGTATAATCGTTCATGTCCCCGGGGCTTTGGGTCACATCATAGATGAGATTCAAAGGACGGCTCTCGAGCGTCCGCGGAGCGAACCTTTCCCTGTACTTGCGGACCAATTTGCGCGGGGTGAAGACGACCCGGAGGATGAAGAGCCCGATGAAAGCCGTGGCCCAGCCGTAGTGCTGCACCACGGGCTTTTTCATCTTGACCAATGTCTGAAATGCGATGACACCGACGATCAATAAGATGACGTGCGGCAATGACCCCGACGCGACGATGGCGGCGAGAACGTCCCACCCCCAGGCCAGGGGGATCTGAAGGGTCAAGATCGCTATGGAATAAGCCGTGGATAGGATGGATTCGGACGACAGGGCGTTGGAGATCAGCTCCCGCGGCATGACCCCAAAATCGGGCATGACGGCGTTGCTCGTCCCGGGCAAGAAGGCGATCACCAGCGCGAAGAAGAGGCCGAAAGAGAAAGCGGCCACGTTCTTTTGGAACATATTGAACCCGTACCTGACCGCGCGCTCGATGTCACTTCCAGGGTTCTCATAGCGTTTAAAGATCCGCACCATCCCCAGGCGCAGCAAACCCATGATCGAGGTGACAAAAACCTGGTCCATGATCATACCCGTGACGTCGCCAGCGGGATCGATCCCGAGGGCCCATTTGACGACGAACCCGCCCTCAAGGAATATCGTGAAGAACACCCCGACCCCGGAAAGCGCCAGAACGTCATAATGCTCCCGCAGGAGACGGAGGAACTGAGTTTTTACGAAATTCATGAGCTGTTTGAACCAAAGGACGGGGTGCAGGGCCATGTCCTTCGAGAGGGTCCTCACGTTCCGCTTCTGGTCCGGGCTGATGGCGTCGATGGCGTCGAGCCAGCGATTCAGCAGCTTTTTGACAGAATCAAAATAGACGTTCTCCAAAGCGAACACGAAAGGAGCGGCGATGAATGCCATGCAGGCTTCCTTGGCAAGCCGGAACATGTGTTTTTTGGCGTACTGCTCATCAATCTTGACTTTACCCACGAACTCGAGGGACAGGTCCTTCAGGTATTTCGCCCCGGGGAACCACACGCCCAGGAGCTGGAATGTGACGATCGTCAAGAACAGATAGACCGAGGCGATGCCCGGCACCAGCAAGAGAGGCGAAAGGGCGATGCCCTGGAACGCCGCCAGGGCGACCAGCGGGAATCCGATGACCGCCACATAGAGCAGAGAGACCACGGACGACACCAGATAGATCTTGTTCCTGGCCATGAGCTTCTGCTGACTGAAGACCTCATACAGCATGTTTTTAGCCACCTCATGCCCCGTCATTGTGGAGGCCTCGGGCGAATCCCTCCAGACGATGTCCACCGATGCCAGTTTCTTGCCAAGCATCTTGGCGACCAACTGCAGACGGGTGTCAAAGGCCGCGTTATAAGTGCCCATCTTGCCTTCGGCCGCTTCTTGCGCCTCGTAGTCCAAAAGGGCCTGCAGCGTCTCGATATTCATGAGCTTGAATCCGGCCTGGGTATCATCCAGACCGAGAAGAAGGATGTACTTCATGGGGATGTTGAATATCGTGGTTTGGAGTATGCGTTCGAGGGTCTTGTTGAACACCACGCTCGTCCTGCCGCGCCGCGAACCTACGATGAAATCGCTGCCTTCATGGATCGATTGGACCAGGAGGCCTAATTGCAGAAGGGATGTGGACTTGTCGAAATCGGTATAGCCCACCATGCTCACATTGCGTATCTTGGCTGCCAGCCACATGCCCGCCTGCACAGCGCCGCCTTTGTAGTCCACCTTGGGGTCATCCGGAAGACCGGCATATTGTTCAGCAAGTATAAATTTACCCTCAGGTGTTCCGTCGGGGTGCCAGACTCCCATTTTTTTACGGTAGAGGAGCATGATGGTGGGAACTTTGATCCTTCTGCCCGTTTTTGGGTCCGTATAATCGCATAATTTTCCTTCCTCATCGATATGGGGCTCGTAGTCCGGGTCATAAAGATCGCGGTTCTCCCGGGTGAGGATGTCGCCGATCATCTCCATGTCCCAATTGGGGTGGCTGGAGAAGAGGATGCGACCCGTCTTGCCGGAGTTGTCCCGGACCACGATCTTCTTCCCCGTCTTATCCGCCAATTCGATCAATCCGTCGATGAGAGCTCGTGTCCGCTCGCGGACGGTCGGATCCTCATAATCCTGGGCATCGCCGATGTTGATGCGGAGTTCCTCGGTGATATTCTCCTGCGTCCCGGGCTTTTTAATGAGACCTCCGTCCCAGTCACGGCCTTCCTTCAGGATCCTCTCGACGTCGCCCATGTTCCTGAAACCCATGTAGCGGTCGAACAAGAATTCGCCTTTTCTGGGGCCGTCCTTGAATCTCTCGGCCTTGAAATCGATGTAATCGGC
>MGUS01000087.1:10063-14875 GCA_001800085.1 Elusimicrobia bacterium RIFCSPLOWO2_01_FULL_60_11 | reverse complement strand
CCCGCCATGAACCGCTGGTCGCCCACCAGCACGAGCTTCCATTTGACCTGGGGGTTGCAGGCCATGGCCATCCGCATCTCCCATATCTTCCTGCGCATGTCGTTCTCGCCCTTGGGCCGGCCCCACAGGGGATCTTCATCCATGCTCGGGGAACCCCGGATGAACTCCCCCCATAGCCCGATGGACAGGGCGACTTCTTCTCCCGGGAATGCCGGATACTTGCTCATGTAGATGAACCCCCTGGCGAACTTCATCACCGCGTTGAATTGGAGGCGGTCCAGTTCATTGCCTCTTGGTTTGCCTGAATCCCGGAACATGGTCTCCGTCGCCCAGCCCTTGATCAAGGGGCTTCCCTTCTCGTCGACCCGCTCCAGCTCGCGCCGGACCAGGTCGCGCGAGTTCCCCATCATGGCCGCGGCCATGACGGACGCCATGAAGAATTCCATGACGGCGTCGTCCTCTTTGGGAATGCCGAACCTGTCGCGCGAATCCACCGCGGCCTTGAGCAGCTTCAACACATCGCTCGGAGCATAGTTGGTGCCGGTCTCGGAAAAGTGGGATCTGAGGAACTTGAACACGTTCACCCAGTCCTGGGCCTTTACATAACCCCGGAGCTCTTCCACCTGGGATTCCGCCATCTTGATCCGCGTGGGTTCCAGCACGCGCTGGAATTTCAGGGACGCCTCGGGCAGGGGGTAGCGCCCGCTGAACATCACCTGTTGGTGGCGCACGGCGCGGGAATGCCCCACCACGGAGCAGATGACTTCATGCAGCCCGTATTCCGGGTCGGTGAGCGCATGGCCAGGCCCGATGAACTGCTTGTCAAGGAACAACTCATCCGGTTCCCCGTCCTGGCCTGTTTTGTGCCAGCCAAGGACGAAGTCTTCCTTGTCCGCGACGATGCCTTCGAACGTGTGGATACGCAGGGTCCCCGCCGCCAGCTGCGCGCGGACCTTCTCCAGCTGAACTCTCTCTTCTGGTGAGAGGTCGCCCAAGATGCGCGGCTCGGCCAGGTAACCGCCCAAAAGGCTGTCGAGCTGAAGGGCCAGCGCGTCGCTCGCAGCCTTTGCGTTGTCATCAAAGCCGGCTCGCAGACCCGGCAGAAGGCTCCTGAACCGGGCCAGCGCGACCGTCCCCTGGCGGATGAACCCATCCGGCGTGAGTCCGGGCTCTTCGCGCCGGGGAGTCGCATCAACGGCAGGGGTCCGAGCGGCAGCCAGGGCGGCGGCTTGGGCGTCGATGCGAGTACGGAGCTTGCGCCCGAGCACGCCCTTTTGCAGGGCGCTCGTCTCGATCTTTGTGCGCACCAGGCGCAGGACCGTGCGGGCTTCGCGGGCTTTCAGGAACATTCGGGCCCGCGAGGATCCGCTTTTCGGCTGGTCGTACGCCCGGTAGACGATGGAGAGCCATTGCAGGACGGTGAAAGCAAGAGCCAACATGTAAAATCGAGTGTCGGGGATGAACCCGATGAGGATGAGCTGAAAGGTGGTTCCGATCACCGCGGCCGCGGGAATGGACATCGGAACGATCAAGAACCCCTTGAGGAATCCTTTCTCGCGGCGGGCAAGCCCGTCCGAACGGCCCGGATCGCCGATCCCCAGCACCGCCGGAGTCCGTACCCGTTGGCCCGAGTCAGTACCGTCTTCGCTCAAGACCGCCGCGGCCAGGACATCGGCCAGGACGTCGCGGTATACCGCCCGTTTGGCCCCGAAGAATGTCGAGGGGGGTTCGACATTCCCGCCCTGTTCCTCTGAAAGTTTCTCATGCCTGCGGGGGAGGCGCAAGTCCTCATCCATGACAAGGATGAGGGCGTCCACCCAGGGCTCGGGATCGAAGTCCAACCCCCGCATCGTCTGGGCGACATCCTGCATGAAAGCGGGGTGGTCGATGCCCGCTTCCCGGTTGATCCCCAGGTGGATCCGCGCCGCGAGCCGTTCATCGACATCGTCCGGGGTGAGTCCGCGGGACTTGTCGGCGGCGATGAGGGTCGCCTTGGCCTGGGCAAGTTTCCAAAGCAGCCGGTTGCCTTCCGCGCTCGTGCCGGGGACCGCGAAGATGTCGGGGGAGAGCAGGAGGTAGGCCGCCAAGACGTCGGAAGCGAACGAACGGATATCGTCGTCCTCAAGCTGCGGGTCTCCCTGCCGTGCCTCCTTGCCGGTCACCGCCGCACCGGTGATGGCGGATAATTCCGCCAAAAGCCGCTCGGGCGCGAGACCGGAGGCGATGCGGCGCGCGAGAGCATCCTGCAAGGCGACGATGAAGCGGACGGACCCCCGGGTCTCCCTGCCGGGCAGCATGCTGTCCTTGCGGAGTTTGCCTACGAGAGAAGCCATTTCCCCCGCTTCCCGCTCCGGCGCGGGAGTATAATCGGCCGCGATGCTTGAACGGCGTTCCTCCAGAAGGCCCAACCCTTCCGCCTCCAAAGCCCTGGAGAACGTGCGGTCCGTGTCCTGGTCCGCGGTTTCCACGGCGAGGAAAGACGCGGCGAGAAGCTCGCGGGCGTACTCCAGACGCTCAGGAGTATGGATGCCGTATCTGCGGAAATATCTTTCCCACCAGGACACCTTCTCCAGGTCGGCCCGGAGCACTCCTGAAAAATACTCTAGGATGTCCCGCGCGTCCATCACGCCCTGGCCCTCGATGCCGGCTTCGCTTCCCTGCTGGAACCCATTGGCGATGATGGAACGGCCCGCCAGCTCCCGCACGATCCGTTTGCGGGTCTCCGCGGGTTTCAACTGGACTCCGATCTTGTCCGTGACAAAGATCATCTTCTTGAATTCGTCCGAAAGTGCGATCCCCAGACCGCCCTTCCCCGGGTCCTTCTCGTCGGGCGCGTCTTCCACCGCGCGGATCAGGTTCGCGTTCGTCTCCGGCAAGTCATTGTCTTCAAGGTAGCGCTTCAAGAAAGCTTCGGCCGTGGTCTCGGTGAATGAGAGCCGGCGGATCTGGAGCTGCAGGTCCTTCACCCCGGCCCAGAAGGTCTTGTCGTCCACGGCCAGTCCAAGGGCGCGTACGAGCGTCTTGTCCAGGACGCCGCGTTCCGACCTATGGATGTTTTCAACGGCCCGCAGGATGAAGGCGTCGACGTCCGCAGGGAGCGCGGTCTTGCTTCCCTTGCGCCCGGCCCTGATCTGGAACCCTTCCTCCAGAAGGTTCTTGACGGCAGAGAAGAGCTGGTCGGTCACGCCCTTTCGGATGAGATGGTCTCGCGTGGTCTCGGACAAGGCGGATACTTCAGGCATCTGGACCCCTGCCTTGAGATACGGCTGGATCAAAGGCACAAGCCGTTCATTGTAGGCGGCGATGGTCTCATCCGGGACTGCATAATTGTGGGCGACTGTCCTGGAATGGGGCGTGAAAGGCCACCGCGGTCTTGCGGCCCAATCCTTCACCCAGCGAGCGGTGTTCCAGGCCATATGGAAAGCGATGCTTAATAGAGTTCCTCCGGTGAAGGCGAACAAAAGGAGAGGCCCGATGAATATCAGCCCGCCCAAGCCCCTCTTGAGGAACATGCTGAAAGCCAGGGCATATCTCCCCTTGAACAGGTGCCCCCAAAAATCAAAATGGGCTACAGAGAAAAGGGCAGAGCCCCAGAACCAAACCTCGAGCGGGAAATCACGGATAAAAACACCCTGATAATCTCCGGAAAATCCGATCCCCGTCATCCAAACCAGGAATGCGGTCTCCAAGACCGGCATCACCAGGTCATGCGTCAGCAAGTAAGGGATCGAGACCAGGGCCCTTTTCCACCCCGTCAAGCCGTCCCGCTTGCCTTCCAGCCACTGGTTCACGGGTTTGAGGATGTTGGCGGAATTTGCGCCTGGATCCACAGAGTTAATTTCGGCGACAAGAACAGGTTCCGAACCGTCCATTTTGTAGTCAAATCTGGCTTTATACCCGTACTTTTCAAGGTGTATGGCCAGCAGGTTCCCGGCTGAGATGACGTTGACAAGATTCAACCTGTTCCGTTCGCTTGAATAATTTTCGAAAGTATCGATCAACAACTGTAAAAGCTGTTTTTCGGTGGAAGTGTTAAGTTTGGGGAATTTAGCGCTGGGGATTTGTATGTCTTGCCCCTGCGCTTTCAAAATATAGGGGCGGATATAATCCACGATGGCCTTGCCTACAGCCGGACGGTATGATTTTTTGGAGGCCAGTTTGAAATCAAATTTTGACTTAAGCGCAGTCCAAACCCCGGCTTTCGGGATTCCGGCCGAGAGCGTCGCAATGACAAGCGTGCCCTGTTCGACGGAACTCTTGAATTTCACGGGTCTCTTTTGGCCGAGTGAATGATAGACCAAGCCGTTCCCGCCCGATGCGATGAGGATATTTCCCCGATTCCCCGCCACGGCCATGTCGATGGCGTTGGGAAGGCCGTTCCCGCGCTCCTGATGGGATGCGTCCGATGCCGTGGAAGAGAACCGCTTGACCCGCTTTTCCAGGTCATCGATGCCGGGCCCGAGATCGCGGACGATGACTTGAAGGCCTCCGGACATCTCCCTGACCAGGACAAGGCCGCTCCCTCCGCCGTGCTCAAGCACATTGCCGGTGAGTTCCTGAAGAAGCGTCTCAACGGCTTCTTGGCGGGAAATATTCCTGTCATTCCCGATGTCGACCGATGCGGTCTTTAGAATCCCGGAATGGCGGGCTGACCCCAGGAATTTATGCATTTCAGCCGTGTCCTTGCCTTCAACGAAGGGCCAATCGGACTCAACTCCCCCCCGCAGATTGACCATCCATACCCCTGCCTGTTTCAGTTTTTTCGCGGCGGATTTATCTGTGCCGGCGAGAACCCGGTCCGCTAATTCGACC
>MGUS01000087.1:6612-10019 GCA_001800085.1 Elusimicrobia bacterium RIFCSPLOWO2_01_FULL_60_11 | reverse complement strand
GCCGGCGAGAACCCGGTCCGCTAATTCGACCAATTCCGCCTCATCAGGCGTGTTATCGCGAAGCACAATGCCGACCGGAGCCATGGCCGTCAGGATTTCGAGCGAACCGGTGACGGCTCCGGGGATGGGCGCGGACGCCGAGAAGGCATGGACGAGCTGGATGCCGCCCGCAACGGCCAGGACCAGGACGGCCGCCCCCGCGGCGAGCTGATAGGCGGACAAACGGGAGAAGAACGAAGGAACGGTTCCGGGTTTGGGAGATTCTGCGGCAGGAGTCCTCGCCGGCGATGCTTTCGGCCTTGACCGAAGCCTTTCCCTCGACGCGGCGGCCTTTTGCGCCGCCTCCAGAATGGTCTTGGTGGCGGGATTATTTTTGAAGAAGAGGATCAGGCGGCTGCCTTCCTTGCGGGCCCTCGCTTCATCAACGATCACATTGGACATATCCCCTAAAACCGCTTTAACATCTTCAACGGAGACGCCATCAGCGACGAACGGCTCGTCCCCTGCCGGAACCAATTTGATCTCCGGTTTTTCTGATTCGATCCCGGCAAGTTTACCCGGCCCCACTATAGTCTGAGCCTGCGATCTGGCCACAAGTTGGGGAAGCTTGCCCTGCTCCAAGAACATCGAACTCTGCGCCCTCAAGGTGCCCATGGCGGCGTTCAATCCCTGCTGGAACTTCGTCGAGGCGAAACGGTCGGCTGACGGTTGGTCCGAATATTCCATCACGAAGTTCAAGCGGGCCTGGTCGCCCTGGTAGGAACCCAGAACATAACTCTTTCCGCCCCGTGTGAGAGGCCCGACCAGATTAAGACGCGTCCGCAGGGCTTCGGCGATTTCCGTGAAGCGCTCCGCGCCCTCGGCATCCACTTTCTGTTTCTGCGCGGCCAACGCATCAAGCCGGCCGGCGTAGTCCTCCACCAGTTTTGCGTAGGCCTCTTTCGCGTAGGGCTTGCGGGAAGAGACCTCCTTCTTGGCCCGGTCCAGGCCGAAACTCATGCGGGGCTGGATGACGATGAAGGGCACGCCTTTCTCACGCAGGATCCGGGTCATGCCGGGCGTATGCGCGCCGCCGGCGATGAGCACAACCCTCTCGCTCTCCCGCTTGGCCGCGGCCTCCAGGGTCTTCTCCACCATGGCCAGGTCACGCTTGAAGGCCAGCTTGTAGTAGGCCTCCTGGAGGAAATTGAGCTGGGCCGGGGTCATCCGGCTCGAAACCGAGGCCGCGAGGTAGAGACCGGGGTCTTTCTCCCCTTGGGTCAAGCCCTGATATTCCTTCCAGTCCTCGGGCGTGAACTTCTCGCTCCAGAATTTCTTGCGCATGCGCAGGAGCCGCGTGGCGCGCACGAGTTCTTGAACGGTCTTTTGGCCCTTGGCCTCCGCGTCGGCGCACTCCTCTTCGAAACGCCGGAGTTCGGCCATCACCTTCTGAGGGTCCAGGGCTTCGGATTTTTTGAGGGTGTCCGAATAGTTCTCCAGGGCTGTGACGGGGATGCCGTGGATCTTGCCCAGGCGGACCAGACTGTCGTAATAGGCGGCGGCACCCATCCTGCCCGAGCGCAGGTCCAGGCTGGCGCGGGCGAGCTGCATGAAGGTCGCCTTGTCCAGCTTTTCCTCCAGCTTTTCCAGCAGGGCTTTTCTTTCGCGCTCGACCGCGTCCTGCGCCAAGCGGTCTTCCGCCGACACCAGGTCCGAGAGGGCGTTCAGCGCAGGATGGTTGGAGACGCGCCATTCCGCGTCAAAGGTTTTCTTCAGGAACGCAAAATAATCCTTCAAGCCGAACTTGCCTTCCTCGTACTGGCCGGACGCCGTGTCCAGCGCCAGGAGTTTCAGGGGGTAGACCCCCCGCTTGGCCGCTTTCTGCTTCTGTTCCAGGGTGTCCAGGCGGGCCAGGATGCCCTGCCTTTCGGCGTTGAGCATCTCCCGGGCCTTGGTGTCGCTCTTGAAAAGGTCCCTGTCTTCCACGCCCTGGATGTCTATCTTATCGGTCCCTTTCGTGAGGGCCAGGTACTCTTCGCCGTTCAGTTCGCCCGAGTCGAGCAGGTCTTCGGTGAGCGCCAGCTTGATCTTCTCGTCCGGGAAAGCGGTGAACCATTCGGGGTCCACTTTTCCCCAGGCGCCTTCCACGCAGACCAGGGGGACTTCGAGCAGTTCAAGGATCTTGGCCGCGTTCTTCTGGGCCGAGGGGATGCCGTGCGCGTCCTGGATGTGGATGACGAGGGGATAGCCCTTGGCCTTGGCTTCCAGGGTTTGGGACCCGCTCCAGGATTCCACCACGGCCCCGTAGGCCTCGGGGATGTTGAATTTTTCCGCAAGCCCGGCCCCCGCTTGCGGCGCGGAGCGGGGGCGCCTCAAAGCGTTCCGGGCGCCTTCGGTCTTTTTCTGCGCGTCCTGAAGCGCCTTGCGCCTTTCGTCCCAGATGTTGGCTTCGGCCAGAGGCGGGGCGATGATGGAAAAGACCAGGCAGGCCAGGAGGGCGATGCCCATGCTCCGGAGCCAGCCGCCGTTGGCCTTGTCGCTCCAGAACCGTATCATGAGAGCACCCCCACTGACAAAAGAAAATCACCCTGTCCGGTGCGGCTCAGGGTGATGTTGACTGCCACTCGAGGCAAAAGTGAGATGAAGGGGTCGTCCCCCCCGCGGGACGGGGACGAGACAAGCCAGGCCATGAGCTTTTCAGGCGGATGCCTGCGTTGCAGGGCGTCGAGACCGCCTACCGGCGGCCCCTCCGCCCGGACGCTGTGCGACAGGAGATCTACAGGCCGAAAGACGGCGCCCCATTTTCCGATATCCTTGTGCCCGTTCCAGAAATGGCAGCGGTCCATGAGCCATGTCCTCCGCCCGTCCTTCAGGTGTGTCCGGGTAGAATCCGTTCCCAGCCGGGGGAGGGCGGATGACGCTTTAAAACCGGCGGCCGGACGGGCCAGGACTCGCGAGCCGTTCGGCTCCGAAAGCGCGGGCTGGCCGGAGACCGGGACGGTCATGGCCTGCGGGGAAATGACGGTGTTCTCCTGGGTTTTAGAGGGGCTGTTCAGGAGTTTCAAGCGCCCTTCGTTCACCCAGGCCTGGAATGTCGTGGACTCCGAGACCAGGTTCTGCACGGCCCGACGGCTGGCGAAACGGATGACTTGGCGGGAGCGGCTCGCGCGGGAGAGGAGGGGTTGGATGATGCCGCGATTCCAGGATGCGGGGTTCAAGGCCCGGGCGGCCTTCTGCACCAGAAGAGGGGCGAAATCGAACCTCTGGACATGCCCCTGGGAGACGATGAAATAGGTGAAACCGTTGTTCAGGCCGGAGAAGTTGAAGAAGCACGCGAGGGTGAGCACTCGCAGAAATTTCCTGCGGAAGGCGTCGGTGTTACGGGCGTTCATGGCTATGAGTTAAATCTAACAGATAATGCCTAAATT
>MGUS01000087.1:0-6513 GCA_001800085.1 Elusimicrobia bacterium RIFCSPLOWO2_01_FULL_60_11 | reverse complement strand
AACCACGGAGAGGTTCCCGTCAGAAATCCCGCGGGGGATGATCTACTGTTTTTTGATATCGTCGGTGGTTCGCCAAAGTCCGGCCCAGGCGACCATGTTCCAGAGGCGGAAACGCCACCTGCTATGCATGCGGACTTGGGTGGAAAGGGGGTCGTAATCTTCGGCCGGATTGGCGGGGTAAAATCGGATGCTGGGGACTATGCTGCGGAACACCCAAAGGGCCCGGGGAAGCTGCTGGGGCTGGACCACCAGGATGGCGTTTTTGGCCCCGTGTTTTTTGAGGATTTCCCCCACCGAACGGGCCTGGTCCAGAGTGCCCACATACAACGAGTCGGGCAGGACGTCCATGACCACATCCGGCGCGGCCAGGGAGAATTCCCTCTCCAGCAGGCGCCTCATGGCTTCCCCTTCGGACACCCCGTTCACCGGGTTGCCCCCGCTCAAAATGACCTTGCTTACCTTGCCCTCTTTGAACAGCCGGGCGGCCCTTTCCGCGATGGCCCGCGTGGGCGAACTCGCGCTGCCGTCCGCCCGGAGAGAACAGCCCAGGGCCACCACAAAATCGGCGCGCGCGGGCACATCATCATCGATGGAAAAATGCTCCCGGAGCGCGGGGTAGGCCTTTTTCCGGGGGTAGAGGACCGGAAAAAGCAGGAGGTTGAGAGTGATCCTGATCCAGAAGCGGATCAAATGGGGTCTATTTGACGGTAGCCGACATGGCAAAATCCACAAGTTGATTGAAGGGTGCCGTGGCCACGCCGATGACCATGTCCGCTCCGCCGTAGTAGCAGAAATAGGTGTCTCCGACGACCACATTGCCCACGGCGAAGACCACGTTCTCTTCCACGCCGGCTTTTTCGAACGGGGCTGAAGGTTCGAGGACAAAATCCTTGGGACGGGAAATTATTTTCCTGGGGTCTTTCAGGTCGAGCATCAGAACGCCCTGGCGATAATAGCGCTCGGGTTTGGCGCCCTGCACGCCGTGGTACATGAGGAGCCAGCCGTATCGGGTCTTGATGGGCGGGCAGCTGGCGCCTATCTTCAAGGTCTGCCAGGGGGCGGAGGGGTCGGGCGCGGCGAGCAGGCGGCTCTTGTCCTTCCACCGCGTGAGCTTGTCCGACGAGGTGATCCACATGCCGGGCTTCTCCGTGCCGTATTTGGCCCCCCCCCATTCGGCCGGGCGGTGGAGCATCCAGAATTTCCCGCCGATCTTCTCGGGGAATATCACGCAGTCGCGGTCGTCCACGTCCTCGCGGGAGATGGGGCCCAGGCATTCGAATTTCTCGAAGTCCTTGGTGCGCAGCAGGCCCGTGCGGGTCAGGTTCTCGCGCAAGGCGCGCGAAGAATTCGCGGAATGGTACTTGGGCCCTTTTCCGATGGCAAAAAGAGTGTAGGGCACCGCCCGCGCGGCGTAAGTCACATAGAAATAGCCGTCCCGCATCTTGACGATGCGCGGATCTTCCATGTCTCCGGCTTCAAATAGCTGTGTGGGCGTGTAGATGGGGCGCTCGGAAACGCGCTTGAAATCGTAGCCGTCCGCGCTTTCGGCCTTGCCCAGGTAGATCCAGTACACTTCCGTTTCCGCGGAGGCGCGGTAGAGCATGGTGAACCTGCCCTTGTCATAGATGACGCCCGGGTTGCAGACCGCATAGCTCTCCCAGTCGCTGCCGGGAAGGGGCTTCAAGATGGGGTTGCCTTCGAATTTTTTAAGTTTCAATCCGGTTTCCTTTGATTTTGAGAGAGGGGTTTTCTCCCCGGACCAGATGAATGCTCACTTTCTTCTTTTCACAGAGCACTTCATACTGATTCTTGCGGTACGCCACACGGAAGCGCACGCTCTTGTAGCGGGCGGGCAGGTTGGGCGAAAATTCCAGGTGGTTTTCCGCCATCCTCATGCCGCAGAAGCCGTTGACCACGCACTGCCAGGCGCCGCCGGCGTTGGCCGCGTGTATTCCCAGAAAAACGTTCTCCATCACGTCCTCCAGATCCAGGCGGGCCGTCTGCTGGAAGTATCCGTCGCTCTTCTTGACGTCGCCCAGCTCGTTGGCCACGATGCAGTGGGTGTTGTAGCTCAAGGAGGAATCGTGGAGCGTGAGCGGCTCATAGAACTTCCAGGCGTTGCGGAGCTGTCTCTCGGTGAATTCAGGGCGATAGAGGGTCATGAGGAGCAGGACGTCCGCCTGCTTGACGATTTTGAGACGGAGAAAAGTGTCCCAGGTGAATCCCAGCTCCGTCGTGATGACTTTGCCGGGCTTGAGTTCTTTGATGTCCACCGGCTCTTTTTCCAGGATGTGGTCGTCCTCGATGTAGAGGTCCCGTGATTTATCGTAGTTGATGAAAATGGCCTTCGCAATCTTGGTCCAGGAGGCGGGCTCCTTGTCTTTCAGGCCCGATTTTTTGGCCAGGGCTTTATATTCCTTGGGGTGGCGCTTCTTGGCCCAGGCCAGCATGCGGACGGCCTCGGTCAGGTTGGAGCGGCAGCCCCAGTTGGTGTAGGTGTTGTTGTTGGTGATGGCGTATTCGTTGGGGCCCTTGACCACGTTCATCACGTATTTTTTGCGAGTCTCGCTCCAGGTGAGGCGGCTTTCCCAGAAACGGGACGTCTCCACCAGCATCTCCAGGCCGCATTCGAGCATGAACTTGTCGTCGCCCGTGGCGCGGTAGTAGTTCATGAGGCCGTAGATGACGTCGGAGACGATGTGGACGGCGATGTTGGCGTATTCCCAATAGTCCGCCTGTTCATGTCCCGGCCAGGAACTCATCCAGGGGTAGAGGGCGCCCTTGAAAAGCAGCTTCTTGGCCTTTTCTCGGGCCGCGGGGAGAGTCAGGTAGCGGTACTGCACCAGGGCCCGCGCGGCGGCAGGGTCCGAGTAGATGAAAAAGGGCATGATGAAAAGTTCTGTGTCCCAGAAGCAGTTGCCGTAATGCATCTCGCTTGTGAGGCCTCGGGAGCCGACATTCACGCGGGGATCGTTCTTGTTGCCCATCTGGATGAGGTGGAATATGTTGAACCTCACGTTCCTCTGGTCCCGCTCGTCCCCTTCGATGACGATGTCGGCGCTTTTCCAGGCATCCTCCCAGGCGGCCTTGTGCTCCGAGAGCAGTCGCTCATATCCCTTTTGGGAGGCCTTGGCGGAGTGGCTGTTGCAGGCCAAGAACAGGTCGGCACCCCCGTCCCGGCTTGTGCGGACGCTCACCAGCTTCAGATAGGAATAGCGCTTGCCCCGGCGGACCGGGAACGACGCCCCGTGGCTTAGAAAACGTTTTTTGACCGTGTTGGATGTCTTGGGTTCCTTAAGAGCGCCGTCCTCGCGCAGTTCGCAGCGGATGACTTCGCAGACCCGGTGTTTTGTGACCTTGGTGCGCACGAGCAGGCCGCCCCCGTCCTTGTTTTCCCGGACCTCATGGTCGTCGTCGATAAAATGGTATTTCTCGTCCCGGAGCTGATAGCCGCTGACGTGAAAATCGATGTTCGTGATGTTGCCGTCGAGGACATTGTCGAAGCGGATCTCCCCGTCGTAGTTCAGGGGCTCCACCGCGTAATGGAGCACGGCCAGGTGCGGATCGGCCTTGGAGATGAAGCGGGTGACTTCAAAACGGGTCTTATGGCCCTTCCCGGCGCTCACAAAATCGAACTTCCGCCGGAGGAATCCCCCCCGCATGTCGAGGGAGCGGGAATAATTCTCGATCTGCCCACGCTTCATGCGGACCGGCTCGCCGTTCACGCGGACATCGGTGTTGAAGAAGTCCGGCAGGTTGACGATGGCCTGGTATTCCTTGTTGTACTTGTCGAAGACACCCGCGGCATAGGTGCCGAAATAGGATTTTACTTCCGGGCGGAAATGGTTCTCCTCGATGGCGCCCCGGCTGGCCATATAGCCGTTGGAGAGCGCGAAAACGGTCTCCCAGTAGAGTTCTTTTTCGGGTGAATAGAGGTCTTCTTCGATGAGCCAGGCGCGGTCGTTCATGAGAGGGCCCTTATCTGGACGCGGCGGCTTTCGAGAAGAGCCGCCCGATCCCGGACAGGTCGATTTGAGAAAGGTCTTTGAGCACCAGGTCCGCCCCGACGAGTATTTTAGGGTCGCCCAAGCCGATGACCTTCATCTTGCCGGCCCGCGCCGCCGCCACGCCGGACTCGGCGTCTTCCACCACCACCACGTCATCCGTGGGAAGCCCCAGTTTCTTGGCGGCCAGGAGGAAAAGAGCCGGGTCGGGCTTGGCCTTCTCCGTTTCCGAACCGTCGACGACCGCGTCAAAATATTTCGTCAGGTCCAGCTTGTTCAAAATGAGCTTGGCGTTCTTGCTGGACGACGCGAGGGCCTGTTTCCAGCCCTTGTCCTTTTGGATCTCCCTCACCAGTTCCATGGCGCCGGGCAATATCTCGCTCTTGTCGATCTGGCCCACGAATTCAAGGTAATAGGCGTTCTTCTCTTCGCACCACTTCGCGGCCTTGTCCTCGCCCGGGTCCTTGCCGAGCATGGCCAGGAGCGAATCCCTGCGGCTCAAGCCCTTGAGCTTCTCGTTCTTCTCCTCGTCGAAAGGGAGTCCCAGCTTGTCGGCCAGTTTTTTCCACCCCTTGTAATGGAATTTGGCGGTATTGACGATGACCCCGTCCAGATCGAATATGACCCCATGCATGTTCATTCTTTGAGCGCTCCTTCGGATAGACCCTTGATGATGTGCCTCTGAAAAAGGAAGTAAAGCGTGAGGATGGGGAGCGTGGAAATCGTCAAGGCCGCCATGAGCAGGGGATAGTTGGTGAAATGCTGGCCCTGGAATTCGAGCACGCCGCGCTGGATGGGCATGAGGTTCTGGTCGTTGATGATGACCAGGGCCAGGAGCACTTCGTTCCACACGTTCAGGGCCGTGAAGATGCACACGACCATGATGGCGGGCTTGGCCAGGGGCAGGTAGATGTGCCAGTAGGTGCCGAAAGTGCCGCAGCCGTCGATGGTGGCGGCTTCGTGGATCTCCTTGGGCACGCCCTCGAAGAACCCCTTCAGGATGAAGATGGAAAGGGCCAGGCCGCTGTTGATGTAGGGGATGATGAGCCCCAGGCGCGTGTTGGCCAGGTCCAACTTGATGAGCAGGACATAGAGGGGGATGAAAGCGCCGGGGATGGGGATCATCATGGAAGCCACGAAGAAATAGAAGAGCACCTTGGAGCCCTTGAAATTGGCCTGGGCGAAAGCGTAGGCGGCCATGGAAGATATCAATATGACTCCCAGCAGCGTGGCCGCGGTGTAGAGCAGGCTGTTGGCGAAATAGGTCTGGAAATTCCCGTTGGTCCAGGCGTAGATGTAATTGCTCCATTGGAACGACTTGGGGATCATGCTCGCGCTGCCGAAGACCTCGTCCTGGGTCTTCAAGGAGGAGGAGATCATCCAAAGCACGGGAAAAAGATTGACCGCCACCACGCTCAGAAGGAAGCCGTGGATGAAGAGGCCCGAGATGCTGAATTTTTTCGAGGTCATGTCTTTTTGCGGATGATCTTGTATTGAAGGAATGACAGGGAGGCGAGGATGATGCCCAGCACCGCGGACATGGCCGTGGCGTAGCCGAAGCGGTAGGACTCGAAGGCCTCCTTGTAGATGCGCAGGACGGGCACTTCCGTGTGGTAGCCGGGCCCGCCGCTGGTCATGACCAGCACCGTGCCGAACGCCTGCATGGTGCCCAAGATGGTGAGGATGACGATGATCTTGGTGGCGGAGGCGAGAAGGGGCACCGTGACGATCTTGAACTTCTGGAACTCGTTGGCGCCGTCGATCTCGGCGGCCTCGTAGAAGCTGTTGGGGATGCCCTGCAGGCCCGCCAGGAACAGCAGGAAGGCGTTGCCGAACCCCTGCCAGCAGATGACGAGCGTCACGCAGCCGAGCGCGGTGGCGGGGCTGGAAAGCCAGGCGCGGGCGAACTGCCCCATGTGCATGAGTTCGAGGCCGCGGTTCAAGATGCCGAAATTGCTGTCCAAGATCCAGCGCCAGATGATGCCCACGACGATGACGGAAAGCATCGGGGGCAGGTAGAACATCACCCGGTAGAACCCTTTGAACCGGCGGATGCGCTGGCCCACGAGCACGGCCAGAAGGAGGGCCAGACTGTTCTGGAAGACGAGCGCGATGCCCGCGATGATGACGGCGTTGAATACGGACCTCCACCAGATGGCGTTCTTGAAGAGGATGTCGACGTAATTGCGGAAGAAGACGAACTCCTTGTGCGGGGAGATGCCGTCCCAGGTGTAGAAGCTCAGGATGAAGGTCTGGACGAACGGGTAGAACCCGATGACGAGGTAGATCAGCACCGCCGGAGCGATGAGGAAATAATACGCCCGGGTGAGGTAGAGCTTATGGAAGCCGCGCTTGACGCCGGGCCAGGTCACTGGGTCCTAGATCCCCTTCTGGCTCTTGATCTTGGCTTCCATCACCTTCTCCAGGACCTGCTTCGCGTTCATCTGGCCGATGAGGATGAGCTGCACGCCTTTCCAGAGCGCTTCCTGGACTTCGAACTTCTCGCTCA
>MGUS01000086.1:23982-24839 GCA_001800085.1 Elusimicrobia bacterium RIFCSPLOWO2_01_FULL_60_11 | reverse complement strand
CCGTCACCTTGGCGTTGGCCGCGCCCAGGAACGGGGCGCCCTCCAGACGCATCTTCTCCATGCGGGTCTTGTCCGTGTCCTCCCGGGCGTTGAAGTAATTCCCTATGATGTAATCATTAAAATCCTTCGAGATGAAGATGTTCTGGTATCGGAGGGTCTCCCCCTGCCTGAATTCGATGGTGCCCCGATAAAGGCCATCGATGAGGGCGGGCTGGGCCGTCGTCAGACGGACCTGCCAGTTGGGCAGGACGGAAAGGTTCTTGCGGACGCTGACTTCGATCCTTTCCCGCTCCGCTGACGGCACGTCGACGGCGCGGGAAGGATGGGACGCGAGAAGCATCAGTCCGAGGACGGCCAGAAAGGACTTCATCGTCTGATTATATCAAAGCGGGAGAAGGCGTGGAAAAAAACGGCGGAGGCGCTGGCGACGTTCAGGGATTGGATGCGGGATTTCTGCGTGATGTGAACCAGCTCGTCGCAGGCCTTTTTGAGCGTGGGCTTGATGCCGTCGTGTTCGCTCCCAAGCACCAGCGCCGCGGGATGGCGGAGGGCCAGGCCTTCCAGAGGCCGGGCACTCTCGGACGCATCGGCGCCGTAGACCGTGAACCCCTTCTCTTTGAGCCGTTCGATGGCCACTCCCAGGTTGGAGATCTCCGCCACGGGGCAGTGCGCGAGAGCTCCGCTCGAGGCCTTCATGACGGCGGGGGTGAGGCCCGCCGAGCGCCACTTGGGAAGGATCACGCCCGCGCAGCCGAAACAGACGGCGTTGCGGATGATGGCCCCGAGATTCTGGGGGTCCTGGACTTCATCGAGAAGGCAGACGAACGTGCCGGGCTCCATGGCGAGGCCGTCCAAAA
>MGUS01000086.1:20789-23964 GCA_001800085.1 Elusimicrobia bacterium RIFCSPLOWO2_01_FULL_60_11 | reverse complement strand
CGAGCGGCGGGACATGCTTTCCACGGGCACGCCGCGCCGCCCCGCTTCGTTGATGATCGCATTCTTGTCCTGGGAGGTCTCCGACAGCACGATCTTTTTGATTTTAAGCCCGGATTTTAACATCTCCTCCACGGCCCTGCGGCCATAGATCCAGTCAGGCACAGGCTTTCACCACGGAGCCCAAGGGCGTGTCTTCCACGGCGAAGCCGCCCGCCTCGATCTCTTTGCGGATGGAATCGGCCTTGCCCCAGTCCTTCCCCTTTCTGGCCGCCTCGCGCTCGGAGAGTTTTATTTTAAGACGCCCGACCTGGGCCTGATCCAGACGGGGATCGAGGGAAAATCCCAGGATATCCGAGCAAAGATGCCGCAGGGTCGCCCAGTTGAGCCTGAGTCCGTCGAGGTCTTTTTTCTTGACGGCCTCGCTCATGCGCCCCCTCAGCTGGAACAGAAGGGCGATGGCTTTTTCCGTGTTGAAATCATCGCTTAAAATATCCAAACACTCTTGGACCAGCGCCGCATCGGGCGCGACGCCCTCGGCGGCGCCGCCGAACAGAAAGAAGCAGATGTCGTTGATCTCCTGCAGGGACGCGTAGGCGCTCTTGGCCTGCTCCAAAAGATCGTCGGAGAAATCGAGAGGCGTCTTGTAGTGGCGGGAAAGGAGGAAGAACCGCACCACTTCCGGGGACACCCGGGCGAAGATCTCGCTCAAGGAAAAAAAGTTCCCGAGGGACTTGGACATCTTCTGGCGGTTCAGGGTGACGAACCCGTTGTGGAGCCAGTAGCGCGCGAAGGGCTTGCCGCTCAACCCTTCGGACTGGGCGATCTCGTTCTCATGATGCGGGAATATCAGGTCCTGCCCCCCTCCGTGGATGTCGAAGGTCTCGCCCAGGTATTTCGTGGACATCACGGAGCATTCGATGTGCCAGCCCGGCCGCCCATGCCCCCAGGGGCTTTTCCAGAAGGGCTCTCCGGCCTTGGCGGCCTTCCAGAGCGCGAAGTCGAGAGGATCCTCTTTCATTTCATTGACTTCCACCCGCGCGCCTGATTCCAGCTCATCCAGGGCGCGCTTGGAAAGCTTGCCGTAGTCCTTGAATGACCGCACGCGGTAGTAGACGTCCCCCTCCAAGGGGTAGGCGGTCCCCTTTTTAACAAGGCCATAGATAAAACTCACGATCTCGGGCATCGTCTCGGTCACTTTGGGATAGTGGTCCGCGGGCAGGACGTTCAAGAGCGCCATTTTTTTCAGATAGTCGTCGATGTAGCGTTCGGCCACCGCGGAGACGCTCGTCCCGAGCGTCTGCGCGCGCGCGATGATCTTGTCGTCCACGTCGGTGAAGTTCTGGATGTAGAGGACTTGGAATCCCGAAGCTTTGAAGAACCGCCGCACCGTGTCGAAGAAAACATAGCAGCGCGCGTGGCCCAGGTGCGATTCGTCGTAAGGGGTGATGCCGCAGACGTACATCTTGATCTTCCCGGGCTCCAGGGGGGTGAAGTCCTCTTTTTTGCCGGTGAGAGTGTTGTGGAAGCGGATCACGGCTTAGGCGCGCACCAGGGCCACCGCCGTGGCCGCCATGCCCTGCTTCTTTCCCACAAATCCCATGCCTTCGTTGGTGGAGGCCTTCACTCCCACGGCGTCCGCGGGAATGCCGAGCGCCGTAGCGATGACGGCTTTCATGCGGGGGATGTAGGGGGATATCTTGGGCGCCTCGGAGAGGAGCACGCAGTCCAGATTGACGATCTTCATCTTTTTCTTTGAGACCATCCTGGCGGTCTCTTTAAGGAAAATCACGCTCGGGGCGTTCTTCCAGCGGGGATCCTTGTTTGAAAAATGCGTGCCGATGTCGGCCAAGCCGGCGGCGCCCAGGAGCGCGTCCACGACGGCGTGGAGGATGACGTCGGCATCCGAATGGCCCAATAGCCCGTGAGAATGGGGGATGCGGACCCCTCCCAGGAAAAGCGGGCGGCCTTTGACGAGGCGGTGGGCGTCGTAGCCGATTCCGGTCCGATAATCATTTCCCATGTCGGATCCTCTTTTTCAGGATTTTTTCCGCGAGGACCAGGTCCTCCGGAGTGGTGATCTTCATATTCTCGTACGACCCCGGCACCAGGCGGACGGAATACCCCAGGGATTCCGCGATGGAAGCGTCATCCGTGAAGCGTTTGGACCGCGACGACGCGTGCATCTTCTCGGCGATGTCCCGCCGGAACACCTGCGGGGTCTGGGCCAGCCAGCAGCGTTCCCTTCGCAAAGTCTGTTCGATCGAGAAGCTCCCCTGGCGGGATAGTTTGACCGTGTCCTTGGCGGGGACCGCCAGGATGGCCGCTCCGACGTCTTGGGCCGCCTGAAAGACCCGGGCCACATCCCCCGGCGCCACAAAGGGCCTGGCCGCGTCATGGATGCCCACCCATTCCGCCTCCTTGGGGAGCGCCCGCATGGCCAGGCGGGCGGAATCCGTCCGTTCGCGCCCTCCCGCAATGACGGCGTGGATTTTTTTAGAATCGAATTTCTGCCGTGTGCCGGGCGGGACGACCAGGACGATGTTCTGGACGGCGGGGCACAGGTCTAAAAAATGAAGTGTCCAATGGAGGATGGGCCGTCCCAAGAGCTTCAGGAACATCTTGGGGGTCTTGCCCCCCATTCTCTTGCCTTGACCCGCGGCCAGAAGGATGAGCGAGTTCTTCAGGGGATTTTCAGGGCGTGACGGGCCTGACGGCTGCCGGTTCGGCAGGCGGACCATGGGAGTCCTTGGGCTTGGCGAAAACCATGCGGCCCGCCGATGTCTGAAGGATGGAGGTCACTTGGACCTCCGATTTCTTGCCCACCAGGCGGCGGCCTTCCTCCACCACCACCATGGTGCCGTCTTCCAGGTAAGCGATGCCCTGGTCCCGCTCCTTGCCTTCCTTGACGACGAACACGCTCATGGTTTCGCCGGGCAGCACCACGGCCTTCAAGGCGTTGGCTAGGTCGTTGATGTTCAAGACCCGGATGCCTTGGAGCGAGGCGATCTTGTTCAGGTTGAAATCCGTCGTGACGATCTTGGCCCCCAGTTCCTTGGCCAGTTCCACAAGTTTGGCGTCCACGGCTTGGAGGTTGGAAAAGTCCTTGTCGAATATCGTGACCGGGGTCTCCGGGATCTCCTGGATGCGGGCCAGGATGTCGAGCCCCCGGCGGCCT
>MGUS01000086.1:19111-20750 GCA_001800085.1 Elusimicrobia bacterium RIFCSPLOWO2_01_FULL_60_11 | reverse complement strand
GTTTCGCAGACGTCGATGATGCGCCCGTCGATGATGACCGAGGTGTCCAGGATGGCCACTTCCTGGCTCTTGCGCTTGGAGATGGGGATGAAAAGGTTCCTGTCCAGCAGGTCCACCTCGTCTTTTTTGCGGATGGCCACCACCATGCCCAGGTAGGCGCACACGGCGCTGATGGCGACATAGTAGCGGTGGATGCGGTCGTAAAGGGAAGGGTTGACCATGCTGTAGAGGATGTAGTCCATCACCCAGATCGTGATGACCCCGAGCACCACGCCGACCGTGCCGATGAGCAGGTTGTCCAGGGAGACGACGTCGAAGATGATCTCGGCGAGGATGATGGCCAGGGCGATGCCCACGCCGGCCAGGATACCGTTCGTGGTCGAAGCGATCTTGAAATAAGTGAACAGCGGCATGGAGATGAGGATTAAGATCCGGACGGCCCATCGTATCATGATTTTCCTCCTAAAACTTTCTCTACTTGTCGGTCCTTGAGCCAGCGGACGGCCTGCGCAAGGGTCTCGATCTGCACCACTTCCATGGAATCCGTTTTGAACGGCGTCTTCAAGTTCCCCCGGGGGACCAGGGCCCAGTTCATTCCCAACCGCTCGGATTCTTTGAGCCGCTCGGCGGCATGGCTCACTTTCCGGATCTCCCCGCCCAGGCCCACTTCTCCGATGAATACGCCTTCGGACGGACATGTGAAATTCCCGAACGCGCTCGCGACGGCGCAGGCCATGGCCAGGTCCGCGGCCGGCTCCTTGAGCTTCGCCCCGCCCGTGACGTTGAGGAAGACGTCCTGGTTCCCCAGATTCAGGCCGACTCTCTTTTCCAGGACCGCGAGGATGATGAGCGAGCGGTTGAAATCGACGCCGGTCACCATCCGCCGGGGAATGCCGAAATAGGACCGGGAAACGAGCGCCTGGATCTCCAGGAGCATCGGCCGGGACCCTTCCACCGCGGCGGTGAGCACCGAGCCGGGGCCCCGCCGGTGCTCGCTTAAAAAAATCTGCGACGGATTGGTCACCTCTTCAAGGCCCAGGGGCCCCATCTCGAATATCCCGATCTCCGACGTGGGCCCGAAACGGTTCTTGTGCGCGCGCAAGATGCGGTAGGTCAGGTGCCGCTCGCTCTCGAAATAAAGGACCGTGTCCACGATGTGTTCGAGCACCCGGGGGCCGGCCAGGTCCCCTTCCTTGGTCACGTGGCCCAGCAGAAACACCGCGATGCGCCTGGCTTTGGCGATCCTCAAAAATTCCGCGGCGCATTCCCGCACCTGCCCCACGGTGCCCGGCGCTCCGGCCAGGTCTCCCCGGTAAGTGGTCTGGATGGAATCCACAACGAGCAGTTCGGGCCCGATCTTTTCTACGGCCGAGAGGATCGCTTCCAGGTTGGTCTCGGAGAGCAGGTAGAGATTGCCGGAGGCGACCCCCAGGCGGTCCGCGCGGGACTTCACCTGTTCCTGGGACTCTTCGCCCGAAACATAGAGGACTTTTCTGCCTTTGCCGACGCTGGAAGCGATCTGGAGCATGAGCGTCGATTTGCCGATGCCCGGCGCTCCTCCCAATAGGATCAAGCTCCCGGGGACGATCCCGCCCCCGATCATGCGGTCGAATTCCCCGTTGCCCGTGCGCACCCTCTC
>MGUS01000086.1:11384-19097 GCA_001800085.1 Elusimicrobia bacterium RIFCSPLOWO2_01_FULL_60_11 | reverse complement strand
GGAGGGTGACCGCCGATGAAAAATCCGTCAGCTGCGAGCGGCCCGCCGATCTTTGCGGCGCCTGGACTTCTTCGGCCAGGGTGTTCCATTTGCCGCACTCGCTGCACTTGCCCGTCCATTTGGGCGTGGCCCAGCCGCATTCCTGGCAGCGGAAGACCGTCTTGGTCTTTGATTTTATGGCCATGTTATCTCGCAACGCTCACAAAACCGAAAAGATAGGACAGGTCTTTGTCTTCGAAAGTCACATGGGTCTTCATGCTGTACTGCTTGACCTCGGCCAGGTCCTCCACGGTGGCGCCGAGGGCCACGAACCGGTTCACCTGGTAGGCGGCGCCGATATTGTACTGGGGCCTGCTGAAGAGCCGCTCGCGCCCGGCCCTGCCGCGGATCTCGTCGCGGCCGAAATCAAAGGCCTGGGCGTTCACTTCGAAGCCGCGCGCCCAGCGGGCGGGGCTCTTTTCATCCGCCCAGGGCATGAAAGGGTAGACCTTCAAGCCCACGCCGACCGAGGAACGGATGGCTCCCACTTCCAGAGTGGCGGGACCGTATTTTTTTCCGATGACCGCGGTCAGCGTGCTTTTCTTTTCGTAGTCCTCCGGCTCCTTGAATTCGTACTTGCGGTCGCCGGCGTTGCTCACTCCCAGATAATAATATTTGTCGTCCCGGAACTGGAGGCGCACACCCCCGTCGGCTCGGTAGCCGTTGATGGCCGGGACCGAACGCACCTGCAATTCCCAGAACGAGCGCACTCTCGTGAAGCGCCCGAGCACGTCGCGGGCGGACTGGGCCGTCTCTTTCAAACTCGCGACCGTCTGTTTGACGTCTTCGCCCATTTCCTTGTCGGAGACGAGCTTGCCGATGCTCCCCTCGCCCCTGTGGATCTTGGCCACGATGTCGTCCACGCGCTCGAGGATCGATTTCAGGCGCGCGATGGAGGCGTCGATGTCGGCCTTGCGGGCGGTCGTCACTTCGTGGACGTCGGAAGCGATGCCTTTCAAGTCCGCGCTGAACTGGTGAAAATTGGAGACCATGTCCTTGAGCTCGTCGCGCTGCTTGCCGATGGCGTGATTCAGGGAGTCCGTGACGGAGCGGAGGTTGGCGATGGTCGCCTTCAGGTCGTCTCCGATGCCCGACTTGCCGTCTTTCCCGCCGAGGATGTCCGATATCTTCTCGACGAGGGTGTCCAGGGTCTGCTTGCTCTCGCCGTAGAGCGTGTCCCCGTCCTTCAAGCGGGGAGCTTCCGGAGTTCCGGGCGTGAGTCCCAGGTACTGGGTCCCCACGATGCCCGTGGCCTGCACTTTCACCCGGGCGTTGGCATAGACCGGCACGTCCGCGTTGATGTAAGCCGTGACCTTGGCCTTCCCGTTCTCGAGCTTGATGCCGCGGATCTTCCCGATCTCCACACCTGACATCTTGATCGCGCTTTTGTCCTTCAAGTTTCCGATATCGTCAAAAATGAAGTGGAGCTTGTAGCTTTTCTTGAATGTGATGTCGGAGAGGCGCATGATCCCGAACCCGAAGACCAGGAGTCCTATCAATACAAAAAGCCCGACCCGCGTCTCCAGATTCATGGCGTCGTCCTCAACCTAGATCCGGGGCACCGGAATGGGGCCGCGGCTCGAGCCCGCGATGAACTGCCGGACGATCGCGTTGGACGAATTCTGGATCTCCTCCGGGGAGCCGATCTGAAGGATCTTCCCTTCAAAGAGCATGGCGATCTTGTCCGAGATCTTGTAGGCCGATTTCATGTCGTGCGTCACCGCGATCGCCGTGGTGCCGCTTTCCTCCTTGAGTTTCAAGATCAGATCGCTGACGACGTCCGACATGACGGGGTCCAAGCCCGTCGTGGGTTCGTCATAGAGCAGGATTTCCGGGCCCATGGCGATGGCCCGCGCGATGCCCACGCGCTTCTTCATCCCGCCCGACAGCTGGGAGGGCTTCAGATTCTCGACGCCTTGCAGGCCCACCATGCTCAATTTCTGCCGTGCGATCTTCAAGGCGTGCTGCTTTTCGGCCTCCATGATGGTGCGCAGGCCGAAGGCCACGTTCTCGCCCACGGTCAGAGAATCAAAGAGCGCGGCCTCCTGAAAGACATATCCCATCTTCATCTGGACCCTTTGCAGTTCGAATTCGTCCAGCGCGGTGATGTCCTCCCCATCGATGAAGATATGGCCGGAGTTCGGCCTGATCAAGCCGATGATCTGCTTCAAGAGCACGGACTTGCCGCTCCCCGACCCGCCGATGATGGTGAGCGTCTGGCCTTCTTCCAGCTCAAAAGTGACCCCGTTGTGGACGATCTTGGACCCGAAGGATTTATGAAGGTCCTCAACACGGATGAGGGGCCCGCTCATCCGATGCCGAAGGCCACCAGAATGGCCGAAACGAAATAATCGCTCACCAGAACGAGCACCATCGAAAGCACGACCGCAGCTGTTGTGGCTTTGCCCACGCCTTCGGCGCCGCCCTTCGTCGTGAATCCTTTATAGCATGAAACTACGACGATAATCAAGGCGAACACGAACGACTTCCAGAAGCCGTGCATGAAGACGTTCAGATTGATCCCGGTGATGTCTTCGATGTAGACCGTGCTCGAAATCCGGAGCTGGACCGTGGTCACGATGTAGCCCCCGATGACGCCCATCAGGTCCGCATAGACCACCAGAAGGGGGAAGACGAGGATGGCCGCGATGAACCTGGGAACAGCCAGATATCTCACCGGGTTCGTGCCTAGGGTATGGAGCGCGTCCAGCTGCTCCGTGACCTTCATGGTGCCGAGCTCGGCCGCAATGGCGGCCCCCACCCGGCCCGAGAATACCATCGCCGTGAATACCGGCGAAAGCTCCTTGAATATGGAATGGCCGACTGCAGCGCCGATGAAGAGCGGCTCGTTGAACACGCGGATGGAAGAATATCCGGTCTGAAGCGCGATCACCATCCCGGCGAAGATCATGGTGAGGGAAACGACCGGGAGCGAGCGGTTCCCCATCTCGACCATCTGGTAAAAGAGGCTGAACCGGTCGATGGGCGTCCTCCCCATCCAGTAGAACGTCCGCCGCATCAGCACGACCATTTCTCCGCAGGTCTGGGCCGCGCCCAGGATCTTGCGGCCGGCGATGAGAAAAGGGTTGTTCTCGTTTGTGAGCATCACGGGATGTCCACCCTGGGCACCCGGGGATGGATCCCGCAGAAGATCTCATAGGGGCTCGTCTCCGCCCAGCGCGCCAGGTCTTCCGCCGGCAGGGAGGCGTTCCCTTGAGACCCGAGGATGACGACCTCATCGCCCACCCTCACCCCGGGTGCGTCGGTGACATCGAGCATGGTCATGTCCATGGTGACTCTTCCCACGACGGGGACCCGCTTGCCCCCCGCCAAGACCTGGGCCTTGTTGGAGAATGACCGCCGAAACCCGTCCGCATAGCCGAAAGCGGCTGTCGCGATGACCGAAGGCCTTTGAGTGATGAAAGTCCCCGCGTAGCTTATCGGCGTCCCCGCAGGCACGCCTTTCAGATAAATGATGCGGCTCTTCCAGGAGAGGACGGGCCTCAAGCCCAAGCTGCGTTTGAGAGGGGCGGGCCAGACGCCGTAAAGGGAAATCCCGGGCCTCACCAGGGAAAATTGGGCCTTGGGATATAGGAAGATCCCGCCGCTGTTGGCATCATGGATGTAGGGGATGTCGAACCCCCGGGAACTCAGGTCATCCAGCAAGCCGGTGAAGATCCGGATCTGGTCCTGAGTGGCGGCGGGGTCCTCATAGGCGCTTGAGAAGTGCGTGTAGATGCCCTCCAGAACCACCGAACGGAGGGAGCGGATCTTCTCGATGAATGCGGTGGCGTTGCGCGCGTTCACCCCGACGCGGCCCATGCCCGTGTCGATCTTGGCGTGGACATAGACTTTCTTCTTGAGGCGCTTCGCGTATTTTTCGCATTGCAGGGCCGATTCCACGCTGGCCGCGGACACCCGGATGCCTTTGCGGACCGCGACGGCCAGGTTGCTGAAGGGGAATATGTTGGCCAGGATGAGCGAAGGGGTCCTGATGCCGGCCGACTGCAGGGCCAGGCTTTCTTCGATGGAAGTGACGCCCAGGAACTTAGCGCCCAGCCGGCTCAAGGTGCGGCTCACGGGAATGAGCCCGTGACCATAGGCGTTGGCTTTGACGACGGCCAAGATCCGCGTTTTGGATGAGAGCTCGGCTTTGATCTTTAGGAAATTGCTCTTGAGGTTTCGGTGGTCGATTTCAGCCCAGACGGGGCGGTAGAACTTGGGGGCCCTGTTCACACTTCCTCTGGCTCGGCATTCTCGAACCGCGCGCATTCCCGGATGAACGTGAGATCGACTTCCCCTTGGGGCCCGTTCCTCTGCTTGGCGATGATGAGCTTCGCCCGGTTCTGGTCCTCCGGGGGGGCGTCGGTCTTATACATCGCTTCCCGGTAGATGAAGGCGACCAAGTCCGCGTCCTGCTCGATGGCGCCCGATTCCCGCAGGTGGGAAAGCTGGGGCTTGCCTTCGCGCCCGCGCTCTTCGGGAGAGCGGTTCAGCTGGGAAAGGGCCAGAACGGGGATGTTCAGGTCGCGGGCCAGGCCCTTCAGGGACCTGGAGATCTCGGCGATCTCCGTCTGGCGGCTTTCAGGGTTCTTCCGCGACCCCTGCATGAGCTGGAGGTAATCGATGATGATGAGGGCGAGCGGCGTGCCCTTGGCCTTCAGGCGTCGCGCGAGCCTTCGTGTGGAAGAACGGATGTTGAAGACCGTCAATTCGGAGGAGGTGTCCAGGTGGATGGAGGACTCGGCCAATAGCTCGGCTTTGCGGGTGATCATGGGCCAGTCGGATTTCTGGAAGAACCCCGTGCGCAGCTTGCCCAGGGGGATGTTGGTGACCGTGCTGAAGAGCCGCATGCCGATCTCCTGCTGGCTCATTTCCAGGGAGAAGATGACGACGGGAAGCTTTTTCTTGACCGAACAGTGGACCGCGATGTTCAAGGCCAGGGCCGTCTTTCCCACCCCGGGCCGCGCGGCGAGTATTATGAGATTGCCCGGCTGGAGCCCCGACGTCAGTTCATCGAATCTCTTGAATCCCGTGGGGACTCCCGTGATGGACTGTTCCCTTTTGTGGAGCGCTTCAAGGTGCTCGATCATGCCGTGGAGCATGTCCGAAAGAGGGGTCAGGTTGCTGTTCCGCTTCTGGTCGGCGATGGAATAGATCAGGCGTTCGGCTTCATCCAAAAGGCGGTCCGGATCATCCGTCGTCTTATAGCAGTCGCCCACCACTTTGGTGGCGGCGTTGATGAGGTTCCTCAAAAGGTCTTTTTCTTTGACGATGCGGATGTAGTCGTTGATGTGAGCGGCGGTCGGGACCGAATTGACGGCCTGGGTCAGGTACTCGGCGCCGCCGATGGGGTTGAGCAGCTCCAGCTTGGAGAGCTCGTCGGACAAGGTCACGATGTCCACCACCTTGTTGGTGGTGACCATCTCCTTCATGGCGTCGAATATCTTGCCGTTGGGGCCGCAGAAAAAACTCGCCTCGCTCAAGGATTCCAGCGCCGTTTCCAGCGCCTCCTTGTCGATGAGCATGCAGCCGAGGACGGCCTTTTCGGCTTCTTCGGAATAAGGGGGGACTTTCAGATTGAGGGTGGTGGCGTCGCCGGGGGCGCTTCGGAAGGTCTTGGATGAGGCGAATGCTGAATCTGTCGGGGCCATGGTTTTGGGTCGGACTTCAAACCCCCTTTGAAAGAATTAAGAGCTGACCACTTCCACTTTAAGACGGGCCTCGACTTGGGAATGGAGGCGGATGGTCACTTCGTGAGCCCCCAGCGTCTTGATGGGCGCGGAGATGTCGATGGTCTTGCGATCCACTGAAAAACCTTTTCCCAGCAGGGCTTCGGCCACCGCGGCCGTGGTGATGGACCCGAACAGCTGCCCTTCGCGGCCCGCGCGGGCCGGCACCGAGAGAGCGACCGACTCCAGCTGGGCGGCCAGGGTGCGGGCCGATTCCAGGTTCTTCACGAGCTTGATCTCGCGCAGGTGCTTTTCCGATTCCCACTTCTTCAGGTTCCCGGGTGTGGCCGGGTAAGCGAGCCCTTTGGGCAGGAGGAAATTGCGGGCGAACCCCTCGGAGACGCTCTTCGTCTCTCCGGCCACGCCTATTTTATCGATGTCTTCGCAAAGGATGACTTGCATGGGGTCCCGGCGGGGGTCAGACCGACGAGAAGGGAAGGAGCGCGATGTTGCGCGCCCTCTTGATGGCGAGCATCAGCCCTCTCTGGTGGGTGTTGCACACGCCCGTGGTGCGGGACGAGATGATCTTGCCGCGTTCCGTGATGAAAGAGCGCAGGAGGTTCATGTTCTTAAAATCGATGTAGTGCATCTTGTCCGCGCAGAAGCGGCAGACCTTGCGCTTGGCCATGAAGGACTTGCCGAAGCGCCCGCCGCCGGGCCGGCGCGCGCCGCCGCCGGGGCGTCCGCCGGTCATGGGAGGCCGGGAAGCCGTCTGGGGTCTTGTTTCTGGAGTGGCCATGGTCGTCATTGTCCTTTCTTAAAACGGGATGTCGTCATCCTGGGCTTCTTCGCTGGGAACGGCGGGGGCCGGCGCTGCGACTCCCGCGGCCACCGGCTCCGCGGCGGATTCATCATGTTCGGGCTCGCCTTCCACTTTCGCTAAAAATTGCACGCGCAAGGCGTTGACTTCCAGGCTGGTCCGCTTCTGGCCCTCTTTCGTCTCCCAGTTGCGGGACTTCAGGCGCCCTTCCACATAGACCGGGCTGCCTTTCTTGAGACGGTCGGCGCATCTCTGCGCGGCGTCCCTCCACACGACCACGGGCACAAAAGAGGTGTCGTCCTTCCATTCCCCGGTGCCGTCTTTATACCGGCGGTTGACCGCGAGATCGAAGCGGCACACGCCCTGCCCTTTGGCGGTGAATCTGAGCTCCGGGTCGCGTGTTAAGCGCCCCACGAGCTTGACATCATTGATTTGATGAAGCCGTAACATGCTCATAGATCCCCCTTAGATTTTTAAGCCGGTGTCTGGGGAGAAGCTTCTTGCGCCAAGGGCGCCGCAACAGCCCCTTCGGCGGCGGGTACCGCGGCGGCCGCCGTTCCGTCTTCGGAAAGCGCTTTGAGTGATGGCTTAATTTTGTCCAGATGGCGAGGATCGATCTTGACCGTGAGGCCCCGGATGACGGAATCGCTCACCTGGTAGTGGCGGTCCAGCAAGCCCGGAACTTGGGAAGGGCCGGAGAAGATCATGTAGGCGTAGTGCCCTTCTCGCGATCGCTCGATCGGATACGCGAGCCGGCGTCTGCCCCACAACTCGGCCGTCATCACCTTGCCGTCGGCGCGGGTGATGATGGTCTTGGCCTTGTCGAGGATCCCCTGGATCTTGTCGTCCGCGAGCTCCCCGGGGCAGATGAAAATACTCTCGTACATTTGGGTCATGGAGGGCTTATTGTATCACAATCCTGCTTAAAAAATCAAGCTAAATCATGCCGGGTTTCACGGCGGAGCCCTTCGTCTATCCAGACGCGGAGGAGCGCCTGATAAGGTATGTGTTTTGCCTTGGCAATCTGCTTCGAGCGTTCGATCTCCCAACCGGCGAGGCGCAAAGAAATCATCTTCTTTTTGCTTCCCTCTTGGATTTTATGGACCAACTCTGGAGCAAAGGTGAAAAGCTCCGTGACATCCTTCATCTGACCAATGTAATCCGCCAGACTGTGGCTGTCCC
>MGUS01000086.1:10910-11368 GCA_001800085.1 Elusimicrobia bacterium RIFCSPLOWO2_01_FULL_60_11 | reverse complement strand
CAATGCTCTTTCCTTGTCATCCATGTCTCTGGCCGTAACCACATAGGCCGCCCCTCGGCGAGAGGGATGATCGAATACGATCATGAGATATCGACCGGCTTCGGTTCTGCCCAGCGTCCGATATCGCCCCTTCCATGCGAGGTAAATTTGCTTTCCCCGGGAGGCGAAAACTTCCCCCACCTCCTGCGGCTGAACCCGATGCCTCGCGATGTGTTCGACATTCCAGTCATCCCAGTATAAACGATCGATGTGCATTTGTCAATACCTTTATGTATATACGATTTTGAGAGCGTTCCCGCTCTGCTGGCATGGGAATCATTCTATCTAGGGGAAGTTTGGAAAGGAGGGCCGACTTATGTCAACCTGTGTAGAAATGTCCGGTCTTTACCCCCGGAAATGGAAGTAGCAAACATCGCCGTCCTGCATCATATAGTCGCGCCCTTCCGAGCGCTTGAGGC
>MGUS01000086.1:6196-10902 GCA_001800085.1 Elusimicrobia bacterium RIFCSPLOWO2_01_FULL_60_11 | reverse complement strand
GCGGTCGATGTCGGCGAATTTGTAGATGTCGGCCTTGATGAAGCCCTTGGCGATGTCGCTGTGGATCTTGCCCGCCGCCTCCACCGCCGTGCTGCCGCGCTCCACGGTCCAGCCGCGCACTTCATCGGGGCCGGCGGTCAGGAAAGTGATCAGGTCCAAAAGCTTGTAGGATTCCCGGATGAGTTTTTCCAGGCCGGTCTCGGTCACGCCCAGTTCCTCGCGGAACGTCTTTTTCTCTTCTTCCGTTCCCAGCTGGTTCAATTCCGCTTCGAGTTTCCCTGAGAAGACCACCCATTTGGAATTCCTGGGGCCGGCGATCTTCTTGAGGGCCTCGGCATGGGGGGTATCGTCCCCGATGGCTGTCTCATCCACATTGCCCAGGAATAGAACGGGCTTGGCGGTGATCAGGGCCAAGGGCTTGAGCTCCTCGGACTTCGCCCCGCAGAGCCGGGCGGCTTGTCCGGAATTCAACGCCTTTTTGACTTTTTCCAGGACTTCCATCCGCGCCTTGGCGTCCTTGTCTCCCGATTTCAGGTCCTTGCCCGCTTTGTCGATCTGCTTGTCCACCGACTGCAGGTCCGCCAGGATGAGTTCGGTCTCGATCACTTCCGCGTCCCGTCCGGGATCGACGCTGCCCATCGTATGGACCACGTCCGGGTCGGAAAAAAGCCGGAGGACCTGCACGATGGCGTCCACTTCCCGGATATGGGCGAGAAACTTGTTCCCCAGTCCCTCCCCTTCGCTGGCGCCCTTGACGAGGCCCGCGATGTCCACGAATTTGATCGTGGCGGGAGTGACCTTCGCGGGCTTGAAGAGTTCCGTCAAGCGCGCCAACCGGGGGTCGGGCACGCTCACGACGCCCACATTGGGCTCGATCGTGGTGAAAGGATAGTTCGAAGAAGCCGCGTGGCCGCTGGTCAGCGCGTTAAAGAGCGTGGACTTTCCCACGTTGGGAAGTCCTACAATGCCGATTTCCATGATTTTAAAAGAGAAGAGCTGAATATCCAACGCTGCCTGGCCGAAAGTGATTTCTTGGACGCGAAGCGGGTCCCCACGCTTTTGCCTTCGAGGATGTCTTGGAGCACATTCTCGCGGGAACCTTTGGCCACTACGACCGCGGCCCCGGCGGCCGCGGCGATCTTGGCCGCCTGGACCTTGGAAGCCATGCCGCCCGTGCCCAGGCCGCTGCCCGATCCCTTGCCTGCCATTTTTTCTATCTTCCGGGTGATCTTGGCCACAAAAGGGATGAGGATCTTTTCCCGCGCGGACATGGAACTGTAGAGCCCCTCCACATCGGACAATATCACGAGAAGGTCCGCGTGCATCTTGACCGCCACGAGGGCGGACAAGCGGTCGTTGTCCCCGAACTGGATCTCTTCGATGGAGACCGTGTCGTTCTCATTGATGACGGGGACGACCCCCATTTCCAGAAGCGTCGAAAGGGTGCTTTGGGCGTTCAGATAACGCCGGCGGTCGTCAAAATCGTCGCGGGAAAGAAGGACTTGGGCCACCTGCACGCCGTGATGACGGAACATCTCCTGATAGGTACGCATGAGGGAGACCTGGCCCACGGCCGCCGCGGCCTGCTTTTTTTTCATGTCCTCCGGGCGCTTCGTCCAGCCCAGGTCTTTCATGCCGGCTCCGATGGCCCCGGAAGTGACCCAGATGAAATCCGCCCCTTTCTCTTTCAAGGCGCAGGCCTCCGCGACCAGACGCTCGAGGACAGAACGGTCCCCGGTCAGGATGGAAGTGCCGAGCTTGACGACGATTCGTTTTTTCAGGCGGCTTTGGCGCGGAGGACTTGAGTTTTGATGGGGAAAGAGCTTTTCTTGGCCGAGGAACCTCGTGCAAGGAAGTTCAACTTTTCGAAACCGATCACCTTGCCTTTCTTGTCCTTCACCAGAATGACCTCCGCCCCGGTTTCCTCGCAAATATGCTCTTTCTTGGGATCGTCAAACCAGACGCTCATGGTATTCCCGATAGGATCATAGAAAATCTTTACTTTTTTCTTTCCCATATCTTTTTTCCCTCCTTCACCTTGCTCGTAAAATAAGCCGTGATCAGAAACCCCTCTCCGTTCAAATGCCTTGCGACGGCGCATAGAATCTTGCCTGCGATGGCCTTGTAATACAGATAAACGTCCTTATCGGATCGGCTCTTTCTGATAACATCCGGGTCAATGAGCGTAAGTTCAACATCTCTGACCTTTCCCTCAAGTTGAGGGTGCTTGTAAGTGACGATGTCGTGCCAGTAAGCTTCTGTGGTCCGAATCTGTTTCCCGAGAGGCGATTCTACGCTGAAAAGAAGCTTCATGGGTCTCCGTCAGATTATACCACAGTCCCCTTGCACGCTAGAGGGGTATGCTTGCTTTTGGATAAGCTATATCTTACCATTTCAAAGCCGTGTCAAAAATCCTCCACATTCTGCTTGGAATCGCGGGCTTAGGCCTCCTCGCCTGGATGGTCCGGCGCACCGGATATTCGGTGCTGGCGGAGAACCTTTCCCGTTTCGGCCTGGGCTCCACGCTTTTCTTGATCCTCCTCTACACTCTGGCGCAGATGGCCTTCTGCATGGCCTGGTTCGTGCTATTGCGGGACAAGAACCACCCCATCGGATTCTGGAGAACTTTCCTGGCCTATGCCGCGGGGGACGCGCTCAACATGACGGTGCCTTCGGGCAACCTGGCCGGCGAGCCGGTGAAAATGATGCTGGTCAAAGACGTCATCGGCACCGAGGACGCCCTGGCCTCCGTGACGGTCTATAAATACGCCGATTTCCTCTCCATGACCCTGTTCCTGGGGCTGGGCTGGCTGCTCCACTTCGGCTTCTATAAGATGCCGGCGTTCTGGAACCTGGGGGCCGCGGTCATCCTCTTCGTCATGGCCGCCGCCTCCATCCTCTTCTTCTGGATCCAGAGCAAGGGGCTGTTCCTCCCCCTGGGAAAACTCCTCAATAAACTGGGGCTGGAAAAATGGGTGGGCAACAAGCTCCAGGCCGCGCACATCGTGGACGAAAGCGTCCGGCAGTACTACCTGCACCACCGCCGGGGTTTCGCGCTCTCGGTCTTTTTCAATTTCATGGCCTGGTTCGGAGGGGTCCTGGAGATCATGGTCTTCATGCGCTTCGCGGGGCTCCCGTTCAGCTTCCCCGCCGCGCTCACCATCGAGACCTTCTCGCTCTTCGTCAACAACATCTCGTTCTTCGTTCCGGCGCGCATCGGCGTGGGGGAAGGCAGCCGCGCGCTCCTGTTCGTCACCCTGGGCTATTCCAAGGCGGCGGGGCTCACTTATGGAATTCTCCGAAGAATCCGCGAGCTGGCTTGGGTGGGGATAGGCTTCCTTGTTCTTTCCCTGGCTCGAAGATGAATTCGGTATCGCCGATGTAGACCGGGTCCCCGGGCTGGATGCCCTGCCGCTCCAACGCTTTCTCCACGCCCATCTTTCTTAGGATGTTCTGGAAGCGGGAGACCGCCTGCTCCTGGTCGAAATTGGTCATGACGAAGAACCGCTCCACCTTCTTGCCCACCACGCGGAACCCGTCCCCTTCCTTCTCCACGAAGAATTCTTCGCCCAGGCGGAAATGCTTGACGGGGGACACGGCCGGCGCGTCTTCGGCTTCCTTGGGCGTCTTGGCCAGAAGCTTGACCGCTTCTGCAAGAAGGTCGTTCAAGCCCGCGCCCGTCACGCCGGAGATGGGGACGACCTTCTTGCCCTTCAATTTCGCGCGGAGCTTCTTGATCTGCTCATCCGCCCCGGTCAGGTCCATCTTATTGGCGGCGATGAGTACGGGTTTTTTGGCCAGCTTCTTGCTGTAGAGGGCGAGCTCCTGGGTGATGGCCCTGTAGTTCTCATAAGGCGTCTTTTCCGAGAACCCGGAGACGTCGATGAGGTGGATCAAAATACGCGTGCGCTCCACATGGCGCAGGAATTCAGTGCCCAGGCCTTTGCCCGAATGCGCCCCTTCGATGAGGCCCGGGATGTCCGCCGCCACGAAGGACTTGTCTTTGAAACGGACCACGCCGAGATTGGGCGAGAGCGTCGTAAAAGGGTAATCCGCGATCTTGGGGTGCGCCGATGATACCCTTGAGAGGAGCGTGGATTTGCCGGCGTTGGGGCAGCCGACCAGGCCCACGTCCGCGATGAGTTTCAACTCGAGGTCGAGAGTCTTGGCTTCCCCCGGCTCGCCGTTCTCGGCGATCTTGGGGGCGGTGTTCCGCGCGCTTTTAAAGGAAGCGTTGCCCCGGCCGCCCCGGCCGCCCTTGGCGGCCAAGAGCAACTGGCCGTGCCAGGTCAGATCTCCCAGGAGGCGCCCGTCCTCATAGACCGCGGTCCCCACGGGCACACGGATGAACAGGTTCTCCCCCGCGCGCCCGTGCTTGTCCCAGCCGCGCCCGATATCGCCGCTTTCGGCCTTGAAGTGGGGGCGGTAAGTCAGGTCCAGCAGGGTCGTCAAGTTCTCGTCGGCTTGCAGGATGATGTCGCCGCCGATCCCGCCGTTGCCGCCGTTGGGCCCGCCCCACTCGACGAATTTCTCCCGCCGAAACGACAGGGAGCCGTTGCCGCCGTTGCCGGCCTGCGCGAAAATGCGGACTTTATCCAGAAATGAGGTATGCGCCATAAGAAATCGGGTGCGAGGAAGAGAGATTAGAAAATGGAGATTAGATTAGCGTGAAACGGGGGTCAGGCGGGGTAGACGCTGATCTGCTT
>MGUS01000086.1:1430-6141 GCA_001800085.1 Elusimicrobia bacterium RIFCSPLOWO2_01_FULL_60_11 | reverse complement strand
CCCCTCTGGCGGACGAGGATGGAACCCGCGGTGACCTTCTCCCCGCCGAAGGCCTTGACGCCGAGGTGCTGGCCGGCGCTGTCGCGTCCGTTTGTCGATGAACCTTGGGATTTTGTAGAGGACATGGATGGCTCCCTTAAGCGACTTCCTTGATCTCGATCTCGGTCAGTTCCTGCCTGTGGCCTGTCTTCTTCTTATAGCCCTTCTTGGAACGCTTCTTGAAAATGATGAGCTTGGGCCCGCGCAGGTGCTCCACCACGGTGGCGGTCACTTTGGAGCCCTCTACGAACGGGCGGCCGATCTTGGCGCCGGCCCCGTTGCCCGCCACGAGCAGGACTTCGGAAATCTGGAAATCCTTCCCCTGTTCATGGGGGAGCTTCTCCACGCGGAGGCGGTTGCCCTTCTCCACGCGGTACTGTTTGCTGCCGGTCTGTATAATCGCGTACATGTTCAGTTACCTTGTTAGGGCCGTATATTATATCCTAGCTGACCCTGTGAAATCAAGGGTTATTTTCAAAAGAAGCCAGGGCCGCCTGCGCGTCCCGCCGCACCCCCAGATCGGGGTCCTCCAAAAGTATCTTGAGGACCGGGACCGTGGCCTTGTCGCGGATCTTCCCCAGCCGAAGGCACAGATTGGCCCGGATGTCCAATTCCGCGTCCCTTGCCGCCCGGGCTACCTTAAGAAGCTCATCCTGGCCCTCAACGGGATCCAGGACGGAGGCGGCCCTCCGGCGCGTCTCAGCCGCGGGGCTGGAAAGGCCATCCAAGACCAGTTTGGAGATCTCCCGCCCCTCTTCGCCCAGTTCCCTTAAAATGACCGCGGCCAGGACACGGTTGGCTCCCCCCTCCCCATTCTTCATGATCTTGTAAGCGGTCAAGCGCAGCTCGCGTGTGCCCCGATCACCCGGCCGGGGCAGGAGCGAGGCCTCGTTCAGGGCGATGAACCGGGTCTCCGGGTCGGGGTCCCGGCGCGCGGCCTGGCAGAAAAAGTAGAGTGTCCCCTTGCCGTCCGGAAGGACTCCTGCGAGCTGGACCAGGATGGCCCGGCGCACGGAGTTGTCCTTTTCTTTCCTGAAAAGCTTGCGGAGGGTCTTGGACGCGGCGGCGCCTCCGACTTCCCCCATCATCTGCACCGCGAGTATGCGCATCTCGGGGTTGGCGTCCTTGGAATATTTCTCCAGGGCCTTCGTCATTTCCAAGACACTGTGCCTGCGGGGCGGCTCATCGGCGCCCGATGGCGCGGGATGGGGGGCGGCAAGGGCGGAGAGAACGGCCCAGGCGGTCAGGAACCTCTTCATTTTTTCTGTTTTTTAAACTGCAAGGGCAGAAGGGCGGACAACGATCTGACTTGGACCGCGCCTTTGAGATTGGCCATCACGATCTTGGCGCCGGGACCGAATTCCGCGATGACCTGGCGGCAGGCCCCGCAGGGGGATGCCGGGGTTTTCAAATCCGTCACGACGGCCACGGCCATGATCTCTCTCTCGCCCGCCGCAACCATGGCGGCCACCGCGTTCCTCTCCGCGCAGACGGTCAGTCCGTAGGAGGCGTTCTCCATATTGCAGCCGGAATAGATCTTTCCGCTCCCGGAGAGGACCGCCGCCCCGACCTTGAACCGGGAATAGGGGGCGAATGCGTTCAGCCGCGCCTTTTTCGCCCTTTCGATGAGAGAGAGGTGGGCCTTTCCGCTCATTTTTTCTTGATGTACTTGCCGATGATGAGGTCCAGCTTCTTCAGGGTCTTCTTGTTGATGGCGGAGGGCGCGGTCATGACGGCGAACTGGGCGGCCGTGGCGCACTCGCAGTCGCGGGGCGCCGCGGCCATTTTAGGGATGGCCTTCTTGACCAGGTTCTTCACGTTGGCCACGTTCTGATGGATGGTCTCCATCACATGCTCCACCGAGACTTCCTCGCCTTCCTTCCAGACGTCGTAGTCGGTCACAAGCCCCACGGTCATGTAGCAGACCTCGGCTTCGCGGGCCAGGCGGGCTTCGGGCAGGTTGGTCATGCCGATGATGGAGAACCCGAGCGCCCTCCAGGCCTTCGATTCGGCCTTGGTGGAGAACATGGGGCCGTCGATGATGACGAACGTGCCGCCCAGGTGCATGGGCAGGCCCATGGATTTGCCCGCGTCGAAGACCGCGCTGCAGAGATTACCGCAGTAGGGGTTGGCGAACTGCGTGTGCCCCACGATGCCTTCGCCGTAGAAGCTCTGGCCGGGACGGCTCTTCGTGCGGTCAAAAAGCTGGTCCGGGATGACGAAGTGGCGCGGCGGCAGCTCTTCTTTCAGGGAGCCGCAGGCCGAGACGGCCAGGATCTTCTCCACCCCGATGGATTTCAAGGCCCAGATGTTGGCGCGCGAATTGAGTTCCGAGGGGAGGATCTTGTGGCCCCGCGCGTGGCGGGGCAGGAAAGCCACCGGGACATCTTCTAAAGTGCCGAGCATCAGGGAATCCGACGGGTCCCCGAACGGCGTCTTGACCTTGACCTCGCGGAGGTCTTGGACGCCTTCGATCTCGTAGACCCCGCTGCCCCCGATCACTCCCACTTTCGCGGAATTCTTCATCTAATTATCCTATGACCAGATCCAGCTGGATCGGCTCCGTTCCTGCCGACCCGCTGGAGGTGCAGAGGTCCACGATCACCAGCCGCGGGGCTTCACGCCCGTTCCAACGGTCCATCTCCAGATTGAAAACGAAATCGTGCCCCGCGCCCACGGAGAGTTCCTCCAAGCGGTGGGCCATGCTCCAGGCGACGCCGTCCACGCTCCTGGCGGAATCGCCCACCACGAGCTTCAGATGGTTCTTCTGCGCGCCGATGGGGGTCACGCCCTTCAAGAACGCGCCCCGAAGAGAGAAGACGGGAAGGGGGTTGCCCTGGCCGAAGGGTTCGAGCATGGCGACCTCGTTCACGAGCGCTTTGGTGATCTCCTCCAATCCCAGGTCATGCTCGATCTCCACCTGGGGGACCCGGGTCTTTGAATCGATCCTTCCCCGCGCCGCTTCAAGGACCCTTTCTTTCAAAGCCGGGATGTTCCTGGACTCCACGGTCATGCCCGCGGCCTGGGGATGGCCGCCGTATTTGACGATCAAGTCCTCGCACTCCTTCAATATCTCGACCATGTTGACGGACGGGATGGAGCGCGACGATCCCGTGGCCACGCCGTTCTCCACGATGAGGAGGAGCGCGGGGCGGGAGAATTCGCGCACCAGGTGGCTGGCCACGATGCCGGTCACGCCGATGCGCAGGCCCTCGGCCACGACGAAGATGATGGGGTCGTTCACCACGTCGCATTGCTCCTTGGCGAGCTTGAGGAATTTGTCGAGGTTGAGTTTCTGCAGATTCTTCCTGTCCTTGTTGAGCTGGACGATCTCCTTGACCAGGGTCCGCGCTTCATCATTGCTTTCGGTGAGGAGCAAGCGGGCGGTCAGGTCCGCGCGGTCGAAACGCCCGGCCGCGTTCAAATGGGGCGTGACGGTCCAGGAAATGTCCTTGGCGCTGGGCGGCGCCTCCCCGGGGAAAATCCCGCAGGCCAGGAGCAGCTCCTTCAGACCGGGCTTCTTGGTGTTCAAGAGACGGGGGATGCCTTCTTTGACGATGACCCGGTTCTCGCCAAGGAGAGGCACGACGTCGGCGATGGTGCCCAGGCAGGCCAGGTCCAGATGGTCCTGAAGGAAGTGGTCCAGGCGGGGGTCCCGCGCGCGCTCGATGATTTCAAAAAGTGCGACCGTGGCCAGGACGTCGTCGAGGGCCCGGTGGGCGGTCTGCCTTTCGATCTTGAACTTTTCCACGAGATGGGTGAGGGCGTGCGACTCCGCCTGCAGGTGCTGGCGCGCCAGGGCCAGCGTGTCCACCACGAGGTTCTTGATATCCTCGTCCAGGATCAATTTACAGAAGGCCTTCAAGAAACCCATGTCGAAGGGGGCGTTGTGGGCGACGATGGTCTTATCTCCCAGGAATTTTAAAAATTTGGGAAGGACCTGCTCCAGAACGGGCGCGTCCTTGACCATGTCGTCGGTGATGCCATGGATCCTCGTCACTTCGGGGGGGATGGGCCGTTCGGGATTGACCAGGGTGTGGAAGGTGGCCACAGGAACGAAGTTACGGATGTGGACCGCGGCGATCTCCACGATGGTGCCGTTAGTAGGGGAGAGACCGGTGGTCTCCAAGTCCACCACGCAGTAGTCCTGGTTGAAGGCGCGGTTGAAGGAGAACATGAGGCCCTGGGCGAGCTTGAACGCGGAGAGGCAGCCCGCCAAGCTCTTATAAGGATAGACCGAGTCCTTTAAATTGGGGTTGACGATGGCGAGGGCCTTGGGCAGGACGTCCGGGGGAGAATGGTGGTCCGTGACGATGACGTCCAGGCCGATGCTGTTGGCGAATCCGATCTCTTCAACGGCGGAAGTCCCGTTGTCCACGGTCACGACGAGCCCGACCCCTTCTTTGCGGTATTTTTCAAGGATGGAAGCATGGAGGCCGTAACCTTCGGCGCCCGGGATCACCCACTCGGCGGCCGCCCCCAGGTTCCCGAGGGTGCGCATGAGGATGGCGATGGAAGTGACCCCGTCCACGTCGCTGTCCCCGTAGATGAGGATCTTTTCTTTCTTGTCGATGGCCGAGCGGAGACGCAGGACCGCTTTCTCCATGTCCGGCATGAGGAAGGCGTTATGGAGGTCGGAGAGCCCGGGCCTCAAGAATTTCTCAGCCTGCGC
>MGUS01000086.1:0-1407 GCA_001800085.1 Elusimicrobia bacterium RIFCSPLOWO2_01_FULL_60_11 | reverse complement strand
CCGCGGTTGACCAGGATGCCCGCCACGGCGCGATGGACCCCGAGGGCCACGGCTATGGCCGCGGCCTTGGAAGCATCCGTATCTTTATAAGACCAGTTTTTTTTCATGACCTTAAAATCTGGTGGATCAGGCGCGGCAGCCGGGGCTTGACCTTGGTGATCTTAAGCCCGGAGAAGAATGTCTTCTCGGCGCCGTCGACCCAGTCCTGCCGGGAAGTGAACAGCTCCGCGACCGATTCGCCGCGCTCCACAGGGTCTCCCGCTTTCTTGTGCAGAAGGATGCCGGCGGAAGCGTCCACGGAACTTTCCTGGGTGCGCCGACCCGCCCCCAAAAGGAGCGCGGCTATGCCCACGGAACGGGCCTCCAGAACATTCACAAATCCCTTCCAGGGAGATACGAGGGTCTTTCTGATCGAGGCGCGGGCCAGTATGTCCTGCGGCCTGTCGCAGACGGCCGGCTCGCCGCCCTGGGCCCGGACCATTTCCTTGAACTTGGCGAGTCCGCTCCCGTCTTGGCGGGCTTTGCGTATCCTTTCCCTGCCTTCGACCGATGTCTTGGCGACGCCTCCAAGAAAAAGCATCCATCCCCCCAGGACCTCCGTTAATTCTACAAAATCCCGCGTGAGAGGGCTTTCTTGCCCCGAGAGGATCCTCACGGTCTGCTCGATCTCGAGGGCGTTGCCCACTGCCGCGCCCAGGGGCTGGTTCATGTCCGTGATGACGGCCGCCATCTTCTTGCGGGAACGCCGCCCGATGTCCAGCATGGACTTGGCCAGCTTGAGAGCGTCTTTTTTCTCCCGCATGAAGGCCCCGGAGCCCGTTTTCACGTCCAGAACGAGCGCGTCGGCGCCTTCCGCCAGTTTTTTGGACATGATGCTGGCCGAAATGAGAGGGATGGATTCCACGGTGCCCGTGACGTCCCGCAGCGCGTATATCTTCTTGTCCGCCGGCGCGATCTCGGCGGTCTGGCCTATCATGCAGACGCCGATATCTTTGACCTGGCCGATGAACCGGTCCTGGCTCAGATCGGTGCGGAAACCGGGGATGGATTCCAGTTTGTCCAGAGTCCCGCCTGTATGGCCCAAGGCGCGTCCGGAGATCATGGGGACCTTGGCCCCGCAGGCGGCGGCCAGGGGCGCGAGCGCGAGGGAGATGCCGTCTCCCACGCCGCCCGTGGAATGCTTGTCCACCTTCAAGCCCGGAACAGAGGCGAGTGACAAGATCTCACCGCTGTGGAGCATGGCGGAGGCCAGAAAAGAGGTCTCTTTGGGAGTCAAGCCCTTCAAGAATGAGGCCATCAGGAACGCCGAGGCCTGGTAGTCGGGGATCTCCCCGCGGGTGAACCCGGAGACGAAAAATTCCATCTCCTCTTGAGTGAGGAGCTTGCCGTCCCGTTTTTTGGAGATCA
>MGUS01000085.1 GCA_001800085.1 Elusimicrobia bacterium RIFCSPLOWO2_01_FULL_60_11 | reverse complement strand
TGTCAAAACCCGCCACCCAGAAGGCGCAGAAGCCGCTCAACAAAAAAACCGGGGAAAGCCGTGACAACGGAAAAATCTCAGGAGAGACCGCCAGCCATCCGCCGAGGGGAGCGATGCCCCAGGCCAGCCCCAATCCCAAATGGCACCCCATCGTTTTCTGCTTCAGGAACGGATAGATGAAGAACAGGGCCAGGGGAATGAAAGAAAGATAGAAACAGAGGGTCGAAAGCATGAGAGCTGAAAGGACGAAGAGCCCGCAGGACGCCAGAGTGAAAACCCAGGCCCCTTTGACGGAGACCTTGCCCGAGGGGATCTCGCGCCCTTGGGTGCGGGGGTTTTTAGCATCCATCTCCCAGTCCAGGACGCGGTTGAACCCGAACCCCGCCGCGCGGCCTGAAAGCGTCGCCAGAATGATCCAGAACGCCTGCCTCAACGATGGGGCCGCTCCCCCCAAAGCCAGGAACGAGCCGGCGAAGACGACCGGCAGGGAGAAGAGCGTGTGCTCGAACTTCACGAATTTAAGGAACTTCATTAAAACGAGGCGATCAGGTCCCGCATGCGCCCGAGTTTTTCCGCGGATTCCGCCTGGCGGGCCTCGGCCTTCTGGACCTCCTCGACCGGGGCGTTCTTCTTGAAATCGGGGTTGGAGAGGCGGGCTTTCAGCTTCTCCAAGTCCGCCTCCAGGCCCTGGACTTCCTTGGCGAGGCGCGTCTTCTCCTTGTCAAAATCGATCAAGCCCTCCAGGGGCACGAAGATCTGCGTGCGGCGCACCATGGCGGTGGCGGCCTTGAGCGGCTTGGCCAAGCCCTTACCGATGGAGATGTTCTCCGCCTTGCAGAGGTGACGGATGTAGGACAAGTGTTCCTGATAAAAACTTTTTTGGGAGTCCTCAGCCACGCTCAAGACCAGGGCTATCTTGTTTCCGGGCGGCACGTTCATCTCGGAACGGACGGTGCGCACCGCGGAGACCACGTCCATCAGGACCGCCATCTGTTCTTCCGCTTCTTTGTCCATCCACTTGGGCTCGGGCTCGGGATATTCCTCAAGAAGAAGCGAGCCGGTCCTTCCCAGCCCCCTCCAAAGCTCCTCGGTGATGAAGGGCATGATGGGGTGGAGGAGCCGGAGCGAACCGGAAAGGATCTGTTCCAATATCCAGAGGGACTCCTTCATGCGGGCCTTGGCCAACTCCACATACCAGTCGCAGAACTCGCTCCAGAGGAATTGATAGAGGGTGCGGCTGGCCTGGGCGATGTTGTAGCTCTCCAGGGATCCGGTCACGGAGCGCGCGGTCTCCTGGAAGCGCGAGAGGATCCAGCGATCGCAGAGCTCGAGGGGAGCGTCCTTCGACGCGGGACCCGTTCCCCTATTCATGAAGACGAAACGGCTCATGTTCCAGATCTTGTTGGCGAAATTGCGCGCCCCCACGAAAGAGTCGTCCGAGATCTGCAGGTCCCTCCCGGGGACGCTCTGGGAGGCCAGCACGAAGCGGAGGGCGTCCGTGCCGTACTTCTCCATCATGACGAGCGGGTCCACCACGTTCCCGAGGGACTTGGACATTTTCTTCCCGCTCTTGTCGCGCACGATGCCGTGGATGAAGACCTGCGAGAAAGGGACCTTCTTCTGGAAAGCGAGCCCGAACATCACCATGCGCGCCACCCAGAGGTAGAGGATCTCGTGGCCCGTCACCAGGACGGAAGTGGGGTAATATTTTTTGAATTCGGGGACGGGATCCGGCCAATCGAAAACGGAGAAGGGCCAGAGAGCCGAAGAGAACCAGGTGTCCAGGACGTCCGGTTCCTGCTCGAAGTGTTGACCGGCGGTCTCCTCCGGCGACCGGTCGCCGTGGCGACCGCACTTGCCCGGAGAGTCAGCGGATGCGACGGGCGGGCATGAGGTGCGCAGGGACGGATGCTCCGGCCCCTCGCCCGGAACGCAATACCAGATGGGGATCCTATGCCCCCACCAGATCTGGCGCGAGATGCACCAGTCCCTTAGATTGTCCATCCAGAGCAGATAGGGTTTTGTCCAGGAATCGGGAAAAATCTTGACCCCGCCTTTGCGGGTGGCGTCCCCCGCTTCTTTGGACATCTCTTTGGTGTTGAGGAACCACTGGTCGGATACGAGCGGCTCGATCACGGTGCCGCAGCGGTAGCAGGTGCCCACCGAATGTGGGTAATCCTCGATCTTCTCGACCAGGCCCTGCGCCTCCAAATCCTCCAATATCTTCTTGCGGCATTCCTCGCGGGAAAGCCCCGCGTATCTCCCCGCCTCGGGCGTCATCTTGCCGTCGAAGCCGATGACGACCACCTGCTCCAGGTGATGCCGTTCGCCCATCTCGAAGTCCGCCGGGTCATGCGCCGGAGTCACTTTGACCACGCCCGTGCCGAACTTGGGGTCCACCGCGGCGTCGGAAATAACGGCGATCTCCTTGTCCACGAGAGGCAGCTGCACCCACCAGCCGTGGATCTTTTCGTAGCGCGGATCATCGGGATGGACGGCGACCGCGGTGTCTCCTAAAAGCGTCTCGGGTCTCGTGGTGGCCACCACGAGGGGCTTGCCCTGCCAGCCGTCCGCCTTGCCGGAGAGGATGGGGTAGCGGATGTGGTAGAGCTTGTCCTTTCTTTCTTCGAATTCGACCTCGATGTCGGACAAGGCCGTGCGGCAGCGCACGCACCAGTTCACCATGCGTTTGCCCCGATAGATCCAGCCCTTCTTGTAGAGGTCCAGGAAAGCGCGGAGCACGGCCTGGGAGCATTTCTCGTCCATGGTGAAGTGAGTGCGGCTCCAGTCCAGCATGCAGCCCAGGCGGCGGAGCTGCATCAGGATGGTGTCGCCGGATTCTTTTTTCCACTGCCAGAGGCGCTCCAGGAATTTCTCGCGGCCCAGGTCGTAGCGGGATTTTTTTTCAGATTTGAGGAGTTTTTCCACGACATTCTGCGTGGCGATGCCTCCGTGATCGGTGCCGGGCACCCAGAGGGCGTCAAAACCGCTCATCTTCTTCCAGCGTATCAAGATGTCCTGGAGCGTGTTGTTCAAGGCATGGCCCATGTGCAGAGAGCCCGTGACGTTGGGGGGCGGGATGACGATGACGAAAGGGGGCTTTTTAGAGGAAGCTTCGGGCTCCGCGAGTTTCTCTTTTACCCAGAAATCGGCCCAGCGGGCCTCGATGGCCTTGGGGTCGTAGGCCTTGGGGATCTCGGGTGATTTTGTGTCGGAATCAGGCATGAACCTGATTTTACTACATCCGGGGGCTGCCCTACCAGCGGGCCAGGATCCGGGCGGTCAGGCCCCTTTGGGAGGGTATTTTTTCGTGCGCTTCATAGTCGGCGGAAATGGAAAGCCCCAAGGCGTCCGTAAAGAATTTTTGGACGCGGGCGGCGCAGAATGAGCTGGAACGGCCCTGGACGTCCGGGACGGCCGGCATGACCTGATTGTCTTTCCCGAACCCGCCCGAGAGCTCAAAGAAGTCATCCACGGCGTTCCCGTAGACCCGCGCCAGGAACTGCTGGGAATACCCGCCCCCGGCCGAGTCCGGGATGAGAACGGTCTTCTCGCGGACATAGAACCTTGAAACATACCTGGCCAGGGATAACCCGCCCTGGTCCACGCGGTCGGAGAGGAAATCGGAGAAGCGGTAGGAGACGGACGCCTCCCAGCCCTTTCCGAAACCCTGGAAGATCTCGGCGTATGCGTCATGCTTGGGGAGAAAATTGGCCTCGAAAGAACCTTGATAGCGGACATTGGCGTAAGACCTTTTCCAGAGGTCCAGGTAGTTGTCCGAAGCCAGGGACCTGTCCCGCATGGAGAAGCGCTTGGTGTAGGCGGCTTCGAGCTGGGAGGACCCCCGGCGGTGCTCCCGCTTCAGATAGGCCGTGAAGGCCTGCCACTCCTGCCGTTCCGAAGAAAAACTCTGGTAGTCGTAAGCGAAAGAGGATTCCCAGGCCTTGGGCGAGGGAACGCGGCTCAAGTCCCGCAGGAGTTTCCCGATCTCGGCCTTGTCCCCGCCGAGCTCCAAGGCCCGGTAGAGGTCCTGGCGGGCTTGCGGGAACCGCCGCAGGTCGCGGAGGGCTTTGGAGCGGGAGACCAGGCCCGAGGGCTTTTGGGGTTCCAGCTCGATCTGTTTGGAATAGGCCTCGAGCGATTTTTCCGCCCGCTTGGACCAGAGGTAGACATCCCCCAGAGCCGACCAGGCGTCGGCATACTTGGGGTTTTGGCGAGTCACATGGAGGATGTCGTCCTCGGCTTTCTGAAAATCCCCGGACCAGGCGTGTTTGCGGCCCTGGGCCAGCCGCGCGTCTAAATCTTCAGCCCGCGCCGCGCCGCAGATGAGGACGGTGAGGGCGAGCGCCAGCCAGTATTTCACTTTGCCAGCAATTCAGTCACAGCTTTTGTCAGCATTTTCGTTGTCTTGGGCCCGAGAGACATGTTCTCCTCATAGCCGTCGTCACGCCATTCGTTGTCCGGGACGATGTAGCCGATCTCGTTGTCGGCAAGTCCGAGGACAAAATTGTAGTCCCCGCTCATCCGGGCGCGGAAAACATTCCCCAGTTCGGGGAAGGCCTCGCCGGGGAGCGTCAAGAACTGCGCGGGGCCGATGCGGATGAGCCCGATATCCGCGGGCAGGCGGTATTGGCCGTCCACCTTCTTGATGAACTTCTTCGACTGGCCGAACATGCCCGATTCGATGGCGCCGATATAGCGCTTGTTCTCGATGGGAAAGACGATGTCTTTTGTGCGGATATCCAAGGAGGTGATTTCCACGGCCTTTTGGCCCTTGAGGGACCGGATGACTTTGTCCGCCACGGATTTCCCGACCCTTGCCCGCGACCAGAACGAGTGGAACAGCACGAAAGGCGACTGCATGCCCCCGATGTCGGCCGGCACGAACATGCCCACCCCGCCGTATTGCTTTTCCAGCCGCTCCCGCAGGACGCCCGGATAGTCGGAGGTGATCCGCGTGTTGTCGCCGTTCAAGACCTCGGCGTGCATGGCATAGTTGACGAGAGTGGCGATGGCCTTGCCGTCATTGTCCTGGACCTGCATTGAAAGAAGAAGATCATTGACGATCTTGGGCGGGCGGGAATCCTCGATGGGGTTGTCGTAGCGGACCTTCCCGAACGCCGCCTTGGCGGGCTTCAGGTTCCTGACCGCCTCCGCGGCGCAGGCGGCGATCTTGCCACGCAGGGCATTGAGATAATCCTGGTCCTTGCCCGACCCTCCGTCCTTTCCCCAAAGTCCGATGGCGTCGGGTCCGCTGTGGTCGTGAGTGCTGAAGATGAAGACCCTGGAAGGAGGGATCTTCAGTTCTTTCTTGATGAGGGACTTGGTCTGGGCGACCTCGTCGAATAGATAGCCGATCAAGTCCACCGTGATGAAGAGCGCGGGTCCCTTGGCGTCGCT
>MGUS01000084.1:21662-22383 GCA_001800085.1 Elusimicrobia bacterium RIFCSPLOWO2_01_FULL_60_11 | reverse complement strand
CACCGTGTCTATCGCCACGGTCACTTATGCCGCCCAGCCCGCCATTTCCAGCTTCACGGTCGCCCAGTCCTCCATCGGGTTCACCTGGATGCTCAACTCCAATCCTTCGGACACGGTCTATACCATCCAGATAACCACGGAAAGCGGGTTCGCGACCGCAAGCATCGCCACCTCGGCCGTCCTCGCCGGCTCGACCACCGATTTCACGGGCCTCTTCCCCAACACCACCTATTACTTCCGGGGAAAGGCGGTCAACCGCCTGGGATATGAAACTGCCTTCGCGGATCTAGGTTCCACCGCGACCCTTTCCTTGCCGCCCACGATGCTGGCGTTCGCGGTCAAGACCACCAGCGTCACGGTGCAGCTGAACGCGGGGGGGAACACCGTCGAGACCCTTCTTCAGGTCTCGACCGGGAATTTCAGCGCCAGCAACACGAGCGCGGCTTATGCCGTTTCCGGCAGCCCGGCGGCGGTCCTGACCCTCTCCAACCTTTTGCCCAACACGACCTATGACCTCATGATACGCAGCGTCAATTTCAACCAGCTGCCGAGCTCGTTCACGACAATCACTACAACGGCCACCCTGTCCGCCATTCCCCTGCCGGGACTCTTCTCCAGCGTCGGGACCACGACCATGACTGCTTCCTGGACTCTGGCCGGTATCGAAGGGTCCAATTCTGACCAGACGGAATTCTTCATGGAGAGGAGTTTGGATCCATCC
>MGUS01000084.1:16207-21640 GCA_001800085.1 Elusimicrobia bacterium RIFCSPLOWO2_01_FULL_60_11 | reverse complement strand
ATGACCCCGTTACTCGGCCAGACGACCTGGGTGACGATGCTCTCCTCCTCGCCTGTCGGACTGGCCCCCAACACCACCCAGTATTACCGCGTCAAGGCCAGGAACTGGAACTTCCTTGAGACCGCCTATTCCCAGCAGTTCGCCACGGTGTCCCTGGCCGTGACTCCCGGGTCTCCCACGGTCCTCATGGCCTACATTTCATCCATCACCCTCTCCATTCAAAACCCCGCTGTGTTCAGCAACCCCGCTTACACGGAATTCGCCATATATAATGAAACGCTACTCGGTTACCTGGGCGCCCCCAATGGGACGAATGAAAGCGCTCTGCAGCCCACTCCCGTCTGGCTCACCTATGCCGGCTGGAACGGGGCTTCCGGGGTCACCAACCTGGGGCTCATCGGCGACACCGCCTATACCTTCAGGGTCAAGGCCAGGAATTCCCTGCTTGTGGAAACTTCCTTCAGCCCTCCGTCTGAATCCACTTCCACGGGCGTGGGCGACCCCGCCGTCATCGCCTCCACACCGGCGGCCCATCTCTGGGTCAATGTCACCTCCGCCGCTTTCACTCTGGCGGGTTCAAGGATATTCCACTATCGTTTCAACACGACCGAATTTGATACGGCCTTGGAATCCGACCCTCCCATCTTCTCGACAACGACGAACATCTTGATCACCACAGCCACGGCGGAAGGGCCCAATTATCTCCACGTCAGAGGCGAAGGCGGAACCCATAATTTCCTCGCCAATGTCTCCACGGGACCCATCAACATCGACACCACGACTCCGGCGGGGGTTTCTATCTCCAACGTGGTCTCCACCACCTTCACTTTGAACTTGACCGCCTCGGCTTCAGACCCCATGAGCGGCCTGGCCGCGGCGCCCTACCATTTCGAAGAGACGCTTGCCGGCGCGGGCGCGGGTTCATTCGACACCTCGCTCGGCTTCCAGGTGAGCGACAGCGCCGAGGACGCGGGCCTCCTGCCCAACACCTCTTACGCCTATCATGTCCGCGCCAGGGACATCGCGGGCAACATCTCGAACTTCTCGGCATTGCTCACGACCGCCACCCTGGCGGCCTTGCCGGGAACGGGAGGCCCTTCCGCCATCCATGTTTCTTCCATCACGGTCGCGTGGACGAATCCATACAGCAACCCCTCCGATACCAACTACTCCGTCCGCTTCGCCACAAGCCCGGACTTCGTGGGCCGTGTGACATCATCGGACACCTTCTCGCTTTCCGTCACAAGCACCTCCATGGTCCCGAACACTTCCTATTATATGCGCTTGAAAGCCGTGAACCGCCGCAATCTGGACAGCGCCTGGTTCCCCCTGGGCTCCACAGCCACATTGGCGGCCGCGCCCGTCTCGGGCGGCATGACCTGGGTCGGCGTGAGTTCCGCGGCCTTCGCGTGGACCAATCCTTCCAATCCGTCGGACACCCTTTACAGGGCCGAGGTCTCGTCCGACGACTTCGCATCCGTCCTGATGTCGTCCGTGACCTTGTCCAACCAGATCGTCTTCAAACCGATCCGCCCTTCCACCAATTTCAAGAGCCGTGTGGTGGCCGTCAACCGCCTGGGTGTGGGGACGGACCCCCTGTTCACATCGTCCTTCCTCACGAACGGCGCTCCCGCCCTGGAATACCTGACGGGCATCTCTTCCATCACCATCGTCTGGGATGAGAACACGGCTCCCCCGGGCAGCGAGTTCCTGGTGGAATCCGCGACCCTCACGGCCGGGGGCTCGACCAGCACTCTCACGGCCGCCGGCGCCTGGACCGCGGGCATCTCGTCCTGGACGTTCGTGAACCTTTCCACCAACACCCAATACAGCTACCAGGTCAGCTGGCGCGAACCCCCCGCGGCCGACGTGATCTTCATGGTGGCGGGCGCGACGCGGACTCTGGCCGTCACTCCGGCGGCGCCCCAGGCCGTGCCTTTGAGCTTTGAGATCGCGGTCCTGATCTTAAGCTCCGGCACCAATCCGTCCGCCGACCCTGACGACACCCAATATTCCATCTTGAACGTCGTCTCCGTGCCGCCCGGCAGCCCTCACGACCGCACCTATGTCCCCGCGGACGGCAACATGAACAACGCATCCGCCGCGCCGGTCTGGCGCACATTCTCCCAATGGGGCGGGACGACGGGCGTCGTCATGACCAACATGATCTCGGGTTCCGTCTACAACATCCACGTCAAGGCCCGCAACGGCCATGGCGTCGAGACGAGCACATCGGTGCCCGTCTCCGTGGTCACATTCCCTTCGGCTCCCGAAGTGGCCTGGAAGACCGGGCTGCAGGATTCCGACTGGATCAACGTGCCGGTCACATCCTTCACGGCCACCAATTCCTCCCACTACCACTATCGCTTCAACCAGACCTCCAACGATACGGCCAACGTCACTCCTTCGGACCCGGGTTTCTTGACGAACGACGTCATCGTGGTGGAGGCCGCCGCGTCGGGTCCCTGGTATTTCCACGCCATGGGCGATACTTTCGGGTTCCAGGGCACCCAGCTCCATGTCGCCCTGGGAACGGCGAAATTCAAGATCAACGTGGATCTTTCTTCTCCCGTCATCTCGGGTATCACCGCCCAGTTCTCGCCCACGGACACCAACGGGATAGAGGATGGCATCGCCTCGCCCCACCAGGACCCCTACTTCGTCTGGGACTCCACCGACACCAGCGCCATCAGCCAGCTTTCCGGAAAGATCTCGCCCATCGCCGGCTACTCGGTATTCTTTGCCACGGGGACCGATCCCGGGGATGCCGCCGTGCCCTACACGGTCATGACCACGACCGCCGCGGCCTATTTCCAGGTCTCATCCGGCACCCCCAAGCGGGACTCCGTCCCTTACTATTTCCGCGTGAGGGCCAAGGACACCGCCGGCAACTGGGGCGACTCCAAGCTCTTCACATTCGTCTTCACCGAGGACACGGTCAAGCCCACGGCTGAGGTCAACTCCATTTCCTCGGTCCAGTCGGCCACGGGCATCTACCTGGGCGTGGGCAGTTCCATGTCCATCACCTACATATTCGACAAGGACATGAAGAGCGACACCGTGGTGTCCACCGCGAACGTCACCCTCATCGGCCTCCGCGACAACATGAACGGCACTCAATATGAGGTGACTGCCGTGACCCTTACCTACAACACCGCCACCCGCACACTCACGATCCGGCCCCAACAGAATCTTCACTACGGGTGGCTTTATGAACTCACAATTTCCAGCGCCATGACGGACTTGGGCGGCAACCGCCTGTCACAGGAATATACCGCTCAATATGAGACGGTACTGGACCCCGCAGTCGTCAACATGATCGTGGCGGACGACGGCCAAACGGTCGTGGATATCCCCGCCGGGGCATTCAGCGAACCGGCCACGGTGAGCGTGGGCGTCCTTTCCGGCGGCGTGGCCCAAGCGCCCAAGGGCGGGCCCAAAAGGTCCAGCGGCTGGCACGCGCCCATGTTCACCCCCCAGAGCTCCATCACGGAAGCCAACGACAAGATGAAGTCCCTGCTGGGCCCCTTCGCCCAACCCGTGACGATGCGCGAATTCGTGGCGGTCAAAGAAGACGGCTCTCTCATCAAGACCAATTTCAACCTTCCCGTCAGCGTCACCATGCCCTATCTGGACGCGGACGGAGACGGGTATGTGGACGGCACCAACCCCAGGGTGAGGGTCAAGAACCTGCAGGTCTTCGTGCTGGATGAAGTCAGCAACACCTGGCAGAAGCTCACACGCGGCACGGTCAACTCCGATTCCAAGACCGCTAAATCGAATGTGGCCCACTTCTCCGTCTACTCGGTCTTCGGCGTGCCCGACAACGACGTCTCCAACGCCTACGCCTACCCCGTGCCCTTCAAGCCCTCGGAGAGCCACACCCGCATCACCTTCGCCTTTCTCCCGAGCGCCGGCAACATCCGCGTCTTCACCGCGGCCGGAGAGCTGGCGCAGAAGATCGATTTCATGGACCCCACGGACGGCAAGGTGCTCTGGGACGTGACCAACTCGGCCGGAGAGCCGCTGGCGTCCGACGTCTACATCTACATCATCGAGAGCGGGTCCAACCGGAAGACGGGCAAGATCATGGTGATAAGATGAACGCGATGATGAAGAAACTGGGGCTCTGCGCGTCCGGGTTGGCCATCGCCTTGGCGGGCACGGGGCTCTTTGCGGCCCCCGGCAAGAACACGGCCAATTTCCTTAAAGTCGACGTGGGCGGCAAGGCCGTCGCCATGGCCGGCACCCAGTACGCCTCCGAGAACGATTCCTTCGCCCAGTTCTACAACCCTTCTCTTCTCGCCGGCCTCTCCCGCCGCGAAGCGGGCTTCATGCACAACGAATTCATCGACGACCTCCGGCAGGAGGTCTTCACCTACGCGCACCCGACCCCGCGGTTCGGCACATTCGCCGGCGCCCTCAACTACTTCACCTACGGCCAGATCGAAGGGTTCGACAAGAACGGGGCCCGCACCGGGACTTTGAGCGCGCGCGACATCCTTATAAGCGGCAGCTGGGCCAAGACCTGGAAACTGGTCCTGGGCGAGCGGGTCGTGGAAGGCCTCTCCACCGGCGCCACCTTGAAGATCTTGAGCCGCAAACTCGCCGATGAATCCGCCTCGGGGTTCGCCCTCGACCTGGGCGCCAACTACCCGCTGAAAGGCAAGTATCTGGACGGTCTGAAGATCGCCGGCGCCGTGCAGAACCTGGGGCCCGGCATCAAATTCAAAGGCGAATCCAGCCCCCTGCCTCAGACGGTCCGCATCGGATTGAGCCGCGCCTGGTTCGGCGAAGCGCTCACCGCTGATTTCGACGAAGTCCTGCAGTTCGGTTCAGGGGCCTACCCCGCCCTGGCCCTGCAGTACAAGGTGCTGAACATGTTCCATCTCCGCGTCGGATACAAAGCCGCCAAGGACCTGGACCAGAAGCTGACCTACGGCGTGGGCTTTGAGAACCCCATCTTCCGCGTGGACTACGCTTTCGTCCCGTTCGGGGACGTGGGCGACACGCACCGGGTCTCCGTCATCTACAGGTTCGGCAAGACCAGCCGCCTGGCCACCGCGGACGACCAGCTCAAGACCAAGGTCAAGCAGGCCAAGACCCTTTACGGACAGGGCCTCCTGGTGGACGCCTTCATGATCTGCTTCCAGATCCAGAGAGTGGCCCCCTGGCTCGAGGAGAACAACAAGTTCCTGGCCAAGATCCAGCAGGACTTCAAGGAGCTGGAGGCGGGCGACCAGAAAGAAAAGCTGGTCCAGCAGGCCACGGCGCTCTTCAACCGCGCCGAAGCGTTCTTCGAGGCCGGCAATCTCCTGGACGCCCGCACGGAGTTCCAGGCCGTGCTCGTGCTCCAGCCCGACAACAAGGCGGCCCAGGGTTACCTGAACCACATCGAGAGCCAGTTCCTCTCCTTCGTGGAATCCTTCTACC
>MGUS01000084.1:14330-16189 GCA_001800085.1 Elusimicrobia bacterium RIFCSPLOWO2_01_FULL_60_11 | reverse complement strand
AGGTCAAGAAAGAGAAGGAAGAGCTCCAGAAGTTCATGGCGGAAAAGAACTACCTGAGCGCCATGGAGGCCTTCCAGAAGGAGAATTACGAGGAAAGCTACCGGCTCTTCGGGGAAGTCGTCAACATCTCGCCCGATCATGAGGACGCCAAGCGCAATATGGAACTGTCCAAGACAAAACTCTATGAAAGCAACCTGGAGACCGGCAGGAACGCCGCCGGCGCCGGCAACTGGGAAGCGGCCATCAGCCATCTCCGGAAGGCCGTGGAAGTCAACGACACGCATGAGGCCAAGAGCGCCCTTGCGGACGCGCAGCGGCGCTGGGAGCTCCAGAAGAAGGTCCTGAGCCAGAACCTCTACAAAGAGGGCCTGGAGGCCTTCCTCTCCGGGGACAAGGCCAAGGCGCAGTCGGTCTGGAAGCGCGCCGTGGAGCTGGACTCGGACAACGAAGAGGCAAAACGCGGGCTTCAGCGCCTGACGCAGTGATCTGGGGACACCCTACTTAATTCTGATGAATTAAGTAGGGTGTCCCCATGATACCCGTGATATTGTAAAATTCTTCAATGGCCCAGGAAGTGCGCCAGTCGCTCTCGCCCAAAGCGGTCCTCAAAGGCCGCCTCATCTACCGCCTCAACTTCGCCGCCATCTTGAACACCCCGGAATCCGAATTCGCCAAGCTCATATCGGAAATAGAGCAGGATCCTTTCGTCCAGAGGCTTCTGCGGCCGGAGGACCCCTCTTTCAAGGTCCTCACGAAGAAAAGGTTTCCCAACACCCGCCTGGCCTCCGGCTTTTACGAGCTCAATGAGGACCGCGTGCGGTCTGCTTCGGATTCCGGGGATGTGGAGACCCTCTTGCAGCGCCACAGAGGCATGACGGACTTGATCCGGCGGATCGGGCGGGAGAACTTTGAGAAGCACTTTCTCTACCGGCAGGGGAGCGAGACGATGGACGAAGCCGCCCGCGCCTGCGGGCTCACCCCTCAGGAAGGAAAGGACCTGGCCTCGCTCCTTCTCGAGCTTTCCGTCCAGTCCGAATTCTATCATCCCTCGTCCCTCCCGCCGGAAGGCGAGATCCACTACACCCTCGTGGCCCGGATCGAGATCGACAAAGACCGTCCCGTCATCTTCTACTTTTCGCCCCACATGGCTTCGGGCCGCTACATGGTGAACCGCGACCGATTGCCCGAGCTGAAAAAGACCCTCAACAAGGAGGAAAAGAAAAAATTGAGGGAAGTGCTCACCAAGATCGATTGGATCAACCTCCGCCAGGACACCCTGCAGAAATCCATCAACGCCTGGGTGCTCCGGCAGCATTCCTACCTGCGCACGGGCGAGCCCGCGGCCCAGGCGCCCTACACCCAGAAAGACCTCTCAAGGGACCTGAAACTCGCCGCCTCCACGGTGAGCCGCGCGCTCTACGGAAAGAGCGTCATCCTGCCCTGGGGGGACGAGAGGCCGCTCAAAGACCTGTTCCTCAACAAGAGAGAGACGGCCATCCGCCGCATCGGCGAACTCCTCTCCAACTTGCCCAAATTGGAACAGGAGCGCATGTCGGATGAAGGCCTGGCCCGGCTCTTGTTCAGCAAGTACCGCTTGAAGGCCTCCAGGCGGTCCGTCAACCTTTACCGCCGCGCGGCCGCCAAATCAGCTTGAACCTCCTCGTCCTCAACTGCGGTTCCAGTTCGGTCAAATACAAGATCCTGTCGATGCCGGATGAGAAGACCCTCGCCCAGGGTCTTCAGGAGGGGATCCCGGTCACGGAAGAGGCCTTGGGCGGCATCCTGCGCCAGGCATCGGCGTCACGCCCGTTGGACCGGGTCTGCCACCGCGTGGTCCACGGCGGGGAAAAATACCGCGC